>CAVHVD010000077.1:0-6885 GCA_963639425.1 Faecalibacterium prausnitzii
AAACACGGCTTCAATGGGCAATCAGTGACCAATTTTTGAACGGTTAGTAAACAGAAAGTAAACGCTTTTGAACGGACTTGCACAATAGAAAGAATTTACATATAGGCAGGACATGCGATATAGGCAGATGCGCCTGCGGTATCGTTCGTCGAAAGACGTACAGCTGTTCGTCGAAAGGCCACCGGACGGGATAGCGGACATGAATACCTTTGAAGCGCGGAGAGAGAGAGAATTTCATCATGTCGGAGAAAGATTGTACCTTGCGATGGAAAGTAACAGACACATGCTGAGATACAGGAAGACACACGAGACGCTGGCGGTGCAGATTGCTGTCTGCCTGATAATGCTGTTAGGCCCTGCGGCAGTGGCTTTCTTCACCACCTTCAGCTACAAGACCGCCACCGAGGTGCTCATCGGGGCTTCGGTCTGCTGCGTACCGGCAATGCTCCTTTTCTTCGCAGACTACTATGCGTTCACGACGAAGCTGCTGTTTGGCGGTCGGTTCCTTCTGTTCTTCATCATCAACCTTGTCATCCTTGCTCTCTCCTTAGAGGGCATCGCACAGTACTTCGAGGTATGGGATATGCCGGAGGACATGCGCAACAAGACCTTCGTCGGGATGGGCGTGTACCTGATCTTCTGCATCGTTCTGGTGACCTATGCCATCAGCGCGCGCGGCAGGGTGAAGTGGGAGATGCTGGTGAAGGAGCTTGAGGACGAGAAGCAGAAGAACACAGAGGCGGAGCTGTCGTGGCTGAAGAACCAGCTGAACCCTCACTTCCTGTTCAACACCCTGAACAACATATCCAGCCTCGTGCAGATAGATGCCGACAGTGCACAGGACAGCATCAGCCAGCTCAGCGACCTGCTGCGCTACGCGCTGTACGAGTCGAACAAGCCCGAGGTGCCGCTGAGCAGCGAGATAGAGTTCATGGACAACTACATCGACCTGATGAAGCTGCGGTGCAACGAGATGAGCACCGTGACCACCGACATGCAGGTCAGCGACAGGCCGATGGCCATCGTGCCGTTGCTGTTCATCTCAATCATAGAAAATGCCTTCAAGCACGGCATCAGCGCAAGAGACAGATCGTTCGTGGACATTCATCTGCACGTCGACGGCGATGACATCATATTCACCTGCGACAACAGCAACTATCCCAAGCCCGACACCAACCGCAGCGGCTCGGGCGTGGGACTGGAGAACATGGGGCGACGGCTGGAGCTGCTGTATCCCTGCCGCTACACCTACTTCCACGAGCTGCGCGAGGGCAATGTCTATCATGTGGAGATTACGCTCAGAGACTGCACACCCCAAACCCTGAAGGAGGAAAAGAACAATGGAAAAGCTTAGATGTATGGTCGTGGACGACGAGCCACTGGCCGTCAGGATGATAGAAAGTTTCATCGAGCGGACAGACTTTCTGGAGCTGTCGCAGTCGTTCACCGACTCGATAGCCGCCCTCGACGCGCTGAAGAAGAGTCCCGTGGACGTGGTATTTCTGGACATACAGATGCCCGACCTCGACGGCATGACGCTGGCTGCCATGATGCCGGCGGAGACACGCATCATCTTCACCACGGCATTCAAGGACTTCGCCTTCGACAGCTATGAGGTGAACGCGCTGGACTTCCTGCTGAAGCCGATACGCTACAACAAGTTCCTCGCTGCGGCAGAGAAGGCACGTCAGTGGTTCGACATGAAGAACCAAAAGACAAAAGCCCCCGCTACCGCCGATGCACGACGTAGCAGCATATTCCTGCGTGTGGACGGACAGATAAGGCAGGTGCCGCTTGACAAGATTCTGTATGTGAGCGGCATGAAAGACTACGTGATGTTCTACCTTGAGGGCGAGAAGCGTGCACTGGTGACGCACCAAACCATGAAGTCGGTGGAAGAGGTGCTGCCGACGGATATGTTCATGCGCGTGCACCGCTCGTACATCGTCGCGCTTGGCAAGATACGCACCATCGACCGCAACAACTGCATCTACATAGGAAATGAAGTTATCCATGTGAGCGAGGGCTACACAGATAACTTCAATAAGTTTGTCAGGATGAATATCCCGGGGGCGTGATGTCTCAGTCGACGAACTTCGCCTTCGACGCGTCGCGGTCTTTCGGTGCTGGTACCTCGTCGGGATAGCCGCAGAGGATGATGTTCTGAAGCTCGTAGTTGTCGCTAAAGCCGAACTTGGTCTTCAGATACGCCTTCGCCTCGTCGGAGGAGTTTATCATGGCAGCCGGAGCAGCCTGATAGACGGTGCCTATGCCCATTGACTTGGCAGCAAGCAGGATGTTCTCGCTGAGCAGGGCAGCATCGACAGCCGACCACGACATACCTTCGGTGACCTTCTCCGCAGCGATGAAGAACACCGCCGGTGCATTCTGAAACGCATTCTTACCATTGAGGCGGGCGGCCATGCCCGAGCCCATCTCCGTCTTCAGCATCATGGCCGACAGCTCGTTGAGGATGTCCTGACTGTCGACGACACGTACTTCCCAGTCCTGCTTGTTCATGGCACTCGGTGCCTGCAGGCCGGCATCGATGAGTATCTGCAACGTGTCACGGCTGACGGGCGTAGCCTTGTAGCTGCGCACGCTGGTGCGCGTCATGATGGTCTCAATGACCTGATTCTTCTCCGGAGCGGCGGCTCCGGCACTCTCTGCAGCGGGTTGCTGCGAGCAGCCTGTAGCCAAGGCCAAGAGGCCGACTCCAAGCAGTGCTGACTTCAAACATTTCATAGTCTCTGAACTTTATTAAGTGATTAAAAACAAACGAGCTGACATACGCTCACGCACAAAGTTATAAAAGTTATGCAATACGCAATGCGTGCCACTGCCGGTTTAGTAAAAAAGCCATACTTTTGCGCCGAGATACGAACACACTGCCACATGCGGAAAACGGCACACACACTGACCATCATCGCGGCATGTGCCCTGACGCTGTGCTCCTGCGGAGACCTGCTCGAGGCACATCCTTACGATGCGAAGCCAAGCGGCGAGACACACATCAACAGCAAGAACATCAGCCTGATAGAGGAGCGGCTGGCAGGGCGGGACAGCATACGCTTCGCCTTCATCAGCGACACGCAACGCTGGTATGACGAGACGGAGGATGTCGTGAGAGACCTGAACCGGCGCGGCGACGTGGACTTCGTGGTGCATGGTGGTGACTTCACCGACTTCGGCGTGACGGAGGAGTTCACGTGGCAGCGTGACATACTCGGGGAGCTGCACGTGCCGTATGTCGGCGTGATAGGCAACCACGACTGCCTGGGCAACGGGGAATACACGTTCCGCAAGGTGTTAGGCGACTACGACTTCGCCTTCACCGCCGGCAACGTGCGCTTCATCTGCCTGAACACCAATGCACTGGAGTTCGACTATTCACAGGACATCCCCGACTTCACCTTCATGACCGACGAGCTGAGGGATTTCCCCGAGGAGGCCACGAAGACCGTCTTCCTGATGCACGCGCGTCCCGGCAGCGATGTCTTCAACAACAACGTGTTCGAGCCGTTCGGGCACTACGTGCGCATGTTCCCCGACGTGCAGTTCTGCATGAACGGGCACAACCATTCATTAGAAGCAGTAGATCTGTATGGCGACGGCATAATCTACTATCAGTGTCCGAACATCGAGAAGCGGACGTACTACATCTTCACCATCTATGACGGAGGCTACCGCTATGAGACGGTTTCTTTCTAAGCTCCTTGCCGCAGCAGCACTGGCGTGTCTCGGCACGCCTGCCCTCGCACAGCAGAATGACGTGCAGCACCGCACGACCTACGAAGAACGGCTCGAACGCAGGCAGCAACGCTTCCTGAAGCTGATGCCGACGCACACACGCTTACAGCTCTATGGCGACATGGGACTGGTGTCAGCGGGCATCGGATGGGACTACGGACACAAGGGACGTTGGGAGACAGACATACTGTTCGGGCTAATTCCCAAGTACAGTGCGCAACATGCACACCTGACGCTGACACTGAAACAGGGCTACATCCCGTGGGATGTCAGGCTCGGGCAGTCGGACTTCACGGTCAGCCCCCTTACCTGCGGCATCTACATGAACACCATCCTCAGCGACGACGATTTCTGGGTGAAGCAGCCACAACGCTATCCGAAGGGCTACTACTGGTTCTCCACACGCGTGCAGACCTACGTCTATGTGGGGCAGAGCATCAACTTCGAGATTCCCGACCGCAGGCGGCGCAACCTGAAACGCATCTCGGCATTCTATGAGGTCGGCACCAACGACGCATACATCCTGAGTGCCGTGGGAAACCGCTACTTGTCCCTCCTCGACATCCTGCGCCTGTCTTTCGGTCTGAAGTTCAGCATCCAGTGACAGGCTGACTTCAAGGGAAATTCATAACTTTGCCTTTAGGTAACATCAATATCACAAGAATCATGAACAGAACATTATCGGGATTGGCCGTAGCAGCAGCTGTCGGCACAGGTCTTCTGACCGTCACAGGATGCGGCGGGAAGAAATGGACCGAGGAACAGAAAGAGACTTACAACTTAGTGACGCAGGACGGCGGACAGACCTTGGGCTATTCCCCTGCTTCGGGCGTGAAACTCATCGAGGACGGCGGCTTCGTCTTCAAGGACCTGAACCGCAACGGTGTGCTCGACCCGTATGAAGATTGGCGGCTGACTCCGGAGGAGCGTGCCAAAGACCTGGCACAGCAGCTGTCCACCGAGGAGATTGCAGGCCTGATGCTCTACAGCGCACACCAGTCGATACCGGCAGCGGCGATGGGCGGACGCGGTGCGGCTCCCACATACGGCGGCAAGCCGTTCGAGGAGAGCGGTGCGGAAGCATCGGATCTGTCGGATGCACAGAAGAAATTCCTCAAGGACGACAACCTGCGTGCTGTGCTGGTGACACGTGTGCAAAGTCCCGAAGTGGCAGCCAAGTGGAACAACAACGTGCAAGCATTCGTGGAGGGGCTGAACCACGGCATCCCTGCCAACAACAGCTCCGACCCGAGACACACGACATCGTCGGATGCAGAGTATAACTATGGTGCAGGAGGGCAGATCTCGCTGTGGCCATCATCCCTCGGGCTGGCTGCCACATTCGACCCTGCACTGGTGAAACAGTTCGGAGAGATAGCATCGAGAGAATATCGTGCCCTCGGCATAGCCACGGCTCTGTCGCCGCAGGTCGACCTTGCCTCCGACCCACGGTGGTCGCGCTTCAGCGGCACCTTCGGCGGTGACACGCATCTGGCAACAGACATGGCACGTGCCTACTGCGACGGCTTCCAGACATCGCCGGCAGACAAGGCCGTCGACGGAGCATGGGGCTACGAGAGCGTGAACGCAATGGTGAAGCACTGGTACGGCTACGGAGCACAGGAGGGTGGACGCGACTCGCACTACAACTACGGCAAGTATGCCGTCTATCCAGGTAATAACCGCGCCGAGCACCTAAAGCCCTTCACCGAAGGGGCATTCAAGCTGAACGGCGGCACGGGAGCGGCCTCGGCGGTGATGCCCATCTACAGCATTCTGTGGAACCAGGACCCCGATGGCAGGAACGTGGGTGGCAGCTTCAGCAAGTGGATGATACAGGATCAGTTGCGCGATGAATACGGCTATGACGGCGTGGTCTGCACGGACTGGGGAATAACGAGCGACAACAAAGCTGTCGAGGCGTTCGACGGCAAGCCGTGGGGCGTGGAGACACTGACGGTGGCACAGCGTCACTATGAAATCCTGAAGGCCGGTGTGGATCAGTTCGGTGGCAACAACGACAAGGGTCCCGTGCTCGAGGCATACCAGATGTGGGTGGATGAGTTCGGCAAGGAGAGTGCTGACGCGCGCTTCCAGAAGTCGGCATACAGGCTGTTGCTGAACGTGTTCCGCACAGGTCTGTTCGAGAACCCCTATCTCGACCCCGAGGAGACGGCAGCAACCGTGGGCAAGAGCGAATACATGGCTGCCGGCTACGAGGCGCAGCTGAAGTCGGTGGTGATGCTGAAGAACCACGGCAACCCGCTGCCGATGGCAGAGAAGAAGAAAGTGTACGTGCCGAAGCGGCACTACGTGCAGTCACAGGGGTTCTTCGGCATGAGCGGCGAGGACAAGTGGGACTACCCCGTGAGCCTTGACCTCGTGAAGAAGTACTATGACGTGACGGACACGCCTGCCGAGGCAGACTTTGCACTCGTGGTGATACAGGCTCCGAACAGTGGCGTGGGCTACAGCACCGACGACGTGAAGCGCGGCGGCAACGGATATGTGCCCGTCAGCCTGCAGTACAACGACTATACAGCCGTGAACGCACGGCCTGTCAGCATAGCAGGCGGCGACCCGCTTGAGGGCTTCACGAACCGTTCCTACAAGGGCAAGACCGTGAAGACGAGCAACAAGGACGACCTGAAGACGGTGCTCGACACCAAGGCAGCCATGGGCGACAAGCCCGTGGTGGTGGTCGTGTCGACAGGACGGCCGTTTGTGGTGTCTGAGTTCGAGAGTACCGCCGATGCCATACTGATAAGCTTCGGTGTGCAGAACCAGGCCATACTGGACATCGTGAGCGGCAAGGCAGAGCCGTCGGGGCTGCTGCCGATGCAGATGCCCGCAAGCATGATCACCGTGGAGCAGCAAGACGAGGATGTGCCACGCGACATGGAGTGCTACAAGGATGCCGACGGCAACACCTATGACTTTGCGTTCGGCATGAACTGGAGCGGCGTGATCAACGATGCACGCGTCGCCACATACAAGTAGGCAGTTCCCCTGATGTGGGATGCACCGCCACCCGCCCCCTCGCCTGCAGGCATACGTCTCCGGCGAGGGGGCTTTTTGTAGGCTTGCCCCGAGAAGCACCCTAACGATGCCCATTCTTAGGGTCTAACGATGGGC
>CAVHVD010000078.1:0-6876 GCA_963639425.1 Faecalibacterium prausnitzii
GTGAGATATGTCGGCATTGCAGAAAAGATAAACTTAACAAGAACGACCATTATGACACTGTATCCCAAACTGATAAAAGACGCACTTGCCACTGTCCGCTATCCCGGAAATGGCAAGAACCTGGTAGAGGCAGATATGATTGCCGACAATATGCGCATTGACGGTATGTCTGTCAGCTTCTCCATAGTGTTCGAGAAGGCCACAGACCCGTTCCGCAATTCCGTGGTGAAAGCTGCGGAGACGGCCATCCATACTTATGTGTCACCCGATGTGCAGGTGTCTATAACGACAGAGAGCAAGCAGGCACCGCGCCCTGAAGTCGGCAAGCTGTTGCTGGGCGTGAAGAATATCATTGGCGTGTCGTCCGGCAAGGGCGGTGTAGGCAAGTCCACCGTGGCGGCAAATCTTGCCGTTGCACTTGCCAAGCTCGGCCACAAAGTCGGATTGCTTGATGCTGACATCTTCGGTCCCTCCATCCCCAAGATGTTTCATGTGGAGGATGCACGCCCCTATGCAGTGAAGAAAGATGGCCGTGACCTTATTGAGCCAATAGAGAAATATGGTGTCAAGTTGCTGTCCATAGGCTTCTTCGTCGACCCCGACCAAGCCACGTTGTGGCGCGGTGGTATGGCCAGCAATGCCCTGAAGCAGCTCATCGGCGATGCCGACTGGGGCGATCTTGACTACTTTGTCATTGACCTCCCTCCCGGAACCAGCGACATCCACCTTACCATTGTGCAGACCGTAGCCCTCACGGGTGCCATCGTTGTCAGCACGCCGCAGGCTGTCGCCCTTGCTGATGCCCGCAAGGGGATAAACATGTTCACGAACGATAAGGTCGAAGTGCCGATACTCGGACTTGTGGAGAATATGGCGTGGTTCACTCCTGCCGAGTTGCCGGAGAACAGGTACTATATCTTCGGTAAGGAGGG
This sequence comes from Faecalibacterium prausnitzii, assembly GCA_963639425.1. Classification (GTDB taxonomy): domain Bacteria; phylum Bacteroidota; class Bacteroidia; order Bacteroidales; family Bacteroidaceae; genus Bacteroides. The sequence continues at coordinate 933 of CAVHVD010000078.1, forward strand.
AGTGAAGCATTTGGCAGAAGATATGAATGTGCCGTTGCTCGGACAGATACCATTGGTGCAGAGCATCTGTGAGAGTGGCGACGAAGGTACGCCTGTGGCTCTTGACGCTGATACCATCACAGGCCGCGCATTCCTGCAACTTGCGACACAGGTGGTGACGCAGGTCGACAAGCGCAATATTGAGCAAGCCCCGACGCATATCGTCGAAGTTCATTGAGGCAGAGGAGAACTTCCGACTGTCGTTCCTGTCAAAAAATGAGCCGAATGAAAGGTGTGCTACATAGGATTTTTGCTTTTGGAACAGTCCTGTTGGCCCTGTGCAGCGGTTGTGCGGACAGGTGTGACAGACCGTGGTATCAGGATGCCGATGCGCTGAACGCCTGCTACCTGGCGGCAGTGCATGACGCGGAAGAAGCATTGCCGCAGGAAATATGCCGCACGTTGCCTGTCATCATCTCGCCGGACAATCCCGACGACCCGCGGCAGCAGTGGACAGTCTCCGCTGATGGCAGGGCGTTCGTACTGGTTGGCTCGATGATGTTGTCGGCAGAGGCAGAAGAGTATCCTGCACCATCCGACGAACTCTTCACGATGGATGAACGCATGCCGTGGGTGACGTTGCCCTATGACCTCGCCGACCATCTGCTGAAACGGCTTCCGGCCTGTACAGACTCGCTGGAGTGCCGCATGAGGATGGTGCAGCTGCTTGGGCTTCCGCCGACTTGCGATTATGACTGCATCACCTTTTTCTATGTGGAGGGAGACGGACTGTTCCGTCCGTCTCCCGACTGTGAGACTACTGACCGCGAGGCAGAGCTTGACTTTCCTGCTTCCGCCACGCCGACCTATCGCAAGTGGTTCGAAGACAACAGACTGTATTCCTATTTCTCAGATACGCCATACCCGTGGACACGCTTGGGCTATACCTACGACTGGCACTGCAGCACAAGCAGCCATATCGGCCCGGGGGAATTTGTCATCAGGCAGGGTGCGGCTGTCAGGATAGCGGCGAAGACGGGAATATGGAGCTGGTACGAGAGAATTACAGATAATCCAAACAAGTCATACTTATGAAAACAGTATTTATCACAGGTGGCTCCACTGGCATCGGTGCCGCGTCGGTCAGGAAATTCATCCAGCAAGGATGGAATGTAGGGTTCATGGACATCAATGAGAAAGCAGCCCATGAACGGATGAAAGAGATAGGTCGTCCGGAACAGCTGCTGTTCGTCCCGGGCAACACCAGGAACCGTGCTGATATTCACTGTGCCGTCGAGGAAACCGTGAAGAAGTTCGGACAGTTAGACAGCGTAGTGGCCAATGCCGGCATCCACCGTTGCAACACCCTGCTGGACATCTCGGATGAGGAACTGGATCTCATGATCCAAACCAATATCTACGGCACTGTGAACACACTACGTGAAGCTGTGCCGCATATCATACGTGCCGGAGGAGGTACGGTGGTCATCAATGCCTCAGACCAGTGGTTCATAGGCAAGGCACATAGCTTCGGCTATGGGTTGACCAAAGGCGCGTTGGGACAAATCACCCGCAGCCTGTCCATTGACCTCGGGCCTAAAAACATACGTGTCAACGCCGTATGTGCAGGAACCATCCACACTCCTTTGGTAGACAATCTGTTTGATAAGTTCGCCAAGGAGAACCATTGCAGCATAGACGACTACTGGCGCGAGGAGAATGCTCTGTATGCGAGAGGTTCCGTAGGACGTCCCGAGGAGGTAGCGGAGATGGTCTATTTCTTGGCTTCCGACGCATCGAGCTTCTGCACGGGAGGGCATTATCTTGTAGACGGAGGTCTGGTGGCACATTGATACCACTATAAGTCAGAGGCTCCCAAATCCTGCCTTGGCTTTACTCTTTTTCTGAAAAACATTTTAGGACAACATTGCCGAAGAGCTGCATTTTGTTGTGCTGTGTCTTTTGTTGTTCAAAACTTTAGCTAACTTTGTGGCAATCCTGGTGGTCTCATGGCGTTGAGATGCCGGGAGGACATGTTTATGAAAGGTGTTATTGAGATTATCTTCTGTGTTCAAATCTCGCAAGTTTGAAATGGTACGAAGATGATAGCAATAGCACCCCACCTTTTGATATATATCTGCCTTACGCATTTCCGTAAGGCTCTCGGATATTGTCAAAACCGGTGTGGGTTGCTGTTGTTTTATCCGTACCAAGGCAATGCGAGAGCCGGAACACAGGGTAAAGCAGATATGTACCCACGCCTTTTCTTATTTGGCACAACAGCCTTCTGAGGGTACGGAAGGCACAAATAGGAAAACAGAAAAATGAGAACTTTCAGATTCATCGGAACGGTCTTATTGGCCGCAGTGATGTGTGCGGGCCTTGCTTCCTGTAGCAATGATGAGGAAGAACCGGAGATTGTCACAACTCCAAAGGAATACACCGTTTCCTTGGGATTGGTTGGCGAGATTGTGGACATAACGGAATCGCCATTGACAAAGGCAACTTCGAATGATTTATATGGCATTCAGGTCTATAGCTATCCGGCAAGCAAAACAATAGACCGCGACACATATCCGAAAGCAGGTTCGGGGAATGACATTACACCCTATGCGTATGGCTTGTTTGATGATATATCGAAAATGACGGTCAAACTTTTAGAGGGATACAAGTACGATTTTGTAGTTACCATGGTTGTGGACGGAAAAACGAAAATATCCCACGACTCATCAGATAGCTATTCCCTTCCATTTCTTGTCGAGACAAACAATAGTTGCCTTGCAACAGAATTGACAAATTCATTTACCTATTCCTCCTTTTATAAATTCCGTGATTTAGGGAAAGGTAGCATACGAAACGCCGATGGTGACAACACCTATAAGGCAGACATATACTATGGAGCGTTGTTGGATTATGTCCCTCAAGAAAACGGAACGTTGGCAGTAGACATGAAAAGAATGGTTTTCGGGATGAAGTTTATTGCCGAAAATTTGACGGAAGGGACGCTTGATATAAAAGCGTGGGGATATGAGGATACTCACTTGACCATTACTTATCCTAATACCGAATGTGAGGAGATTCTATTTTTCTGGTCATATGGTGACGTATATCGTTGGGTGGAATATCGTGATAGCTCTATTGATGATTACTTCGATGAAGAGGGCTGTTATAAACAAAAAACTTCGTTTACATTATCATGGGTCAGAGGAGATGGTGTTGTAGTCCCGTTAGGCGTTCACTCTATTGATGTCAAGCGCAACAAACTTACTACCGTCACTGTAAAAATGATGGAGGGTTCTGCGGTCAATGGAGTCGGAGTTGGTATGAATCTGGAACAGGAGCCAATGGGAACAGGTGCAAGCTATGTCATTGAGGATGGCTCTGTTGTGGAAACGACAGAGTGAACCGTCATGATGTAACGATAAATCATTTCACTTCAAGCTATCCTCCGGTCTGCAAGTACGTACAGACCGGAGGATAGCTTTGTTTCAGGAAGTCTGTTCATACAGTCATTATATCGTTACGAGCCTCTTGTTCGATACTCATCCTGCGGCGTGTGTACCTCTCCGAGGGTGCGCGGCGCACACCCAACCATCCAGCCTCGGAGAGGCTGACACGCCATAGGAGATATGACACCAGGCGGATATGAGGCGTGCTTTATGGACTGTCACACTCCCAAAATAGGTTCAGGGGAGGTATGTATTGGAAGTATGTCACGTATTATGCAGGGTGAGCATAATGTTTCCACGGCATAATACAAGAACACTAAGCCTTACTATTTATCCCGATATGATGAATGGTGTAACGTCCGAAGATAACCTATGTCCTTTCACATCGTTCGAGATGAGCACTCACATCGTTCGATGTGAGCATTCATCACGTTCGATGTGAACACTCACAACGAACGATGTGAGACGACTTAGGATATTATCTGATGTGACTTATGTTGTCTGTTTGCCCGATTGCAGTACATCTTATGACTGACAAAATGTGCAGATCGGGTCACGGCGAAGTGCAATAAAAAAGAGAGGCAACCCGTTAAGAGCTGCCTCTCGACTGTATGAGGGATATTCGTTACAGAATATTTCCTGCGAGGTTGTTACTCCTCTGCTGTTACCTCGAAAGGTATTTCCACAGATACCTCTTTGTGGAGATGAACAGTGGCAGTGTAGTGGCCGACTTCCTTCACGCTACCCACCTTGATGAGCTTGCGGTCGATGTTGTGGCCGAGCTTTGCCAGTTCGTCAGCAATCTGGATGTTCGACACAGAGCCGAAGATGGTGCCCGTCGAGCTGACCTTTGTGGCAATCTTGAGAGACACATCCTTGAGCTGCTCTGCCAGAGCCAAGGCTTCGTTCTTGATCTTCTCAATCTTGCGTGCACGCTGCTTCAACTCCTCTGCCAAAGACTTCTTGGCTGAAACCGAAGCGATGACAGCCTTGCCTGTAGGGATAAGATAATTACGGCCATAACCGGACTTGACACTCACGATGTCATCCTTGTAACCCAAATTGATTACGTCTTCCTTCAATATTACTTCCATTATTATCTCCTCCTTATTATTTCATCAAATCCGTTACGTAGGGCAACAATGCCAGATGGCGTGCTCTCTTGACAGCCTGAGCCACACGACGTTGGAACTTCAGCGAAGTGCCTGTGATGCGACGGGGAAGAATCTTGCCCTGCTCGTTGAGGAACTTCTTGAGGAACTCAGGATCCTTGTAGTCGATGTACTTGATTCCTGCTTTCTTGAAACGGCAGTACTTCTTCCTCTTGACATCAACCGAAGGCGGTGTCAGGTATCTTATCTCGGACTGCTCTTTTGTGTTCTGCTGTTGCTGTGTCATGATCAAGCCTCCTCATTTTTAGTTTGTTTCATACTTCTTCTCTTGGCTGCATACTCTGCAGAGAACTTGGTCTGCTTGAATGTCAGGAAACGGATCACGCGCTCATCACGACGATAGTTGACCTCCAACTTAGCGATGAGTGCAGGCTCAGCCTCAAACTCCAGGAACTCATAGAATCCTGTTGACTTCTTGTTGATGGGATAGGCCAGCTTCTTGAGGCCCCAGTTCTCTTCATTGACAATCTTACCGCCCTCGTCGGTAATGATGCCCTTGAACTTCTCGACCGCTTCCTTCATCTGTTCGTCAGACAAAACGGGAGTCAAAATGAAAACGGTTTCGTATTGATTCATACTGTGTTAAATAAATGATTTGTTAATTGCGGCGCAAAGATAGGCTTTTCCCTGCTGACTGACAAACATTCACCATTTTTATTTGTCTGGGAGTACGACATTCAGAGTGTTTCCGTTATCTTTGTCCATACCTATGATAGAGCTTGAGAATTTTAATTTTGACATCAGCCTGATCTTTGCCGTTCTCAACGGACGTGTGTCTGCGGCAATCAACAGGAAGCTGGCCGGCGACCTAAAGGCCAACGGGATACAGATAACGCCGGAACAGATGACCGTGCTGTCGCTGCTGTGGAAGAAAGACAATGTGTCGCAGCAGGAGCTGTGCAACGCAACGTTTAAGGACAAGCCCAACATGACACGACTGATAGACGCTCTTGAGGCAAAGGGATATGTGGTGCGTATCTCTGATGAGCGCGACAGGCGCAACAACCTGATAAACCTCACGGCAAAAGGACGTGCGGCAGAGGAGAAGGCGTTCGATGTGGCCAATCAGACACTGCGCAAGGCATTGAATAATGCCACCATAGAGGAGCTGAAGGACGGACAGAACCTGCTGAAGAAGATATTCAACAACATGCGGGAATAGTCGGACATTTTCCGAGCAAGGGGAGTGGATGAGCCACAGCTACCGTGACAGGCGGACGTATTGACGTTTTTTACTATTTTTTCGGTGATTTGTTTCGCTCGTAACAGAATATTGCTTTTCTTTGCGATTGGTTTACAGTACACGAATTAATAACACTAAAATATAATACACAATGAAAGGCT
>CAVHVD010000079.1:0-7667 GCA_963639425.1 Faecalibacterium prausnitzii
AGATATACTTCAATGGCAAGGTAAGTATATCTTACTTGACCAAGTAAGTACTACTTCCTTTGACGTGCCACATTTTGTGGTGCAACCTCCTTATTATTTTTTGTCCGCTTTTTCTTTTGTTTGAAAAGAATCGTATTTTTATGGTGTCTGCGCCTATGCCGCATACTTTACTAAGTTTAGGCAGGGGTGAGACATACATATTGAAAAGGCGTTTTTGTACGCTTTGGTTTTGACGTTCAGAGAACTTCGCAAACTCTACGGATCATCAAGAACAAAGCAGCAGGAACGCTCCAGTGGGTGTATTGTATGCCAACCATTATGGTTCAATCCGCTTTCGTGCGGAGCTTTGGCCAAAGGTTGGTTCATATATGTGCATCAACGTGGGGCTTTCCGTTGCTCGTTCCGATGATCTGGGCAATGCGAAGGCCTTCTGAACGTGGAACGAGCTACGAATGGTTCCACGTCTTTTTTTGTGTGTATCAACAGATTGAATCAATTAAAATGAGGGCAATGGAGCCTTTGCTCTTGATGGTGTATATCTATGGAACAAGATCTTCAAAACAAGTTCGAGGATGTCATTGATGCGCTTGGAGAACACTTTTCTTCTCATGATTTCATAAAGGTTTTTTTGGCAAAACATGAAGAAGACTATCGTAAGTGGTTTAGTGAAATGTCATTGCAAGAAACATATGCAAAGATTGGCAGGCTGTTGGTTGAGGATCGGAAGTCTTTATGCATTGAAAAAAATGGACGAGTCGAAAGCGAAACATTTTCACCTATCCCTCAGGCATTCATTACACAGGTTACAGATCCCATAGAGGTTGAAGAACAGGAACTGAACAAGTTTTTATGTTGGTATATTTGTTGGATTGGTGCTGTTAGTCTCGTTTTTATTTACTTTCTGGATATTATTCAGTAATTCTACATAGAATAGCTCATTTTTATTAACGCTTAAATATTTAATTATGGCACTCATTTTTTGTTCCCATTGTGGAAAGCAGGTTTCGGACAAAGCTACAATCTGTCCTCATTGTAATGCAGTCCTGCAAGCAGGACTGCCTCAGGTTCAACATCAAGCAGCCCAGCAGCCGTTTCAGCCGGGAACGAATGCTACGCAACAGTCAGTTTACATAAATGTTCCAGTACAGAAATCCAATGGTATCGGAACTGCTGGGCTGGTATTCGCCATTATTGGAATATTTCTTGGGTGGATACCTGTTCTTGGGTGGATTATCTGGTTCCTCGGTGCGCTTTTTAGTTTCATCGGCTTATTCAAAAGTCCGCGCGGCTGCGCCATTGCGGGTTTCATTATCTCATTTATATGGGTGATTGTCGCTTTGTTCTTCGTTGGATCTATTGGAACCATTTTCGCTCTTTAGTTAATGACCGTTATACATAGAAGTTCCTATCGTTTAAGAATTTCAGATACCAATTAAGCGGTGCTGGCAAAATGAGAAATTCTCTTTTTGCCAGCATATTTTGTTTGTACGCTCGGTATGAGCATTGTCTGACGGGTGAAAGTTAATCAGTAGAAATATAGTGGGTGAGAGTCATGTCCTGCAGCGTGTGTACCTCTCCGAGGCACGTCCAATATACATCTCCTCTGGTGTAGGCGTCCTGCTGTGGTACCTCGAAGAGGGTGCGAGGCGTACTCCCAATATACAGATCCTGTGGTGTGGACATCATGCTGTGGTGCCTCGAAGAGGTGCACTTATGAGTAACCCCTGACTAAGGGAGCGAAGCGACCGCAGTCTGGGGTATCGGGCGTACAACTAACCCGTGCCTCGGAGAGGTACACACGCCATAGGATATGTATATTGGGAGTGCGCGTCGCACCACGCCACAGGATATGGTTCTTCCCTACTATATTTCTACTGATTCCAGATAACCTAAGTCGTTGTAGAAGACGTATTACGTTCTCTCACATCGTACGTTGTGAGTGCTCACATCGAACGAGATGAATGCTCACATCGAACGATGTGAGACGACTTAGGTTAACTCCTTGAACAACTTCGAGCGGCCTCGGAAAGCATTGAAGCCGTTATGCTGCACGACTTATTACCCGCCCTGTCGGAGTAGCAATGCTGACTACAGCAATTTGAACAGTCCAAGTTCGTTTAGGAAGATCAAGACGATGCAGACAGGAGCGAGATAGCGGATGATGAAGCGGAATACGGGGTACAACGGTTGACGCAGCTTGCCTTCATTGGTGATCTCGTCACGCACCTTTTTCTCGTCTACCACCCATCCCAAGAAGATGCAGATTAGAAGGCTGCCTATGGGCATTAGGAACTTGGCGACAAGGAAGTCGAACAGGTCGAAGAATCCCATTCCAAAGATCTTCACTTCGCTCCAAATGCCGAATGACAATGAGCATGCCGTGCCCAACAGCATGCAGATGATGCTGACCACCAGTGCCGCCTTGCGCCGACTGACATGCCCCTGATGGTGGAAGTATGCCACTACCATCTCAAGCATGGAGATGGACGATGTCAGTGCGGCCATCACCAGCAGCACATAGAACATCAGTGAGAAGACGTATGCCAGCACGGGTATGCCTCCAAATACCTGTTGGAACACGTAAGGCAGTGTTATGAACACCAGACTTGGACCTGCGTCGGGCTGTAGTCCGGGGATGGAGTAGACGGCAGGGAAGATGATCAACCCCGCCATCAGTGCGACCATCGTGTCTATCGAAGCCACGCTGAATCCGTCCTTTATCAGGTCAATGTCCTTGCGGAAGTAGCATGCGTAGGTGCACAGACAGCAGAGACCTACGCTAAGCGAGAAGAACGACTGCCCCAAGGCAGAGAGGAGCGTTGCGCCTGTCACCTTTGAAAAGTCGGGCTTGAGCAGGAATGACAGTCCCAGCGATGCGTCGGGCAATGTCACGGAGCAGACCATCGGCACGATGAGGCATATAAAGAGAATCGGCATCATTATCTTTGACGCACGCTCAATGCCTTTCTGCACTCCCGATGCCACGATGCCGAACGTCAGTGCCAGTATGAAGAACAGCCACATCAGCGGCTTTGCAGGATCGGACGTGAATGTGGCAAAGTCTGTGGCATAGTCCGTCGACATCCTTCCGGCAAAGTCGTTTATTCCCGCCCGCCAAGCATATTCCAGCGTCCATCCGGATACCACGGCATAGTAGCTAAGCACGAGGAAGCCCGCCGCTACGGGCAGCAGTCCCATGAGTCGCCAGCCTTTCTTCCCGCCACTCATGGAGTAGAACGAGTCTGACACATTGCTGTGTCCATAGCGACCGATGGCAAACTCCGCCACCATTATCGGCGCGGCTATGAAGAACATAAACACCAAGTATATCAGTATGAATGCCGCTCCTCCATTCTCTCCCGTCTCTGTCGGAAATCTCCAAACGTTTCCAAGTCCCACAGCCGAGCCTGCGGCTGCCAAAATGGCACCGATTTTGCTGCCAAATCCAGCGTTGTTGTTAGTATTTGCCATAGTTTTCTTCTAAATCTTTTTCATTTGCCTACTCAAAGCGTGCAAATGTAATCACTATGGCGCAAATGACAAAGAAAAAACACGCAGGGGGTCAGTATTCGGCTGTCAGCATCTGTTCCAGCTCTTCGGCGTTAAGGTTGCGGTAGAACTCTCCGTGCTGTGTCACGGTGATACCACCTGTCTCTTCGGACACCACTATGGTGAGTGCATCCGTCTCCTGCGAGATGCCAAGGGCGGCACGATGCCGCAGTCCCAGCTCTTTGGGTATGCCGAGATTGTGCGATACAGGCAGTATGCAGCCGGCTGCCTTGATGCGTTTCTGACTGATGACCATGGCTCCATCGTGCAGCGGGCTGTTCTTGAAGAAGATGTTCTCTATGAGACGTTGGTTGATGGCAGCATCTATCAGGTCGCCTGTCTTGACAATCTCGTCAAGCGGGAATGTGCGTTCCATTACGATGAGTGCTCCCACCTTGCCTTTCGACATGCTGAGACACGCCATGACGATGGGCATGATGTCCTCGATGTCTGCACTCTTGCGCTTGTTGCCGGAAAACAGGCGGGCAAAGATGCCGGTGTTCTGTCTTGAGCCGAGGGTGAAGAGGAAGTGCCGTATTTCTTCCTGAAAAAGGATGATGACCGCCAGCACGCCCACGCTGACTAATTTGTCCAATATGGAGCCAAGCAGACGCATGTCAAGCACCTGTGTCACCACAAGCCAAATAAGTACGAAAATCATCAGCCCCTTGAACACGCGCATCGACCCCGATGTCTTCATCAGCTTGTATGTGTAGTACAGCAGTGAAGCCACCAGCAGAATGTCTATGAAGTCTTTTATCCCAAAATTGAAGAACACGGCTCGTATGTGTTATATATGTATGTAATGTGTATTCAGTCGTCTTTCTTAAACTCAAACGCCCTCGTCTGCTCCACAATCTTTATTGCCTCGATAGCTTGCCGCACATCGTGCACACGCAAGATGTTGGCACCTTTCAGCAGTGCGATGGTGTTTAATACGGTAGTGCCGTTAAGAGACTCGTCGGCATCGGTATCCAGCAGGCGGTATATCATCGACTTGCGTGATATGCCTACCAGCAGCGGCATTTCGAAGATACGGAACTCGTCAAGGTGTGCCATCAGCTCATAGTTATGCTCCAACGTCTTGCCGAAGCCGAAGCCAGGGTCAAGGATTATGTCCTTGGCTCCAAAATCACGCAGCGTGGCAACCTTGCGCGCCATGAACAGCAGCACCTCTTTTAGAATGTCATCCTTGTAGACTGGCATATTCTGCATGTCGCGTGGTGTTCCCTGCATGTGCATCAGACAGTATGGCACGCCGAGATGTGCCGCTGTGGGCAGCATCCGGTCATCAAGCTCTCCGGCCGATATGTCGTTTATGATGGCTACGCCATACTCCTCGACGCACATCCTTGCCACGTCAGCACGGAACGTGTCCACCGATACCACTGCATCCGGTGCCTCTGAACGCAGTGCTTTAAGTCCGTCGCGCAAGCGTTGCATCTCCTCATTGGCAGAGACATCGGCAGCTCCCGGGCGCGATGAATATCCACCTATGTCGATGATGTCTGCACCCTCGTCCAGCATTTGCCTGACGCGTCTCTTTACGGCATCGGCTCCCTGCTTGCGGCTCTCCGCATAGAAAGAGTCGGGCGTGACGTTGAGTATGCCCATGACACGTGGCACAGACAAATCCATCAGCTTCCCGTTTACGTTTATGTACCTTGCAAACATTTGTCGTCCGCTTCCTTTGTGTGTCACAAAAGTATGAAAAAACAAAACTTGCACTACCTTTGTGTGCCAAGAAAAAGAAGAACCATGACCGAGAAGGATTTAACCCGTCTGTATGAGTTGTTTCGCAGTTGCAACGGTGTCACCACAGACAGCCGTCACTGTCCCGAGGGCTCTATGTTCATAGCCTTGAAAGGCGATAAGTTCAATGGAAATGCCTATGCTGCCACGGCCTTGCAGAACGGATGCCGTTGCGCAGTGGTTGATGATGCCGACCTCTGTGACTTGTCCGACAGTCGCTATGTACTGGTCGATGACGGGTTGGAGACATTGCAGCGTCTTGCCAATTTCCATCGTCTCCGCATGGGCACAAGGCTGATAGGCATCACCGGCACCAATGGGAAGACCACCACCAAGGAGCTGACTGCCGCCGTGTTGGGGCGCAAATACAATATCCTCTACACTCAGGGCAATCTCAACAATAGTATCGGTGTCCCGTTGACCTTGCTGCGTCTCACGGCGGAACATCAGTTGGGCATCATTGAGATGGGAGCCAGCCACCCCGGTGACATCAAGGAGCTTGTTGATATTGCCGAGCCGAACTACGGACTGATTACGAATGTCGGACGTGCACATCTTGAGGGCTTTGGCTCTTTCGACGGCGTTGTGCGTACCAAGACCGAGCTGTATGATTATCTGCACGGCAAAGACGACACACTGGTATTCCTCAATGCAGACAACGACATACTTTCGGCTCATGCCTACGGGCTTCGGCTCGTCACCTACGGGACATCTGCCGACTGCTATGTGCAGGGGCATCTTGAAGATACCGGCGTTTTCATGTCGTTCAGCTGGAAGCCTGGTGATGGTGTTGCATGGCATCGCGTGCAGACCAGGCTCATAGGCAGCTATAACTTCACCAATGCTTTGGCTGCTGTCACAATAGGGAGTTATTTCGGCGTTGCCGCCGATGACATCTGTCAGGCCATAGAGGGTTATGTCCCGACCAACAGCCGCTCTGAGTTGGTGCGTACCGACAGCAATACGCTGATTGTAGATGCCTATAATGCCAACCCCAGTAGTATGCAGGCTTCCATCGACAACTTCAGACGGTTGCCGATGAATGGCAAGATGCTTATTCTTGGAGATATGCGGGAGCTGGGAGCCGACAGTGATGCAGAACACCAAAAGGTGGTGGATAGCCTCGTGGCAGCAGGCTTCAAGGATGTGGTTCTTGTGGGTGAGTGCTTCGCACACACGCGCAACAGCTTCGTCTGTGTGCCTGATGTCGATACTCTCATTGGTATGTTCCGCAAGGAAAAGCCCACAGGCAAGACCATACTTATTAAAGGCTCTAACGGCACCAAGCTCTACACATTGCCGGAATATCTGTAAGTCTGACAGCGTGCGTGCCTAATCTTTGCTGTTCCTCCATAGGTAGCGTCGTATGATGAGAAGTGCGAACAGTGTGGCGACAAGCACCCCTGCGGCATCGGCGTAGAAGTCAAGCCAATCGCCGGAACGGTAGTCGGTGGCATGTTCCTGGAATATCTCCACCAGCCCGCCGTAGAGCAACGGGCAGAACGATGCACCTATGACGGCATGCCACAAAGGTCTCTTACCATTGCGATGCCCGCGCAGAAATTCAAACCAAAGCACTACTGACATGCCGAAGTACATGCACGCATGCACAGCCTTATCTATGTTCGGGATATTGTCAAGATCGGTTGACGGTGCGCGGAAGAAAGATAGGTAGGTCACAATAGCTATTATAAACAGTGACAAGGGGTATCGCTTCAGTAATGCAGTCATAGGTCTAAAATTTTACAATGTGTCCACAAAGATAAGAAAATCTCTTTATCTTTGCATCGGTTTAGTGCTTTCGACAAATCATTTTGAAACTTTTAGCATACTTATGGCAAATGAAAATAGGGCGACGTTCGGCAGCAAGATAGGCACAGTCTTGGCAGCAGCAGGGTCGGCAGTAGGATTGGGAAACATTTGGCGTTTCCCTTATCAGGTTGGCAACGATGGAGGTGCACTCTTCATTCTTCTCTATATTGCGTGTGTCATCTTCTTCGGCATACCGGTCATGGTGGCTGAATTCAGCATTGGTCGTCGTTCGCGTTCCAATACGGCAGGAGCTTACCAAAAGCTGGCACCGGGCACAGCATGGAAGTGGGTAGGACGTTGGGGCGTGCTGACAGGTTTTCTCATATTGGGATACTACAATGTGGTTGCCGGTTGGACGCTGGAGTATGTCTACGCGGCAGCATCAAACTCTTTTGTCGGGAAGGATGCGGCACAGTTTTCCGAAGCATTCAGCAACTTCGCTGCCAGTCCTATCAGACCCGTGATATGGCTGGTGCTGTTCATGCTGGCCACACATTTCATAATCACGAAAGGCGTGCAGAAGGGTATTGAAAAGTCTGCCAAGGTTTTTATGC
>CAVHVD010000079.1:7677-10313 GCA_963639425.1 Faecalibacterium prausnitzii
TTATGCCGGTACTGTTCCTGCTGCTCGTGGTGCTTGCTGTCTGCTCTGCGTTGCTGCCGGGCGGCAGCCTCGGACTGGAGTTTCTCTTCAAGCCGGACGTCAGCAAGCTGAATGCCCATGCTTTCCTATCTGCGTTGGGACAGACGTTCTTCTCGCTAAGCCTTGCTATGGGATGTTTGTGTACCTATGCGTCATATTTCCCGAAAAGTACAGACCTCACGCGGACAGCTTTCAGTGTGGCAAGCATTGATACTTTCGTCGCCATACTTGCCGGAGTAATAATCTTCCCTGCGGCTTTCTCTGTCGGCATACAGCCTGATGCAGGCCCAAGTTTGGTGTTCATAACATTGCCCAATGTCTTCACGCAAGCCTTTGCGGGTGTCCCGTGGCTGGCATATATACTCAGTCTGTCGTTCTATGTCCTGCTGGCATTGGCAGCACTGACATCGACCATCTCACTGCATGAGGTGGTGACGATATATCTCAACGAGGAGTTTAATATGACGCGCAGACGGGCAGCATGCGTTGTCTCGCTTCTGTGCACACTTATTGGTGTGGTCTGTGCGTTGTCTATGGGCATCGGCAAGGACTTCACGGTGTTTGGCATGACGCTGTTCGACCTCTTCGACTTCTTCACGGCCAAGATTATGTTGCCGATAGGTGGGTTCTTCATCTCCATATTCACGGGATGGTATCTTGACAGGAAGATCCTTCGTGAGGAGCTGAACAGTGCCGGTACTCTGTCGCCACTGGTATATAAGGCTCTTGTCTTCATCCTCCGGTTTGTGGCTCCGGCAGGCATCGCATTGATATTTGTCAATGAGTTAGGGCTGTTCTGACATGTCGAGTTTCTTTAAGGACTTCCATTATTATAGGCCTGAAGAGAAACGTGGCATTGCTGTCCTGCTGGTAATCATATTTGTGCTGATTGGCGTAAATACTGCTGTGTACTACAGTAGGCAGGGAGGCAACACGGATGCAGACGATGAAGTCTCCGAGCAGAAATTTAGGGAAAGCTATGACAGTCTGATGCAGAAGGCACCGGGTGACGGCAAAGAATCTGCACGTAGTGATAATGCTACGGCACGTTCGGCATCTGCTGCGGATGAGGCTGTCATCTCACCGCACCCCTTTGACCCCAATATAGCCGATTCTGCCGAGCTGCGTCAATTGGGGCTGTCTGCATGGATAGCTCGCAATGTGGTGAAGTATCGCAACAGCGGCGGGCGTTTCCGTCAGCCGGAAGATATGATGCGCATCTACGGAATGGACAGCGTGCTGTATGGCCGCATAGAGAGTTACATACGCATATCTGAAGAAGACAAACGCACGGCGAGAGACACTGCATCGCTGTTGCTGCCACGCGAACCAAGGAGGCAGAGCTATACATCCGACAAATTCACCCGTGACACATTGATAGAGATAAATGCCGCCGACACTACACTGTTGAAGCGCATCCCCGGTATAGGCAGCGTCATTGCACGCATGATAACCGACTACAGAAACCGTCTTGGTGGTTATTACAGCGTCCAGCAACTCAAGGACATCAATATCGATGCTGACAGATTGTTGACATGGCTTTATGCCGACAGCACACGGATAACCAAAATACCTGTCGGCAGCACCGTGTCACGCCTTCTTAGGCATCCATACATAAACTTCAGTCAGGCGCGTGTCATAAAGGAGTACAGGGACAGTCACGGACAGCTATCCTCGTTGAGGCCGCTGAAGCTATATGAGGAATTCACCGAAGACGACCTCAACCGCATCAGTCGCTATATAGAGTTCGACTGAAGCCAACTATACCTTTTTAGGAGTGACTGTCAATCTCTGACAGAGCGAAAGCATAGGCTCCTACAGATATGGCCTTTGATGCTCCAAGTTTCGAGATGGTGACACCGATGCGTTTCATGCTGTCATACTCTATGGAACGGTCGGTTCCTCTCACTGCGATGAGCTTGCTGTTGCCATGGGCAAAGGCTCTGAATTCTTCGGGGTCGTCGAGATCGAACACCTCCATCTGTATGCGTCGCACGGTATCACCGCTGACGGTCTTGAACGTGCTGCGCATCTCTTTCAGCAATGACGGCATGATGAGATGACGTGCTGCTGTGATGCCACCGCCGATGACGATGATGCCATCGATGAGCTGTGCAGTTATGGCCATGGCATCTCCTGCCACCTCGCCCATCTCAGCAAAGGCTTTGCGTGCTGTCTCTGCATCACCGTCACGCTTCCCGTCTGCAATGTCGCAGATGTCTTTAGGCTCAAGAGAGCTGTCCAGCACGCTGGATCTTTCGGCATATACGCGTCTCACGGCTCTGACAGACACGCCTTCCTCCACTATGGTACGACTGATATTCTTGTGTGGGAGGCAGAAGGTCTCTACACAAGAGTTGTCTCCTCGGTTCAGCTGCCCGTTGACAACGATACCGATGCCAAAGCCCGTGCCGAAGGTGTAACCTATCAGGTTCTTGTATCTCTTGCTGCTGCCATGCTCTTCAAGCCGCCTGTTTACATCCGGCAATGCTCCACAGAGGGCTTCGCCGTAGGCAAAAAGGTCGCCGTCATTGTTTATGAATACCGGTATGCCAAATTCATTTTGTAGGAATGGCCCAAGAGCAACACCATCTCTG
>CAVHVD010000079.1:10323-20043 GCA_963639425.1 Faecalibacterium prausnitzii
GGGCTGTTCAGCGCTTCGAGCCGGGCGTTGACCTGAGGCAGGGCTCCGCCCAGCGCCTCGCCGTAGGCGAACAGGTCGCCGTCGTTGTTGATGAAGACCGGGATGCCGAACGTCGCTTCGAGGAACGGACCCAGCGCCACGCCGTCGCGGAATGAAGGGAAGTTTGGCAGATAGCCGCCGATGATGCCGTTGGGGTAGTCTGCCGGACCGGGGAAGGCAAAGCTGATGGCGACAGGCTTGTCGGCAAGCGAGTTGATGACTTCATGAAATCCCTTGACCATCGTGCCAAGACAGAGATCAAGATCATGCGCATTCGAAGGATACGTAATGGGTCTTGTGATGAACTCGCACCCCTTCATGGCTCCGAAGACGAAATTCGTGCCGCCTGCATCGAGGGTTATCACCGTTCTATTGTCGTTCTTATACATGGCTACGCGATATTTTAGCTGTCGTTAGTATGATATGTTGTTCAATTGTTTGGTACCGGTGTCCGTCGCATGAGCATGAAACAGCTCACGCAGGCTATTAGCATCGATGTCATATTCCGGATCAAAACGATGCCCCTGCATATACTCCAATAGGCTCAGATAGAATTGTCGCCCCTCGGGTTTATCGAGCGTGCAGTCAAGGTCGGACATACATACCAGCAGTTTGCCTGCGCCAACGCTGAACTCGAACAGCAGCCCGAGACGGTGGTTGCGTTCCACATTGTCAATGACCTGTACTATCGGCTTATAGCTCTCCGGCAGGATGTCGAGAACCATCGGGAAGCTTTGTTTTATGACAGGAAACCACTGCCAGTTGGTATGTTCTTCGGTAGGAAAGTCGGTGAAAGCTCCGTGTGTGGGGTCTGTGAGTATGCCGAGTGTCCCGGGAGATACAGGCCGCCCGATGTTCTCACAGATGGTCTTGAACATACGGTAGTTCCAGTAATCGGTCTGAAACAGCGCGCCGACGGTCTGTCCCGCCACATCTTTCTTATCCGGCATAAGCAGCACCTTGCGTCCCTCCTCAAGTGCAGCTATTGCCTCTTCGAGGCTGTGGGTAACGCTGACATCTGCTCTCTTCAGGTCCGGCATATTGTCTGACGGATAGACCCATAGGTCGTATGAGTTGGAGTATTCTGTGCCTTGCACTGAAAGTTCAAGCCTTACCTTCTGTGCCTTACCTATTGTCGACAGCGGCAGGTCGATGCTTGCCGCTAACGAAAGCTCCCCCTGTGCAGCAACGAACATCTGTGTACCATTGCCGATGACGGCACCTTTGGCATCGGCAATCTGCCAGTTGATGATGGCGTTTGTCATGTCATTGGCCGAGTAGTTGGCAATCTTTATGTCGCCAACCAGCCTTTCGCCGTTCGTCCAGCACAGCTTGTCGGTCACGAACAGCGGCACCACATCGTTGCAGAAATGCCGCCATTCGTCGGCAGCAATCAGACCTTTGCTATCCATGAAAGCATCGAGGATGCCTACGTATGCCGAACCCTGCCCGGGATAGTCCTGCAAGTCAAGCAGCTGGAAGCCGCCCCAATGAGCGGTGCGCAGGTTCATCTCTATGTCTGCGCGATAGAGCTGTGCCGCCCACTTGCCTGATGCACGGTGGAAAGCACGATCCATGCCCTCCATGCCGACACGCTTCAGTCGCTCCTTGAAGACCTGCATGTTCCGCGGTCTCAGCACACCGGTATATTTCTTCATCTCGCTGTAGTCGGGATATATCTGGAACTGCCCTGTCTCGTGGCTGATAACGGGAATGGAACACTTGTCTGCAGCTTGGCCGAAGTCCATGCTTGTGTTCGGATAGGTATGGTTCAGATAGCCTCCGTCGTCGGCATCGGCGAAGGAGAAAGATGCTCTGGCTTCGGTGTCGAACGTTCCAGGTGTTTCCTTGCCGACGCGACAAGTCGTGAAGTAGTCGTCATTGTCGGCAGGACCATTGGTGCCAAGGAAGTTGTTTGAGCCGGAAGCGATGAGATGACGGCTGTCGTTCTCCTTGAAAGCATCGACAAGATTGTGCAACGGCTGTGCACCTTGCATCTCGTTGCCTATGCCAAACATGACGAACGACGGATGATTGCCGTAAGCGCGCTGGATGTTGCGTCCTTCCTCAAGAAGGAAGCCGAGCAGACGGTCGTCGCCCTCATGGAGCGTGCCCCATATAGGAAGCTCGGGCTGAAGATAGATGCCTTCAATGTCGGCGGCTTCGAAGCACGCCTCCGGCGGACACCATGAGTGGAAGCGGTAGTGGTTGATGCCATACTGCTTGGCAGTGCGGAAATAGTGCCGCCAGCTGTTGACATCCATCGCTGTGTGTCCTGTGAGAGGGAACACGCAGGCATCGTGTTTCCCGCGCAGGAATGTCTTCTTGCCGTTGATTGTGAACTGTCTGCCGACGGTCTTGAACTCGTGCAGGCCGAAGGTCGTAGTCTTGAAGTCCTTCAGCTTGCCGCCACTCAGCAGACTGACGCTGACGCGATAGAGGACGGGCGAGAACTCGCTCCACAGCTGCGCGTCGTCACCCAGCGGGAGAGTGATTGTCTGCCGCTGGTTTCCGTCTTCTATCTTGGTGCGTAAGGTGGTGGAACGCTGTGCTTTTGGCGTGTTAAACGACTGCGCGAATAGGCTTATCTCACTGCCTTCTAATGGCTCTGACAGCAGGATGTCTATCGTCGCCGTCTTGCTTTCAACATCGGTTCTCACGCGTATGCTGTCAATGTGTCTCCTGTCCTGCGCCTCAAGCCGGAAGGCTCCGATGATGCCGTTCCAGTTGGTCTGCGTGCTCTCGGAGTAGGCGTGCGATGAAGAATACACCTGCTCGGGCACGGCATGGCGGCTGTTGTCCACCAATATATATAAGGTGTGTTGCCCCGGCGTGAGGAGAGCGGAGAGGTCATACCGCTGTGCGGTGCTGATGCTGCTGTTGCTTCCTGCCTCGTGCCCGTCGACCCACACGGTGGTGGGCTTCGTGCGCTCCATCAGCAGGCTGATGCTCTTGCCATGCCACTCTGCGGGGATGGTCACCTGTCGGGAGTACAGAGCCTTGCCGATGAAGCAGTACTCGCGCGAGAGGTTGCTGGTCTCGCCGTAGTCGTCGTTCCGAAATCCTTTCTTGGCACGGTCGGTCGTGCCGGGCAGATGTATAGCATCGCTGCCGGGCATTGAGAGCATGGCGGTGTTGAACGTCGCGGCGGTGTCGAGCGATAAAGTCCAGCTGCCGTGGAGCGACAGCGTGTCGGACGGCAGCACTGCTGCATCCGTGGTCGTGGCGATGCAGGCAGCCGTGGCCATTGCGGTGAGTATGTGGCGTGTCTTCATGTGGCGGTGCGTTTTGTCTTTAAGGTTCCTTCTTCCGTTGTCCTGCACAAATGTAGGCATTAATAAGCATTTATGTGCGCACTGCCGCACCGATTATGGTTTGTCCGGCTGTCGTCCGGAGTTCTATTCAGTCCAGCACGTGCTAAACTCCAGTCCAGCGCGTTCTAAACTCCAGTCCAGCACGTGCTGGACTCCAATTTCATACGTGCTGGACTCTCATCTCATACGCACTAAACTCTCATTTCATACGTACTGGACTTCCGTCTCATGCGCGCTGGACTGAAGTTTCATACGCATGAACTGCATCGCGAGGCCGTGCAGTGCCTGTGCATCCCGATTATTCGGCGACGGGGTAATGTGTTACGTCGGAATTTTATACATTTGCACAACATTCCGTAAGAGTAGCAACAAATAGCACAATAGCAAAGATGGCAGTTACCATAAAGACGGTGGCCGGCAAGGGCGACCTCAAGAAGTTCATACGTTTCAACTACGAGTTGTATAAGGACAATCCGTACTCGGTGCCCGACCTGTATGAGGATATGTTGGGCACGTTCAACCCGAAGAAGAACGCTGCTTTCGAGTTCTGCGAGGCAGAATACTTCTTGGCATATAAGGACGGCAAGCTCGTGGGACGTGTGGCTGCAATCATAAACCGTCGTGCCAATGAGAAGTGGAACATCAGGAGCGTGCGCTTCGGATGGATAGACTTCATTGACGACGAAGAGGTGTCGGCCGCGCTGATAGGTGCCGTGGAGCAATGGGGAAAGAAGCGTGGCATGACGCAGATACAAGGGCCGCTGGGCTTCACCGACATGGATGCCGAGGGCATGCTGATAGAAGGCTTCGACCAGTTGAGCACGATGGCGACCATATATAACTATCCGTACTATCCGAAGCACATAGAAAAGCTGGGTTTCGTGAAGGATGCCGACTGGGTGGAGTTCAAGGTCTTCATGCCCGAAGAAGGCAAGATACCCGACAAGCACCGCCGCATATCGGAGATTGTGATGAAGAAGTATGAGCTGAAGATAAAGAAATACACCTCCGGCAAGAAGATAAAGCAAGACTATGGCCAGGCCATCTTCGACCTGATAAACGAGGCTTTCAGCCCGCTGTATGGATATTCGCCACTCACGCCGCGACAGATAAAACAGTACATAGATATGTATCTGCCCATCGTGGATCTGCGCATGGCATCGCTGATTGTGGATAAGGACGAAAAGCTCGTAGGCGTGGGACTGTCGATGCCGTCGCTCTCGCGCGCATTGCAGAAAGCTCACGGTAAGCTGTTGCCTTTCGGATGGTATTATCTGGCTAAGGTGCTGTTCCTAAAACACTATGGCGATTGTCTCGACCTGCTGCTCGTGGCGGTGAAGCCAGAATACCAGAACAAGGGCGTGAATGCCCTGTTGTTCTACGACCTGATACCCGAATATCAGAAACTCGGGTTCAAGTATGCCGAGACCAATGTTGAGCTTGAGCTGAACGGCAAGGTGCAGGCACAGTGGGAGTACTTCGACCACGTGCAGCATAAGCGCAGAAGAGCATTCATAAAGGATATAAAATGAGCGAGGAAACGGAGAACACACTGAATTTCAATAATGCGCCTGACCCCGTCAGTTATGGCGATGCCAACATCATCCATTTGGACGACATGCAGCACATACGTGCTCGGTCGGGCATGTACATAGGTCGTCTCGGCGATGGCTCGCAGGCCGATGATGGCATCTACGTGTTGCTGAAGGAGACGATAGACAACAGCATCGACGAGTTCAAGATGGGCGCCGGCAACAGGATTGAGGTCACTACAGAAGACAGCCTGCGTGTCAGTGTGCGCGACTACGGCCGCGGCATCCCGCAAGGCAAGCTCATAGAGGCTGTCAGCCAGCTGAACACCGGCGGCAAGTACGACAGTAAGGCTTTCAAGAAGAGCATAGGACTGAATGGTGTCGGCGTGAAGGCCGTGAATGCCCTAAGCTCACGTTTTGAGGTGAGCAGCTATCGCGACGGCAAAGTGCGCACGGCGGTGTTTGAGCGTGGCAAGCTCGTTGATGATCGCACTGAAGACACAGACCAGCCCAATGGTACATATACATTCTTCGAACCGGACGACACGCTGTTCACGGGCTATACTTTTCATGCGGACTTCGTGGAGACGCTGCTCCGGAACTACACCTACCTCAATACAGGACTGTCCATAATATATAATGGACACAAGATCGTGTCCCGTCATGGACTTGAAGACCTGTTGAAGGACAGCATGACTGCCGAGGGACTGTATGACATTGTGCATCTGAAAGGACAGGACATCGAGATTGCTTTCACACATACCGACCAGTACGGTGAGGAATACTACTCCTTCGTGAACGGACAGCACACCACGCAGGGCGGAACGCATCAGAGCGCGCTGAAAGAACATCTTGCACGAACCATAAAGGAGTTCTACAACAAGAACTTTGAGTACACCGACATTCGCAATGGCCTGGTGGCGGCAATTGCCATAGACGTGGAGGAACCGCAGTTTGAAGGACAGACGAAGACGAAACTTGGCTCGACAATGATGAGTCCTGACGGTGTCAGCATAAACAAGTATGTCGGCGACTTCGTGAAGGAGGAAGTGGACAATTACCTGCACAAGAATGCACAGATGAGTGAGGTTATGCTCTCGAAGATACAGGCATCGGAGCGGGAGCGCAAGGCCATAGCCGGCGTGACGAAGCTGGCACGCGAGCGTGCGAAGAAGGCAGACCTGCACAATAGCAAACTGCGTGATTGCCGCTATCATTTGAATGACGGCAAGGGTCGTCCCCAGGAGGATGAGTCGTGCATCTTCATAACAGAGGGACTTTCGGCAAGTGGCTCGATCACAAAGAGCCGTGACGTGAATACGCAGGCAGTGTTCAGTCTGCGTGGCAAGCCGAAGAACTCCTACGGTCTGACGAAGAAGCTCGTCTATGAGAATGAGGAGTTCAACCTACTGCAGGCGGCATTGAACATTGAGGATGGCTTGGACGGTCTCAGATATAATAAGGTGATAATTGCCACCGATGCCGATGTGGACGGAATGCACATTAGGCTGCTGATGATAACGTTCTTCCTGCAGTTCTTCCCCGATTTGATAAAGAAAGGACACGTCTATATACTGGAAACGCCGTTGTTTCGTGTGCGCAACAAGAAAGAGACGCGCTACTGCTACACCGAGGATGAACGGTTGAAAGCAATAGCACAGCTGGGACCGAACCCCGAGATTACGCGGTTCAAAGGACTGGGCGAAATCTCACCGGCTGAGTTCACGCATTTCATAAACAAGGACATACGTCTTGATCAGGTAAATCTGCACAAGACAGACAAGGTGAACGATATGTTGACATTCTACATGGGTAGCAACACCATGGAGCGGCAGCAGTTCATAATAAACAACCTCGTGGTGGAGGAAGATTTGGTGAATAAAGACTTCCAATTATGAAGATAGCACTATTCCCCGGCACGTTCGACCCATTCACCCGTGGTCATGAATCCATAGTGAAGCGCACGCTTAGCTTTATGGATGAGGTCGTCATTGCCATAGTCGACAATTCCGAGAAACATCCGCTGTTGACAACAGAGCAGAGACTAAAGATGATATCGGACTTCTATGCCGATGAAGCTCGGGTTCGGGTCGTGGCATTTAAGGGTCTGACCACAGACATTGCACAGGAATGTGGGGCAGACGTGATTGTACGCGGCGTGAGAGGTGTGAAGGATTTTGAATATGAAGAGATGCTTGCATCCGCATATAAGAATCTTACAGGAATAGAGACGATATTGCTGCACACCGACCCTGAATTGGCTTTCGTCAGCTCTACGGTGGTCAGGGAGATGGTGAAATATGGCAAGGACATAAGTCTGTATATGCCTGTAGGGATGAAACTGGACTTGTAGAGAAAGCTACGCATAATGAAACAGCCAACACTCATGAGAAGATACATCTTGATATTGCTATCGGCACTCGTCTCCGTTCAAACATGGAGCCAGTCAAGTCAACAGGCAATGCGCAAATTGCAGGTAGCAGAGTACGCCATCAGTCGTCTGTATGTTGATACCGTTAATGAGAACAAGCTCGTTGAGGAGGCCATCGTGAAGATGTTGGCACAGCTGGATCCACATTCTACATATAGTACCCCTGAAGAGGTGATAGAGATGAAAGAGCCTTTGCAGGGCAATTTCGACGGCATAGGCATACAGTTCCAGATGATGGAGGACACTTTGCTGGTGATACAGCCTGTTAGCGGCGGACCTTCAGAGAAGGAGGGTATCTTGGCGGGAGACAGGATAATAGCTGTCAACGATACATCGATAGCAGGCGTGAAGATGAGCACCAACGACGTTATGAAACGGCTTCGTGGACCCAAGGGATCGAAAGTTGATGTCACGGTGTTGAGGCGTGGCATATCAGACTTGCTGCATTTCACAATCAAGAGAGACAAGATACCGGTCTACAGTATTGATGCGTCATATATGGTGGAACCCGGGGTTGGCTATATCAAAGTCAACAAATTCGCTTTGACGACCGGTGCTGAATTCAAGGAAGCTCTGCTGAAGCTGAAAGGGCAGGGCATGAGCGACTTGATTTTGGACTTACAGGGTAATGGCGGCGGATATATGGATGCTGCCATTGACATGGCGAATGAGTTTTTAGGACAACGCGATTTGATTGTGTACACAGAAGGACGTGCCGAACGGCGGCGCAACTTCTATGCGAAAGGCAATGGCAACTTCCAGGAAGGCAGGGTCGTGGTGCTGGTCGATGAATACAGCGCATCGTCGAGCGAGATTGTGACAGGAGCCTTACAGGACTGGGATAGGGCTGTTGTTGTTGGCCGTCGCAGCTTTGGCAAGGGTCTGGTACAGCGTCAGGTGGATTTGCCGGACGGCTCAATGATACGGTTGACGGTCGCGCGTTATTACACTCCGTCAGGACGCTGCATACAGAAGCCTTATACACATTCGAACACAGCTGACGGCAACGCCGTGGAGGTGGATGTGAAAGGGTATAACTCGGACTTGATACAGCGTTACAACAACGGCGAGCTGATGCATGCCGACAGCATCCACTTTCCTGACTCGCTGAAATACAAAACGCTGATTTCAGACAGAACGGTGTATGGGGGTGGCGGCATTATGCCTGACTACTTCGTGCCAATAGATACGACACTTTATACCAAGTTGCACCGCAATCTGATGGCAAAGGGCATTATAAACAAGACTGTTGCGAAATATGTGGAGAACAACCGTAAGCAGCTGACTAAGAATTACAAAGATTTCAGCCGTTTTAATAGCGGTTTCTCTGTTGGCGATGCTATGCTTGGCATCCTGCGTTCAGAGGGAGAAAAGGCCGACATAAAATTTGACGAGGCGGAATACAGCAAGTCATTGCCACTGATCAAACTCCAGCTGAAGGCTTTGGCGGCGCGTGACCTTTGGAATATGAGCGAGTACTATCAGATAATGAACACGGTGAACGAGAGCGTGCTGCAAGCGGTAAGAGTCCTTGACGAGGGGCTTTATGACAGTAAGCTGGCAGCTGAACTCAAGTGATCAGCGTTCTGCATTTGCTAATTCCCGAACAGAACCTTGTTCAGCCAACGGTTGACATAGACACTTGCCACAGCACAACCGGCTCCGACGGCGGCACCTGCCAGCACATCTGATGGATAGTGTACGCCTTCATACATACGTGATACTCCAACCGAACATGCATAGAAAGCTGATGGGACAATGACATACCACTTGGGATAGCGCATACACAGTGATGTCGCCAAGGCGAAAGCCGAAGCTGTGTGCCCTGACGGGAATGAAGGGCTGTCTTCATAGCTGTGAGGATGTATGCGGTCGGGATAGGTCACGTAAGGGCGGTCACGGTCGAAAATATATTTCAATCCGTATGCCGCAGCGAAAGAGCCGGCTACACTTACACCAATGTACACAGCATCTTTAAGCAGACTTTGGTCGTGTTTTATGGCCCCGACAACAGCCATCGTTACGGGAATGCCGAACGCGACGTAAGGCTCTGTGGACGATATGAAACTGCTGTAGTCGTGTATGAAGCTGCCGTGCCAGCTGTTGACACTGTGCAGAATGTCAATGTCGGGGTTCTGTGCTGAGATGACAAGGTTGCTTGCCGCCATCAGAAAGAACAGGAGGATATACTTTTTCATATTGTTGGTTTGCTTGTGCAAATGTACGGCATCCGTGTTACAGATTGTTCTGCGGACAGCAAAAGATATAACGTTTATAAGGCTCTGAAGACAGAAGTCTGCACAGCAAAAGGCTCCTCTCTCAAAGTAAGATATACTGACTTGACTGAATCAGTATATCTTACTTTGCCATTGAAGTATATCTTACTTTGCCATTGAAGTATATC
>CAVHVD010000080.1:0-20290 GCA_963639425.1 Faecalibacterium prausnitzii
GTACTGGATGGTCGGGTTGTTGCCCTTCACCTTCTCACCCTGGAAGGTATAGGTCTGCCCTTTGGCCTCACCACCCTGCCAGCGCAGCACGGGAGTAACCTCCACGATGGCTTTCTTGTTGAAGTATTTCTCGGGGAAACGTCCACTGATGGTCGCCGGCACCTTGCCACCTACGGCTTCAAGCACCTGCGGAGTCACGGTGAAATAGTCGGAAGACAATTCACCCATCTTGCTGCTGCACGATGTCAGCACAGCCAGCAACGTCAACAAAAGAGGAAAACAGATTTTTTTCATCATAGCTAAATGTGTATTAAAGTGTTCTTTTTGTTATCGGACACAAAAGTAACAACAATAAACATAACGTACAGCCGATGATATAAATTTTTAGCTTTTTTTGCCGAGCATCCGACCATAACAGGCAAAATCCGCCACAGCGAACAACACCGACCGCCGTTGTCTGCACTTGCGACCGTCATGAATGCTGTTGTGCCGTTCATTGGACATAGATGTTGTCCGAAGACCACTCCTGTCGTCTCACATCGTTCGATGTGAACACTCATCACGTTCGATGTGAGTGCTTACAACGTTCGAAGTGAATGCTTACATCGAACGATGTGAGAGGACTTATGTCCTTATCCGGCACAACTTCTATCAGCTGATATGAGCTCCCTTTATATGTTTCCTATGGAATGCGTACCTCCCCGAGGGTGCGCGGCGCACACCCAACCATCCAGTCTTGGAGAGGCTGACACGCCACAGGACATGATACCTGACGGATATAGACCGATTGTCTGACGGGGAGGAGGAAGACACTGACTCCTCGGGACGAAGACCACGTTATGTCTTCTTTGCCGTCTTCAGGGACTACGGATTTACACTTCATAAGGAGTTGCCTGATACAACAATTAAGCCTAATTTTGCCGTGGGGCAGCGACGTTGGCTGCGCTATTAGGATTATGAAGTATCAAACAAATGAAGCGAATATGAATAAGCTCTTTCTTTCTGTTGCGGTCTGTCTGTTGGCACTGACCGCAGGGGCACAGGCTCCGGCGGGAAATCCCGCCAACGGTGCACAGGCACAAGAACCCCGTATGCCTCGCAGCCCGCGCACGGCAGTCCTTGTCGACAACGACCTCTGCGGTGACGGCGATGGGCTGTTCCATCTTGTTCATCAGCTGCTGTGCACCAGTGCCGAAGTGCGCGGCATCGTTGGTGCACATGTCGGTGCACAACGTTCGTGGAATCAGGCGCAGGGCGAGGAGCAACGCAACAATGCTGAGATTTCCGTCTCAAGAGCCAAGGAGATAGTAGACCTCTGCGGTAAGACTGGACAAATCAACATACAGCCGGGAGCACCCACGCCCATGACTGACGACAATACCCCGATAGTGTCGGAAGGAGCAAAGCTCATCATTGAGGAAGCACGGAAGGCGACGGCAGACAGGCCCCTGTATTTGCTCTTCGGCGGTCCGCTCACGGACATTGCCTCGGCTTGGCTCATGGAGCCGAGCATCTCCAAGAATGTCATCCTCGTGTGGATAGGCGGTCAAGAATATGACTTCGGACATCCGTTCCCTCCACAGTATCTCAAGGACAGGAACCTCGTGGAGTATAACCTGCGGCTCGACGTGAATGCTGCCAAGGTCGTCTTCAACAAGTCCGACCTGACCATCTGGCAGATTCCACGTGACGTATATCGCCAAAGCCTTTACAGCATGGCCGAGATTCAGGAGAAGATAGCCCCTCTTGGCAAGATAGGTGAATACCTGAGCACGAAACTTGGAGCTTTTGCCCGTATGGCGGACACGTATGTGCTCGGCGACAGCCCGTTATGCCTCATCAGCACTCTGACGACAACGTTCGAGGCCGGTGCTGCCAGCTCGTTCTATGAGACCGTGCCGGCACCGACAATCACCGACGAAGGGCTGTATGACTTCTCCCGCAAGGGACGCGACATCATCGTCTACAAGACAATAGACACCCGTCTGCTCTTCAGTGACATGGAGTCGAGATTTCGTCTTGCCGCCGCACAGGAGAATGAGTAGGCAGAACCGATTGTGCCGTTAAGAAGTATTCAGTACCTTTGCGGCCTACGACAAGTCACCATACGTATATAATATAAAGGTGTAATCGAGCTTACACATGGCACAACAGCATTCAAAACAGTCGCAAGTGCAGACACAGCAGCAGGTGCAGACGCTCTCCCCGCAGCAGATTCTCGCTGTCAAGCTGCTTGAGCTTCCCACCGTGGAGCTTGAAGATCGTGTGCATACCGAGCTGCTCGAGAATCCTGCCTTAGAGGAAGGACACGAGGAGCCGGCAGAAGATGCCGCGTCTGCCGAGGCCGAAGACCATGACGAGGATGCCGGCGGCGGCGACATGGAGTATAATGCCATTGACGACTACCGCGATGCCGACGACATTCCCGACTATAAGCTTCAAGACAACAACCGCAGCCACGAAGAGCGTGCCGAGGAGATCCCTTTCAGTGAAGCCACCTCGTTCTACGAGAACCTAAAGGCGCAGCTTGGCGAGCTTCTCTTAGATGAGCGGCAGCGCGAACTGGCGGAATACATACTCGGCTCGCTCGACGACGACGGGCTGCTGCGCAAATCCCTGCGCGACATCTCCGACGAGCTTGCTATCTATGCCGGCATCGAAGCCACCGATGCCGAGCTTGAAGAAGCCATACGCACCATCCAGAGCCTCGACCCGCCGGGCATCGGAGCACGTTCCTTGCAGGAATGTCTGCTGCTACAGATAGACCGCAAACGCCAGCAGGGAGAGGATGATGCCAACGCGCTCGACATCCAGCAGACCGTTGTCCGTGACTACTATGATGACTTCACCCGCAAACGTTGGGACCGCATACGGCAACGTCTTGACATTGGCGACGACGAGTTCCGGCAGGCAATGCGCAGCCTGACCAAGCTGAATCCGCGTCCCGGAGCATCGATGGGCGAGACGTTAGGCAAGAACCTGCAGCATATCGTGCCTGACTTCATCGTCTCCACCGACGAACAGGGCAACGTCGGCTTTACGCTCAACAGCCGCAACATACCCGAACTGCGCCTGAACCGCGACTATGTCGACATGCTGTCAGAGCAAGGACGCAGGTCCGACAGGCAGACCCGCGAACAGAAGGATGCCATGACATTCCTCAAGCAGAAGTTGGACTCGGCACAGAGCTTCATCGATGCCGTCAGGCAGCGGCAGCACACGCTGACCGTGACCATGCAGGCCATCATCGACCTGCAAAAGCCCTTCTTCCTGGAAGGCGATGAGTCGCTGCTCAATCCCATGATACTGAAAGACGTCGCCCGGAAGACAGGGCTTGACATATCCACCATATCGCGCGTCAGCAACAGCAAGTACGCGCAGACCGACTTCGGCATCTTCGCGTTGAAGTTCTTCTTCAGCGACGGCTACACCACGCAAGACGGCGAGGAGCTGTCCGTCCGCAAGATAAAGAGCACACTGCAAGAGCTGGTCGACGGCGAAGACAAGCAGAACCCATTGACCGACGACGAGATAGAGAAACTGCTGAAACAAAAGGGCTTCCCGATAGCACGCCGCACCATTGCCAAGTACCGTCAGCAACTCGGGATACCCGTAGCACGGCTTCGCGGGTGACAAAGCAGCGCATTACGACATGGAAAGCACTGGATTTGAATATTAAAAGCACCGAATACGATGGCAGGAATCATCACAACAGAACGCGCAATGCTACGTATAGCACGAGTCATCTCCCAACTGTTCTCGCCCTACTACGTCTCGTTCCTGGCCTTTCTGTTCCTGTTCCTGTTCTCGTACCTGCGCATCATGCCGTTGCCCTACAAGCTCACCGTCCTTGCCATGGTCTATTGCTTCACCATCTTCGTGCCAACGCTCACGGTATTCCTCTTCCGCAAGATCAATGGCTACACAGCCGACTACATGACGCGCCGTGAGCCGCGCTTCATATCTCTCGCCCTTCACTTCATGTCCTACATCTTCTGTCTCATAATGATGAAGCGGCTCAACATCCCTTGGTACATGATCGGCATCATCCTCACGGCACTGGTCATGATGATTGTCTGCATCGTCGTCAACCTGCGCTGGCGGCTCAGCATGCACATGGCGGGAGCAGGCTCTACCGTCAGCGGACTGGTGGCGTTCAGCAACATCTTCGGCTATAACCCCGTCTGGTGGCTCTGCCTGCTCATCATCATTGCGGGCATCGTAGGCTCGGCACGCATCATACAGCAACACCACAGTCTCAGCGAAGTCATCGCCGGCTTCCTGCTCGGACTGCTGTGCGGTGCACTCATCCTCAACCCCTACTACAACAGTCCATTCCGCTTCCTGCTGTTCTGACATGTGCCGTGCACGGCCGTCAAATCTTGTACAACTAAAATTTGCACATCACATAGCCATTGAATACCTTTGCACGCACAGAATCAATTAAACGTAATAAGCAGAGAACTATGAACTTTCCGGACAACATCAAGTACACCAAAGAACACGAATGGATACGTGTCGAGGGCGACATCGCCTACGTCGGCATCACGGACTACGCACAAGACCAGCTTGGCGACATCGTCTTCATCGACATACCATCGACCGGCGAGACTCTTGAGGCCGGCGACACCTTTGGTACAATAGAAGTTGTGAAGACCATATCGGACATCTTCATGCCTGTGGGTGGCGAGGTGCTCGAGCAGAATGAGGAGCTTGCCGACCATCCGGAGCTGGTCAACCAGGATCCTTATGGCAAGGGCTGGCTCATCAAAATCAAACCGGATGCCGAGGCCAACTACGGCGAGCTGCTCTCCGCAGCCGACTACAAGGCTCTCATCAATGCCTGATGGCCACCGTCAAGGAGCTTGAGCTATGTCATCACCTTTAGTAAGCATAATCATGGGTAGCACGTCCGACCTTCCTGTAATGGAGAAGGCCGCTGCTTTCCTCAACGATATGCACGTGCCGTTTGAGATGAATGCCCTCTCGGCACACCGCACTCCCGATGCCGTGGAGCAATTCTCCAAGAGTGCAGCCTCCCGTGGCGTGAAGGTAATCATTGCCGGTGCAGGCATGGCGGCAGCACTCCCGGGTGTCATTGCAGCCAACACCACACTGCCCGTCATTGGAGTTCCCATCAA
Source organism: Faecalibacterium prausnitzii (assembly GCA_963639425.1). GTDB lineage: Bacteria > Bacteroidota > Bacteroidia > Bacteroidales > Bacteroidaceae > Bacteroides. The sequence continues at coordinate 5,142 of CAVHVD010000080.1, forward strand.
GGGTTCGGTGCTTGACGGTGTAGATGCTCTCTACTCCATCTTACAGATGCCTCCGGGCATACCGGTAGCCACAGTAGCGATAAACGGAGCACTCAACGCCGCCATATTGGCAGTGCAGATGCTCGCGCTATCCGACGCAGCCGTCGCCGCACGGCTCAAGGACTACAAGGACGGGCTGAGGCAGAAGATTGACAAGGCCAACGAAAGCCTCCACGAGGTGAAGTACGAATATAAGGTCAACTGAGAAAGGAAGACCGCACATCAAGGAAAGGAACGGAGAGAGTGGATTACTTCAATTACCGACGCCGCCAGACCAACGTAGTGAATATAGGAGCCACCCCATTGGGCGGCTCCTGTCCTATACGCCTACAAAGCATGACCAACACCTCCACGCGCGACACCGCCGCCTGCGTCGAGCAGACGCTGCGCATTGTTGCGGCAGGAGGAGAATATGTGCGTCTCACCACGCAGGGACGTGCCGAAGCAGAGAACCTGAAGAACATCAATGCCGCACTGCGCGAACGTGGATGTCAGGTTCCGCTCATTGCCGATGTGCACTTCAATGCCAATGTAGCAGATGTGGCAGCTCTCTATGCCGAGAAAGTGCGCATCAACCCCGGCAACTACGTCGACGCGGCACGTACTTTCAAGCATCTCGATTACACTGATGAGGAGTACGCACAGGAGCTACAGAAGATACGCGACCGCTTCGTCCCTTTCCTCAACATCTGCAAGGAACATCACACAGCCATACGCCTTGGTGTCAACCACGGCTCATTGAGCGACCGCATCATGTCCCGCTATGGAGACACACCCGAGGGCATGGTTGAGTCGTGTATGGAATACCTGCGCATCTGCGTCAGCGAGCACTTCACCGATGTCGTCATCTCCATCAAGGCTTCGAACACATCGGTCATGGTGCGCACCGTGCGTCTGCTGGCCGCCGTGATGGACAAGGAAGATATGCACTTCCCGCTACACCTTGGCGTCACCGAAGCCGGCGAGGGCGAGGACGGACGCATAAAGTCTGCCCTGGGCATAGGTGCATTGTTGTCCGACGGACTTGGCGACACCATACGTGTCTCCCTTAGCGAAGCTCCCGAAGCGGAGATTCCTGTGGCGGCGAAGATACGCGACTACGTCGGTCTGCGTCAACTGCAACCGCACATCTATGCCGAGACATCGCCGGTCTACGACTATCTGCACCCGTCGCGGCGCAAGACATCGCCCGTGCGCAACATCGGTGGCGACCACGTGCCTGTGGTCATTGCCGCACGGCTCAAGGGACAGCAGCAGTTCGATCCGTCGTTCACTCCCGACTATGCCTATATCGGCAAGGCCGCACCCGACGGCAAGCATCCCGACGTGCAGTACATCGTCGACTCCGACGTATGGACGGGACAGACAGGCACGTGGCCTGCCTACAGCCGTGAGCACCTGCCGTTCATCGGTATGTGTCCGGCACCTATGAAGTTCCTGTTCGTCACCTGGCCCGACCTCGACGAGGAGATTCTCTCTTGTCTTCGAAGACATCCGGAGGTGGTGCTGCTCTGCTCCAGCAAGCACCTCAACCGTGCAGGAGAGCTGCGCGCCATTGCCCACAAGCTCATGATTGAAGGCCTTGACAATCCGATGGTCATCATACAGACCTATGCCGACACGACAGAGGAAGACCTCGGAATACATGCCGCCATCGATATGGGGCCGCTAGTGTTCGACGGCTTCTGCGATGGCCTGATGCTGTTCAACAACGGTAACATCGCCGACACACGCATCGACAGCATTGCCTTCGGACTGCTGCAAGCCGGACGGCTGCGCATGAGCAAGACGGAATACATATCATGCCCCGGTTGCGGACGCACGCTCTATAACTTGCAGGACACCATCGCACGCATCAAGGCGACGACATCACAGTACAAGGGATTGAAGATTGGCATTATGGGCTGCATCGTCAACGGCCCCGGCGAGATGGCTGATGCCGACTACGGATATGTCGGCGCAGGACGCGGACACATCAGTCTCTACCGCAGGAAAGAGTGCGTGGAACGCAACATCCCCGAGGCCGAGGCTGTGGAGCACCTGCTCCGTCTCATTGAGGAAGACAAGTGATAGACATCATCGTTGCGGTCATTCCGTCGGAGCACTCAGCAGCTTCTTGTATCTTGTCGCATCTTTCAGTATGGCGCGTGCCTCTTCGAGGTCACGGTCTGTCTTCAGCTGCTCTATCACTCCACCTCTTTGGTAGTAGTAGCGACGCACGATTTCCAGTGCGATCTGTTCGCGTATGTCCTTGGCGAAGTGGTCGAGGTCACGCTCGGTGTTGTGTTGTAACTTCTTCTCCAGTGCGGCAAACTCGTCCTTAGCATCGGCCATATAGCCCTCAAACTCCGCCATCTCCTTCAGGTTCTTCAGCAACCGCTCGCTCTGTTGGTCATATTTGAAGTCTGCCTTCACCACCATGTCCTTGAAGTCTTCATAGTCCGCATCCGTCAGCCGGAACTCCTTGGCAGGAGCGATGGACGGGTGCTTCAGGCAGTATTGCGTGGCGTAGTCGAATATCAGATTGTCGCGCGTCAGGTAGTACACAATGTTAGGCATCGTGTCCTGCTCCACCTCGATGTCGGGCGTGATGCCACCGCCATCGCGCACGATGCGTCCCGCTGCCGTGTGGAACACCGTCGTCAGGCTATCGGCAATCCGTCCCACGCTGCCGTCGGCATTGCGGTGCGAGTAGTCGATGGCCTGCACACAGCGGCCGCTTGGTATGTAGTATTTCGATGTCGTGACCTTCATCGTGCCGCCATAAGGCAACGGGCGTGTGGTCTGCACCAGTCCCTTGCCGAAGGTGCGTGTACCTATTATCACCGCACGATCCATATCCTGCAACGAGCCGGCCATGATCTCCGACGACGATGCCGTGCCGCTGTTCACGAGCACAGCCACAGGGATGTCCGTATCTATCGGTTCACGCAGGGTCTTGTACGAAGCATCAGACTGTCGGTTCTTGCCTTTCGTGGTCACTATCATCTTGTTCTTAGGCACGAAGAAGTTGACGATCTCCACAGCTTCATCGAGCAGTCCGCCGCCGTTGTTGCGCAGGTCTATCACCAGCGAGGTGATGCCTTTCCTCTTCAGCTCCTCAAACACCCGCTTGAACTCCTTGGACGGATTGCCGGAGAACGTGCTTAGGCAGATATATCCCACATTGTCGTCCAGCTTGTCATAGTATGTTATCAGCGGCAACTCAATAGAACGGCGTGTCAGACCTATCGTCAGCAGCCCGTCAGTGCCGGGGCGTTGCACCTTGACGGTCAGCTTCGTACCGGCCTGTCCGCGCAGCAGGTCACTCACGCCCTGATTGTCCTTGCCTTCAAGGTCCTGCCCGTCAATCTCCATCAGCACATCGCCCACCTTCAGCCCTGCCTCGGCAGCAGGCATGCCCTCATAAGGCTCACTTATCACCGAGCGTTTCAGCTTGTCGTTCCATGTGATCACCGACCCAATGCCGCCATAGGTATTGCGGAGCATCTGCTCCAGCTCCGACTGCTCGTCCTCCGGATAATATGCCGTGTACGGATCCAGCGAGTAGAGCATGCTGTTGATGCCTGTCTGTATGACCTTCTGCGCGTCGAGAGTGTCGACATAGAACAGGTCGAGGTCTTTTATTATCGAGTTGAAGATGTCCAGGTTCTTGGCTATCCGGAAGTCATGGCTCTCACCCTTGTCGAATCCGTAGAAAGCGGTTGCAGACAATGCACACACCGCCACAATCACTGCCGTATATCTCTTCCGCAAACGTACCATAAGTGTTGCTCCTGCTGTTGCCGTAATTTTTTGTCACAAAGATATTGCATAATTGAAAACAACCCCGTACTTTTGCACCGCATTTAAGAGAATTAAACGCAAATTCTTCCTTAGCTCAGTCGGTTAGAGCATCTGACTGTTAATCAGAGGGTCCTTGGTTCAAGTCCAAGAGGAAGAGCAGAGAGCGTGGAGAAGATGTCGCAACGGCATTTCCTCCACGCTCTTTTTTACATGACAACGTTCTCATGCTTACCCCGCTAATCTGCACTCGTCAGGTACATACGCCACAGGAGATGCAAGTCTATGGACGTACAACCACAAGTCTGCGGACGTACGCCATAACCGCACGACCAAACATATATAATTACGGCTTCTGAAGATATATATCCGTAGGGGTTACAGTTATATATCGTTACACCCTAATCATATATAACTATGGCACCTAATGATATATATCCTTGACCCTCACGGATATATATTGTTAGAAGCAGCGCGGGCACTCCCTCTCTTGGAGGAGATATACTTACTTGGCAGAGTAAGTATATCTTACTTCGCCATTGAAGTATATCTTACTTTACAGAGTAAGTACTACTGACTTGGGCGGGGCTGTCTACGTGCGTGGGACTTACTTGCGGTAGGTGACGTCGATGCCGGTGTCGTCGCGCAGCTTGTCCGATATGGCTCGTTCGTTCAAGTTCACCCGTCCCTGCACCAGCTCGGGTATGTTGTAGGAGAAGTACAGGTCATCGTAGTACTTCTTGGGGTTCCTCTGCGGCAGCAGGAAAGGCTTGTGTGCCTTGCCGCTCTCGTCAATGTATGTGAAGTAGGGCTTGGTGTACAGCCCGTCGTCGCGGCGGCTGCTGAACACCATCCAGCGGCTGTTGTGGCTCCATGAGTGATAGCTCTCGGCATCGGTGCTGTTGACTTCCGTCATCGGGTCAACTGCACCCGTCTGCAGATTGATCATGCAGAGGTCTGCGTCCTTGTGCCAGATGGACCACTGTCCGTAGGGTTGGCGTGCGACGACGATGAACTTGCCGTCGGGCGATACCCGTGGGAACGACACGCTCAGGGAATCTGCTGCAGCGTTGTAGATGGTGTCGACCTTGTTGCCAAACGTCTGTGTCTGCGGGTCGAAGTCGATGCGGCATAGGTCGTAGTGCAGCTCCTTGTAGCGTTCGGGCATTGGCTCGACCGCTTTTGCCGATACGAAGTACAGGCTTCTGCCGTCGGGAGAGAAGGTAGGCTGTGTCTCGAAGGCGGCATCGCTCTTCAGCAGGTCGCAGGAGAAAGCCTGATGCGACTTGACATCATAGACCACCACGTCGGAGGCAGAGTCGAAACCTTCGAGGCGATTCGGGTGGCTCATGTAGAAGAACTGCCCTATGCCATTGACGGAGAAGGCGATGATGTCCTCCGTGGGGTGCCACGACGGATATGTGAATGCCGCTATGGTCTCGGGGGTCTTGGTGTTCAGCTTCTCCATCCTGCCGTTGTCGGCCACTACGGTTCCGCTGAACCAGGCACGCGAGTGGAACACCATCTTGTTCGGATTCTGCATCTGGAACGAGTGACAGTTCTGACAGTTGAGTTCTGTCAGGGTGTTCTCGTAGATGGCATCGACATCGAAGGACGTGACATCGCGCTGGTAGATGCCCATCCTGTCCCAAGGGGAATAGCCCGGGGGCACAAGCCTATATACAAGATACGGGTCAATGTCGTCCTTCGCCACGCTGACGGAGAACGGACGGTATGCCACCCACTCTCCGGCAGACTGTCGGCAGACGGTGAGCTGTATCTCACCTCCCGCCTGCTGGCGCAGCAGGTCGCGCCACTTGCCGCGCGGGATGTCGAAGACACCGCCGTCTCCCCGCACCTGGAAAGACACCGTGCCACCCTCCACAATCAGGCATGTAGGAACGTCACCGCCCTCCGTGAGCTGGAAGTTGAGCGGAGCAATGTTCGGCGGCACCGTCACACCCTTGTAGTCGGGAAAGATTGCAGGCTCCTCATCAATGGTTCTGCCGGTCTTGATGTCCGTCTGGCAGGCTGCCAAGAGCACGGCCAGCGACATGAGAATTGTCGTTATCTTCTTCATCTGTGCGTCAGTTAAACATGAATTGATACCATATAGTATTGCCGAACTCCTTGCGCAGCGTCATCGCCGGATTGGTTCTGCCCCTCTCGGCTTGGCTCAGACTGTTCATGAAATGCACGTAGCGTCCCACCGTCTCCTCGTCAACGCCGTGTGAGCGGCAGTAGTCTATGTTGTCTCCGTTGACCAGCAGGAAGACCTCTTGCAGCTGCGTGGGGAACAGACTTAGTGCAGGAGTGTTCCAGAACTTCTCCACAACACGGTTCGTATAGTCGGTATCACGATAGAGGAAAAGGTAGGCAATGAGGTAGTCGCGTGCATTGACATCCTCCGGATTGGTCTCCAAGGTCTTCATGAGACACTCAAAGGTGTCGGCGGTGGAGAAGTCATCGGCAGGGAGGTTCCTGCGCATCCGTCCCAGCTCGGGGTCTGCCTCCACGGCACTGTCGTTATGGAGGAAGCGGCGCATCGCCGTCGCCCAACTGTCGTAGTGCCATGTCTTTTCGAGCAGCATGATGTACTTCTCCGCCACGGGATAGGCTCCTCTGATCAGGTTTGTCTTGACGAGCATCTTCAGCATCGTGGGGTTCCCGTAGGTGGTGCACTCGAATACATCGTGCGCATGGTTCTGTGCTGCACCCATGTCTCCCATCTGGTATGTCACCAAGGAGAAGATGAACGACAGCGGCACATTGGTATCCGTCGTCTCGCGTGCCACCATGATGTTCTGTATGTCCTTTTGCGGATAGCGGAAGAAGTGTGTCAGCAGCATATGCTTCTTCGAGAGAGCGAGGTTGACGTAGTTCATCACCAAGTAGTTCTGTGAGTAGGCGTTAGGATTGTTGAGGATGGCATCCCAGTCTTCCGTGATTGCGTCGTGCTGCAGCTCCAGCAGGATATTGGTGTTCCTGCGGTCTCTCCCGCCCAATGTGTAGATGAATATCCCGACGCACAGGAGTAATGCCAGTCCCGTCGTCAGGCGCACACCGCCTTTATCGGACATCTTCAGCTTGGAGAAAGCCAGGAACACAAATGGCATGGCGAGCACGCTCAACCATGAATACTTGAGACCGGCAGGGACGGGGAGCAGCATGCTGTAATATAAGTCCTGGCTGAAAGCCGAGAGCATCGACGGCAGCAGACTCCAACGGTAAGCAAGGAAAGAAGCCAATGCCGTGACGGCGACGGTGAAGAGCTGTAAGAACCACTTGTCTCTCCGCGCAAGCACATCGTCGATCAGTACGAACGCAGCAAACGGCAGGCACACAGAACCGCCTAAGTATAGTAGAAGTATTGAGAGCGCGACACCGCAGGCGACACGCACATACAAAGACAACTTCGCTGCAAGCCACGCATAGAGTGCCATGAAGGCACAGAGCAGCACGAAGCAGACGAAGCCTTGATAGAGATAATATTCGTCATTGAGGTTGCTGAGTTCGAAGGCAAGCGGAACGGCACAGAGAGGAAACAGAAGCCTGTTGCCGCTGCCGCAGAGCCTCTTGCAGGCATGCCACAAGGCAACGACGGCGGTCACAGCCAGCAGAGCCGTGATGATGGCTCCTGCACCTTTGATGAAGAAGAACTGGCTGAAGAAGTGTGCAAGGAACAGAGACGGGCCGGCAACACCGTGATAACGCAGGAACAGCAGGTCCCAGTCCCAAGCCAGTATCTGCTGCTGCTCGCGGTGATAGAAAAGAAACTCCTGCACGCTCTGTAACAGCACTGCAAACAGCGCGAACAGCAATAAGGCCGACAAGTACGGGATGTATCGTTCAATCTTCTGCATCGTAAGGAGGAGTTTGCATAATGTAAAGAAAGAGTGTGCGCCAGCTGACGCACACTCTTTCTCAAAGATAACAATTTATTGATTGCATCATCAATAGCCCCAAGCCTGCGTCAGGTTCGTGTTCGTTGCAATCTGGTCAGCAGGAACAGGCCATACGTAGGTGTGACCGTCCATCTTTGTCTGATCGTAGGGCGATGCAGACACGTTCACAGGAACACCAACATAGCGGTCGACAGTAGGCTCGTTGAGGATGGCATAGCGAATCATGTCCTGACGGCGTGTGCCTTCCCATGCCAGCTCCTTCTGACGCTCGTCGCCGATAACCTGCAAGCTGACCTCTGTCAGAGCGGGCAGGCCGACACGTGCACGTGTGTCATTGACTTCCTGCAGAGCCTTGGCTGTCTCGCCCAAGCGATATTCAGCCTCAGCACGCATCAGCTTGGCATCGGCAAAGCGGAAGACCACGAGGTCGTTGCCTGGATAGCTGGCGTTTGATGTAGTGAAGTCGAACGCATACTTCCTGAAGCGTGCACCTGCACTCTTGACAACATGCTGGAAGAACTGGTCGTCGGTGAAGCTGCTGTAAGCTGCCGGCTTCTTTGCCTTGATTGCAGCCTCCGAGCTTGACATGTCGATAACAGACCACAACGGCATATATTCCAAAGCAAGCTCTGTGGTGAGAAGGCTCTTGTCGTTGTTGAAGCCGTCGCTGACTCTCTCGCCCGTCTCCTCTACATAGTCACGATCGATGTAGAAGTTATATTCGAAGCGAGGGTCGCATGTCGACAAGTCCTGCTTGTCGGTGGTGTATCCGTAGATCTCCGCCAGGTGTCTTGTTGCGCAAGGACCGTTCCACGAAGAGAAGCCTTTGTAGACAGAGTGGCCTGCGTGGTTGTAGTGCCAAGAACGACGATGATGATCCCAGCTGCGCTTGTAGGTCTCGGCATCGTTAGGAATTGTCCAAATGTTCTCCACAGAGTTCTCGTTGTTGACGATGAAGTTCTCTGTGTAGGTAGAGGCCAGTCTGTAGCCAAACTCGTTCTCGAGCTTGTCAACGCAGTAGATGGTAGCTTCCAAAGAGTTCATCTCCTTGCCGTCGATGGTCATCTTGACGTTCTTCATGAGGTTGGTGATGGCCTGTCCCTGAGCTTCGTCAATCTTCTCCTGACCCGACATGTCGTTGCCGAGGTAGTCCTTCGACCAGTTCGGCTGCGTCACGTCAAGCTGGAACACAGATGCGTTCAGAGCCAGCTTTGCCAATACCATGTAAGCAACAGGCTGGGTCATACGTCCGTAGTAAACGCCAGACTTCTGCGACTGGTCTGTAGACAGATAAGGCAGACATTCCGTAAGCTCGCTAACGGCGAAGTCGAAGAGTTCCTTGCGGGTAGAAGACTTGGTGTCGGAGACACTCTGGTCGGCAGAAGTCACAAGGGGAGCATTTCCGTAGTGATCGCACAGGTTGTAGTACAACATTGCGCGGAATGCACGCAGCTCATAGATGTAGTCCTTGGCTGCTTCCATCTTGTCTGAATAGCCCTCCAACTTTGATATGGCACTGTTTGCCAAGGCAATAGCCTCATAGAAGTTCGACCAGTTGCCCTGTGAGCCGTGGGACGGCATGATGTTGTGCGTGAACTTGTTCTGAGGCACACCACCGTCAACCCAGTCGCCCAGACGTCCCGGTACGAAGAACTCATCTGAAACGAAGCCCGAAGCATCCACACCGTATGTCTGCTGGGAGTTGCCGATATTGTTGTAGACGGCAGCGACAGTGTTCAGATAGATCAGGGTCTCGTCTTGCATAGCGTCCTTCTCGAAGAAGGCACTTTCAGGATTTTCGTCGAGGCTGCACGATGCCAACATGCCCGCAGCCAGGACCAATGAGCCGAAAATATATTTTTTCATAATCCTTTTTCCTTTTTAGATGTTTAGAATGTTACGTTTAACTGAAGAGAGAATGTACGCTGCAATGGGTAAACGCGCTTGTCATCAACACCTAAGTTTCCTACTGTACCCTCACCTACAGACTGCATACCGGAAATGGAAGTAGAGTTGATGAGAGGAGTCAGACCGCTATAACCGGTGATTGTAGCAACGTTGTTGCAAGACAATGCCAGACGGCAGCTCTGCATGAACTTCGGGAGCTTCGAGAAGTTGTAGCCTAAAGTGACGTACTCAAGCTGTACATAGTCGCCATCTTCCAACCAGTAGTCGGAGTTCACGATACCGTGGATGCCTGTGCCGTTGCCACCCGTAGGAGCTTCTTCCAACACGTTGTAGGCGTTGATCATATCCATGTTCATGTAGGTCTCATAAGTACCGTTGTAGATCTTGTGACCGAAAGCACCGTTGAACTGTGCTGTCAGATCCCAGTTCTTGTACTTGAACGCGAGGTTCAGAGAGCCTGTCCACTTAGGAATTGCCTGACCTGCTACGTAGCGGTCGCCACCTTCGGTAGAAGTATCGATCTTGCCATCACCGTTCAGGTCTTCAAGAACGTAACCGCCGTTCTCGTTGAAGCTGTTGAACTTAGGAATGAAGAACGTACCTACGGGATAGCCCTCGATGAGGTATGTGGTACCACGTCCGTCAGACAGACCGGAAGAACCGTAGACACCGGCAATCTCGATGTGCTCTGCAGGAGTCAGCTCCTGACCCTTATAAGTACCCGAAAGCTTGGTCAGCTTGTTCTTGTTGTAGGCTGCGTTCATGTTTGCAGAGAACGTGAAGTCCTTTGTCTTGACGATGTCGCCGCCGATAGCGAACTCGAAACCGTTGTTCTGCATCTCACCGATGTTGGCGAGCAGTGTGGAATATGTGAACGGAGGCACAGGAACGTTGTAGGTGTACAACATGTTCGATGTTGTCGAACGATAGTAGTCCACCGTCACGTTCAGGCGGTTGTTGAAGAAGTTTGCATCGATACCGACATCAAATGTCTTCTTTGTCTCCCACTCAAGGTCAGGGTTAGCATTCTGATAGATTGCGTAGGTAGTGGTCTTCGAGCCGTTGTAGACGGTTACGCCGTTCGGCTTCATAAGCTCAAGAGAGTTGTAGGCATTGATAGCGTCCTGGTTACCGGTGACACCGTAGCCTGCACGCAGCTTCAAGTAGCTGATGACAGAGTTGTGCTTGAGGAATTCCTCATTGCTGATGACCCAAGCGGCAGAAGCCGACGGGAACCAGCCCCACTTGTGGTTGGCACCCAGCTTTGAAGAACCGTCGGTACGAACATTGACAGTTGCGATGTAGCGGTCGTTGTAGACGTAGTTCAGACGTCCCATGTAGGACATCAGCTTGTTGTTAACCTTGTTTGAAGTGACATCGCCATAGTTGACTGTTGCACCGGCTTCCATATTGTTGAATCCGAAATAGTTGGTTCCGAAGTTGCGTGCAGCAGAGGTATTGGAGAATGTAGTGTAGGACTGAGCCTCAACCAATCCCAAAGCATCGATGTGGTGCTTGCCGAAGTCCTTGGTGTAGGACAGCTGGATGTTGCCCATAACATCGGTACGTCCGGTGTTGCCAATGTAGGCATAGCCGTTGGAACCCTTACCCATGTAGATGTTGTTGGGCACGTAAGCCTTCGAAGAGATGTTCATCTTCGTGTAAGAACCGAAGCCGCTCAGGTCGAGACCTTCGAGGATGGTCCATGTCAGACGGCCGTGAGCATTCAGGACTGTTATGTCCGACTTGTTCTCGACCTGAAGGATGCCGACGGGGTTGTAGGCGTTCACACCTGCGTCGTTCTGTACATACTGTCCGTCAACCGGCTCTGCAGAGTATGTAGGGATGCAGGCGAAGATTGAGTTCCATGTACGTGTCGGGTTGTAGACAGCAGCACCGTCGCGCTGTGAGCCCATCAAGCCCATCTCAAACTTCAGCTTTCTGTCGAAGGCATACTGCATAGCGTCCATCTTGGCTGTGTAGTTGACCATGTCGGAGTTCTTCTTCAGCAAACCCTGACGCTGGATGACGCCGACAGAAGCACGCATATTGCCGTTCTCCGAACCCTGCGAGAATGCCACGTTGTGGTTCTGCGTGATGGGGTTGTTGCGCGTTACGAGGTCGTACCAGTTGTTTCTGTAACCGGCATCGATGGCACCCGACTGTGCTACGTAGTCTTCAGCAGACAGCATGTTGATCTTCTTGTAGGTAGTACCTACACCGAACTGACCGGAATAGGAGATGTTGGCAGCACCGGCCTTGCCCTTTGTGGTAGTGATGACGATGACACCGGCAGCACCACGCGAACCGTACTGTGCTGTCTCCGACGCATCTTTCAGAATGGTGATGCTCTCAATATCGTTTGAAGACAGTGCCTGCATCATGCGCATATCGCCGAATACACCGTCGACGATGACCAACGGGTCATTACCGCCTGACAGAGAGGAGACACCACGAATGGAGATGTTTGTTCCGCCCATAGGGTCGCCACCATTCGAATTGGAGATTGTGACACCGGCAACCTTGCCTTTCAGAGCATCTGTCGGGTCAGTCACAATACCCTTGTTCATGTCTTCTTTCGACACACGCTCAACGACACCGGATACGGTGCGCTTGGAGCCGGTGGCATAACCTACGACGATGATCTCGTCCAAAGACTCAGAGTCTTCTTTCAAGGTCACGTTGATTGTGGTCTGACCGTTGACCTGGACTTCCTGCTCTGTGTAGCCGACGAAAGAGAATACAAGCGTAGCGTTGCTTGCCACGCTGGGAATCGTGTAGTTACCGTCTATGTCGGTAATGGTACCTGTTGAGGTACCCTTGACGAGGACATTGGCTCCGATGATGGGTTCGCCAGTCTCATCTTTCACGACACCTTTCACCGTAATCTGCGCCATGGCAGTTACTACCATTAAAGTTGCTGCCAAGAACGACAACAATCTTTTCCCGAAAAGGTTCTTTAACATGAAATTTTTAAATTAAGGTTAGTAATTCATTTCTTCGAGTTCTAACGGATACAAGAAAGACTGCCATGACAGTCTTTTCGTACCATTACACTCACGTCTGTCCGACAAAGGTATATAAACTTCGTTAAATATGTTTTTCTGATGTGTGTCATTTTTTTTGATTTTTCTGACATACATCATTTGATTGTCAAGCTCTTGAAAGGCATAATGCAACGAAGCAACGAACATTTCATTACATTTGCGTTCGGAATGAGCAAAACGAAGCATAAAATAATGTTAATATGGGAAATAGTCAAGCGCGATGTCATCCGCGTTTTTGTCTGGCTTATGCGCTTCCGTCATCGCAAAGGCTATGGCGTTCACTCTCCCTTTGCTTTCGGATACATCACCCGAACCATCTATTGCCCTCTGCCTGCGGACGTGAAGAGGCAACTCCGTGGTTTGCGGAGTGGAAAGCACCGGTTTCTGCACCGGAAAGCACCGGTTTCTACGCCGGAAAGCACCGGTTTAGGACATGCAAACCACTGCGTTGCAGTTGACAATCTGCTGCCGGAGCGCATGGAAAGCGGCAGGCTGCGGAGGCTTGTATATAATATGGTATGCCGCACAAAGCCGGAACGCATCATCATGGCAGGGAGCACGACGGACTATACCTTGTTATATATAGAGCATGCGCAGCGCGACGTGCAGATTTTTTTCGTCGGAGACATAAAAGATTTATCTTTGCAGACAGAGGAGGCGGTGGGGTTTGCCTACATCAATGCAGCCGACGACGTGGCGTTTGTGCGTAGTGTATTCGATGCCGTTGCCCGCCGTGCCACGCCACAGACGGCATTGCTCGTCAACGGGATAAACGTCGGCAGAGAGATGAAACGGCTGTGGCGGGAGATGGTCTGCGACGAACGCAGCGGCATAACCTTCGACCTGTATGATGCGGGCATCGTGCTGTTCGACAGGAAGATTACGAAACAGGACTATATAGTCAACTTCTAAAGGCAGAAAGAGACATGGAGGACGCTATGAAAAAGAGCATGGTATATACACGCACCGGCGACAAAGGCATGACATCGCTCGTCGGCGGGACACGCGTACCGAAGAACGACATCAGGCTGGAAGCCTACGGGACGGTGGATGAGCTGAACTCGGAGATAGGACTACTGGTGAGTCTGATTACCGATGAGCGTGATGTGGCTTTCCTGCATGGCGTGCAGAACCGGCTGTTTGTCGTAGGATCCAATCTGGCTACCGACCAAAGCATCACCGAACTGCGGCAAGCCAGCGTGATGACGACAGAGGATGTGGAGGAGATGGAGCGTGAGATAGACAGGATAGACTCGGCACTGCCGAAACATAATGCCTTCGTCCTGCCAGGAGGATGTCAGGCTTCGGCAGTCTGCAACGTGTGCCGGACGGTATGCAGACGTAGCGAACGGCGCATACTGACGCTGGCACAGGAGGCGCAAGTACAGGAAGAACTTATGAAATACATCAACAGACTGTCCGACTATCTGTTTGTCCTGAGCCGCAAGATCAACATAGACAGCAAAAAGGACGAAATATTTTGGACGCACAAGTAGGCTTGTTCCTTTTTTTTATACTTTTGCGCGAAATTTCAGAAACGGGGATAATTCACGAATTTATTACTGTAAACAACTATGTATTGGACATTGGAATTGGCGTCTAAGCTGGAAGATGCGCCTTGGCCGGCAACGAAAAACGAACTGATAGACTATGCTCAACGTTCGGGTGCGCCGCTGGAGGTCATCGAGAACCTGCAGGAGATAGAAGACGAAGGCGACGTGTACGAGAGCATAGAAGATATCTGGCCCGACTATCCGAGCAAGGAAGACTTCTTCTTCAACGAAGACGAATATTAGTAGTCTCCACAAAAGACAAACGACAAAGCATCGGCGCGACAAACAGAAACTCCCTGTTGTCGCGCCGATGCTATTAGAAGGGATTGTGTCAGAAGACAGAAGTTGTGTCGGATAATGTCATAAGTCGTCTCACAACGTTCGATATGAGCATTCACTTCGAACGTTGTGAACGCTCACATCGAACGTGATGAGTGTTCACATCGAACGATGTGAGAGGACATGAGTAAGATTCTAAGACAACATCTGCATTGTATTACAATGGTTATATGTACCTTTGCGATGAACCGCTGCTTGCGGTGATGATTGTGAAAGGATATGGAACAAAGATACAAAGGGCACCCTACGGACATGGATGGCATGGAAGAGGCAGAAAGAGAGACCTTCCTTTTCCTCGATGCACATGGGATAGAGTATGACTGCCTCACGCATGAGGCTGCATACACCATGGAGGAATGTGCCGTAGTGGAAAGGAAACTTGGCGCACCCATCTGCAAGAACCTCTTCCTGTGCAACAGGCAACAGACGCAGTTCTACCTGCTGATGCTGCCGGGCAACAAGGTGTTCAAGACCAAGTTCCTGACGAAAGAACTTGGTTGCTCGCGCCTCTCCTTTGCTGACGAAAGCCACATGACAGACCTCCTGGGGCTGCATCCGGGTGCCGTCTCACCCAT
>CAVHVD010000081.1:0-3882 GCA_963639425.1 Faecalibacterium prausnitzii
GAAAAAAACAACACGGTGGTGCCGCCGTTTCCGCGGCTTTTTGAAGTTTTAACAGTTTGGCTTACAACAGCTTACAGCACATTACAACGGCATACAAAAAATTTTTCAATCGGAGAGAGCACTATGGCAAACAACAACGCCCTCGGCAAGGATAAGGCCGCGAAGACAGGAGAGCACGGGGTGGCCGCCGCACGCCCTGCGGCTTAGAGGGGAGGGCTGTGGAGCTGCGGACGTGAACCCGCGTAGCGGATTTTATCGCGAAGAAAGCGGGTGTCGCGGCGGGCGGCACACTATTGTGCTGCCCAACTGCCATCGGCTCCGAGGGTGAAGCTGTAGGTGCCGCTCTGCAACTCGAAGTGCGCCGCACGGTGCCCGAGATGGGTGTCAAGCCCGACGAACTGCACCCCGTCGGCAGCATGCCCGCCGTCCGTCACTCCCGTTGCCACTGGCAGATAGAGCGTGGCCGTGGTGTTGGCGGGTACGGTGACGCTGTATGAGGTGAGGCTATCCTGTCCGTCGGCAGTCCACCCGACGGAGATCGTGCCGTAGTTGCTCTGATAGCTACCCTTGAGAGCTGTGTACAGTGCGCCCGCCGTGGGCTGGAGGATGAAGTGCTTGTAGCCTGGCTGTCCGTCGGCAGCGTCTCCGCTCGTTATGCCCAAAGAGTACTGGTACATCCACTCTCCCACCGCGCCTAAGGCGAAGTGGTTAAATGAGTTCATGCTGTTCTGATTGTCTGGCCCGAAGGCGACTTCATAGCCGTTCCAGCGTTCCCATACGGACGTGGCACCCATGGTGACGGGATAGAGCCACGAGGTGAAGCTGCGCGATGTGAAGAGACGGTAGGCCACGTCCCACTTGCCACTGCGCGTGAGCGACGGTAGCATGCTTGGTGTGCCGTTGAAGCCGGTCGTTATGGTGTATGGGCTGAAGGTCATGCTCCGTCCGTCGCCGCTGAGCGACGGGTTTGCCGTAAGCTCTGCAAGATATTGCTCGGCTTTCTCCTTGTATTCCGGCAGGAAGATGTCATACTTCAGCGGCGTGGCGTATGAGGTCTGCGAGTGGACAAGCCTGCCCTCGGCAGTGCGTGTCTTTCCCGTGGCGGGGTCGACATAGCAGCGGTTCCACTCTCGGCGTGCCTGCTCGCTGCGTTGGCGCAGGAGAGCGGCATAGTCCGCGCGCCCTATGGCATCGGCGAGTATCGCCGTGGTCTGCATGAAGTGGATGTACAGAGCATTGTTGCACAGGTCACTGGGCGTGTTGCGATCCATCGACAGCCAGTCGGCCAGCCCTGTGGCCTTACTGCTGAGATGCGGATATTCCGGACTTTGGTCGTAGAAGTCCATGCCGTTGAGCCATGCCATCATGGCCTCGATGTTGTCTTCGATAATCTGTTTGTCGCCATACTGCTGATACAGCTGCCACGGCACCTGACAGACGGCACCGCCCCACGTCGTCCCGTCGGCGAAGGTCTCGTCGTCGTATTGGTTGTATGTCGGCACTGTGCTGCCTATGCCTCCTGCCATGTCGGTGTCCGACCCTACGCCCTGGTCGTCGCGCAAGGCCACCATCCACTGCCGGAAGAAGTTGCGCACGTTGCTGTTATAGGTGGCAGTGCGCGTGTATGCCTGCGCATCGCCCGTCCACCCCATGCGCTCGTTGCGCTGCGGGCAGTCGGTGGGTATGGTGAAGAAGTTACCCAGCTGGCTGCGCTGGATGTTTGCAAACAGTTGGTTCACGAGTTTGCCCGTGGCGTTGGCATCTGACGTCGTGGCCTGATAGGTGCCCTGCGGCAGGATGTCGCTTGAGAGTACCAGCCCCTTGACATTCTCGAGCGGCAACGCTCCACGATGTGACGGCAGCGTTATCTGTAAATACTGATAGCCACGGAAGGTGGTGGTGGGCATGATGGTGACAGCCTCACTGCCCTTGGCAACGTAGAAATCGGTGTCGAAGGCAGCGCGGTTTGTCTCATACTGCGGACGGCCGGCGATGTTCTTACCATGCCTGCCGAACATCTGCACGTACTTCTTGTCGTCGCCGCTGAAGCCAGGGTAGAGCAACTCGCTGCAACGGATGATGACGGTGTCGCCCTCTTGCAGCCATCCGGCAGGTATGGAGACGCACGGCACGCCGACCATGTTGACACCCATGTTATATATGTAGGTATGCCGGTCGGGGCTATGCGTGGGGCTGAGCGATGTCGCGGTCAGCGTCTCACGCAGCTGAACGAGGCCGTCATAGCGTGCCTGCAAGGCGGGATGCATCCACGAGCGCATGCCTATGACATCGGGCTTGCTCCATGAGGAGTCGTCGAAGCCCGCCTCTTTCCACCCGCTGACCGCCGCCTCACGACGCGCGTCGTAGGTCTCGCCCTGGAAGAACGAACCGGAACGTATGGGGCCATCTGCATAGCTCTTCCACGTAGCAGGGTCTGTGACGATGACCTCGCGCGTGCCATCCTCATAGACAACGACCAGCCGTGCGAGCAATGCCTCATGGTCGCCAAAGAAGTTATAGTTGGTGCTGGTGAACGTCATGTAGCCGGTGAACCATCCGGGGTTGAGCTGCGCGGCAATGGCATTGCCGCCACTGCGCAACAGGGAGGTGACATCATAGACCTGATAGGTCAGGGTCTCGCGATACTGGCTGTCGCCCGGGGCGAACCAGTCGTCGCCGACATCCTGCCCGTTGACATAGAGCTTGTATGCTCCCATGGCCGAGGCATAGACACGCGCACTCTTTATCGGCTTGGAGAGGCTGAACTCATGGCGCAGCTGCGTGAGTGCGCCATGCGATGGGTCGGCGGTGACGACAGACAGGCTCCGTCCCTCCTGACCGCGGACAGTGATGCCGGAGGCATCAACGCTGACACCTCCGAGGCCATTGAAGATGCTGTAGCGTGAGGCATCGAACGTCACAGGATCCTCACTCATTCCACAGTCGAGAATCCTGTAGTCGGTATAGCGCACCTCATCGCTGGGCTGTGCGGCGAAGCCCACACAAGCCACATGCGGAGCGGTGTTGAAATTGCCGCCGCTGCCATAGGGGCTGACGGTCAGCTTGGTGCCCTGCGGGAACTTGCGGTCTGTATGTCCCATGCCCGAGAACCCTCCTCGGCGGTTGGCACGGGGTTTCTGCGTGATGAGATCCTGCCCGTCGATGACGAAATACATCTGCCCGTACTCCACATAGACATCTATCTGATGCTCTTCAAGACGGGAGGACACGGGGAGCAGCTGCCCGATGTTGCTCTCCGGGTTGGCGGACTGGCAGATGCTGTGCAAGGGCTTGCTGTCGGTATCGTCAGGAGAATAGCCCACACGATAGATGTTGAGCACGGTCTCCTGTCCCGAGAAGTCCAGCTCGACGCGCATATAGTGCGTGCCATGCAGGCTCTCGGGGTTCTGGAAGGCATCGCGGAAGCGGAAGTCATCTGCACCCATGACGAGCGACATGCGGTCGCCCTTGCTGATGCGGAACTTGGTGGAGATGCAGAAATAGCTCTGCTTTGCAGCATCCAGGCGGGCGGCCTTCGAACCTATCCACTGTGCGCCGTCCCATGCACGGATGGTCTTGTCCATCAGTCCCGTCTCGAAGCGCGACGTGGAGGTGTGCTCCGTGTCACTGTCGTCCCACACCGTGAGGTTCCACGAATATGCCCTCTCCGGCTGCAACGCCGCCCCAAGGTATTTGATGTTCTGCGATTCGCCGGAAGCCTGCCTGCCGCTGTCCCACACGGTGCGGCCGTCGGACTCGCGGCTGACGACGATGCGGTATGCCGACTGATGGCGGCCACGTTCTGTTGATGTCATCTGCCACCCGAAGAGCGGGTGTGCATCTTCTATTGCTAACGGCTCGGCATGGCTTTGCACGGTGAGA
>CAVHVD010000081.1:3892-12938 GCA_963639425.1 Faecalibacterium prausnitzii
TTGCCGATGCCGGTATCGGCCAAGGCAGGCATGGTTGCAGCACCTGCCAACAGCGACAACAATATGTGTCGCAGACTTGAAGTTGCTTTCATGGTATTAAAATTGCTTCCTTGGGCAAATATAGGACTTTTCGCACAAGCAACCGGCAGATCTCCCAAAGAAAGCACAAGAATATTGGTGCCTACGACTTCTTGTCCAGAGTGCGCCGCAGGTAGTCAGTACAGTCCTCGAACGTCTTGAACGTACACTCTTCCGGTATCAGCTCGGGTATACAGCCCATTGATGTCAGCATGTAGTATGGCTGCGGCTGTATGATGGTCATCAGCACAGTGACCCCACGCGCCTTCAGTTCCTTGACCGCCGACTCCATGGCATAGAGTCCCGACTGATCCATGAACGACACGTTCTTCATCCGTATTATCACTATTTTGGCCTCGGCAGGTACATCCTGCATCACTTCTTTGAAGCGCGTGATTGACCCGAAGAACAGCGGGCTGTTCAGTCGCTGCACATAGACAGTGTGCTTGGCTTCTTCGGGCATGCCGGCCTCGTCCGGCCACGGGTTCTCCTTGTCGAAACCGTTGATCTCGTGTGAGTCGTACTGCTTCTCCACAAGATCGCTGGCACGCTTCATGAAGAGCACGCAGGCAATGATCATGCCTATGCCGACGGCCGTGAGAAGATCTACAAATACGGTGGTGAGGAACACGACAATGAGCACGAAAGCATCGTCGTGCGGAATCCGGCGCAGGTCACGGAAGCCGCGGAAGTCTATGATGCCCCACCCCACGGTGATCAGTATGCCTGCCAGCACCGACAACGGCACGTACTTGACAAGGCTGCCCAGTCCCAACAGAATGGCCAGCAACAGCAGAGAGTGGATCATACCGCTGAGTTTGCTGCTGCCACCCGAGCGTATGTTGACCACTGTACGCATCGTGGCACCCGCACCCGATATGCCGCAGAACAGTCCAGCCATGGCGTTCCCGATGCCCTGACCGATAAGTTCCCTGTTACTGTCGTGTTTGGTCTTTGTTATATTGTCGGCCACGACCGACGTGAGCAGCGTGTCAATGGATCCCAGTCCTGCCAGTGTCAGTCCCGGCAGCACGGCACTCTTCAAGGACAGTATCCAGTCAATGCCTTCCAGATCAACGTCTGCCTTGGCAAAGAAAGGCATGGGCAGCCCCGAGGGTATGACACCGATGATGTAGCGATCGTCAAGTCCCAAAGGCAGCGCAGCCAGCGTCACCACGACCAATGCCACCAGCGTCACGGGCACGCTCTTGCTCTTCACCACCAACGGCAACAGCACGATGATGGCTATCGTGGCAAGTCCCAGCAACAGTGCCGTCAACGAGATACCGTCGGCAATGATCTCGGGGAACTTAAGTATCATGTCCACCACGAGCACCGGCGACTTCAATCCCATGAGCGGATATATCTGTTGTAGGATTATTATCACACCGATGCCGCTCATGAATCCCGACAGCACGGGGTATGGTATATACCGAATCAGTTTGCCGATCTTGATGATACCAAACAACACCTGGAACAGACCACAGAACATCCCCGACAGTGACATGGTGACGAGTACCGTCGACATGTTGCCCGATGACGATGCCCATACACCACTGACAAGTCCTGCCGTGATTACTGTCATCGGCCCCGTAGGGCCGCTGATCTGCGACGGCGTACCGCCAAACAACGCTGCAAAGAAGCCAAGCAATGTGGCTCCCACAAGACCGGCCAGTGCACCCATGCTGGATGCCGAAGGATCGCTGATGCCACCAAAGGCCTGAATGCCGAAGGCCAACGCCAGCGGCAAGGCCACAATGCCGGCGGTGATGCCACCGGTGACATCGCCCTTGATGTTCTTGGTTGGAAGAAAGCTCATTAAGTCAGAAAAATCTTTTTACGTTTACGAGTATAACTGTTGAAAAAGGCTGCAAAGGTATGAATATTATCATTCCCTGCAAAGCGCGGCACACCTATGCAGCCCGACATAGCCAGGGGAGTGCGGCTAACATTGCGCAATACCGAAGCGAATGTCAGAGGTGGAAATATCAGAACTGGAAGTAGATGAACGGCTGGATGGCTGTGCCTTTCATCTGTATCACGAGCCAAATCACAGCTACGAGCAGCAGTGCCTTTCCCAAAAGCGGTAGCCGCGTCACAAGGTTCTTGAAGCCTTCCATCCATCTGTCCGGCGCATAGTGTGCGGCGTATCCCAAGGCCATGAGGATGAAGACCGCACGGTATCCGGACACTACCTGTGGCAGCAGATGCAGGGAGAAGTTGCTGAAGATCTGCCCTATCATGTCGAAAGCCATCAGCATGTCGCGCTGACGGAAGAAAATCCAGCAGAGACAGGCGAAGTGGAACGTCAGAAACACCGCCGCCACCTTGCGCCAACCGGTACTTGCATAGTGTTTGTCTCTGCCAAGGAGGCTACGGAAGCCCTTGTGCAGGGCGAGGGCGATGCCGTGCATGGAGCCCCACAGCACGAAGTTCCACGAGGCACCATGCCACAGTCCGCCAAGAAACATGGTGATGATGAGGTTGGCATACTGACGTATCTTCCCCTTGCGGTTACCGCCGAGGGAGATATACAGATAGTCCTTGAGCCATGAGGAGAGCGAGATGTGCCAACGATGCCAAAACTCCGTGACAGACGCGGACTTATAGGGCGAATCGAAGTTGATGTTGAAATGAAAACCCAACAGCAGAGCTATGCCAATGGCCATGTCGCTATATCCGGAGAAATCGCAATATATCTGAAGCGCATAGCCATAGACAGCCATCAGGTTCTCCACGCCGGAGTAGAGCAAGGGGTTGTCGAACACACGGTCGACGAAGTTGACGCTGATGTAGTCCGAGATGACGACTTTCTTGAGCAGGCCTGCCACGATAAGTGCTATGCCACGTCCCATCATGCTGTCTGTGACAACAAGGGGACGGTAAAGCTGGGGGATGAAGTCGCGCGCACGGACTATGGGGCCTGCCACGAGCTGCGGGAAGAAAGAGACATAGAAGGCATAGTCGAGCAGGCTACCGATTGGTCTTATCGTGCCACGATAGACATCGATGGTGTAGCTCAGGGACTGAAACGTGAAGAACGAGATTCCTACCGGCAGGAAGATGTCGAACGGGCCAAAGGTGCCGCCCGTGACGGACGACAGTATGTCTGCAAAGAAATTGGTGTACTTGAAATAGCCTAACAGACTGAGGTCGACGGCAACGCTGAGTGCCACCATCAGACGACGTGCCCTGTGACTCGACATGAGACTCATGCGGCGGGCAATGAGGAAATCGGACACCGTGACGAAGGCAAGCAGGAAGAAGTACGTGCCGCTGCTCTTATAGTAGAAATAGTAAGAGAAGAGCAGCACAAAGAGCATCCGTGCCTTCCGCTGGTGTTGCAGCAGAATGTAGACGAAGAAGAACGCGGCAAAAAGCCACAGGAACAGACCGCTGTTGAACACCATCGGGGTCTGCGGGTCGTATGTCAGCAGTTCCTTAATTTGATCCCACATAATGATTGAATGTTTTGGCTATGGCGAGATAGAGCAGCTGTCCCTGAAGGGTGTAGCCCTCAGCCAGATAGTGTATGCGGTCGCGCTGCATGAGATGTGCGCCATACCAGTTCAGGCAGGCACGCGATGCACCGCCACAGGAGTTGTAAAGATCCCATGCCGCAAGATGCTTGTCCGAGGCAAAGCGTAGTATGGTGGCAGCGGCACCGGCAGTGCGCGGATTGACACGATATGCTGCACGCCTGCCCCGTCCTACACGCTCGTATGATCCAGGAGGGGTTGTCAGCAACACCGGAACATCCGGCAGATAGGTTCTGACCATGGCCAGGAGCACCTCCATCTGATGATAGTGTGTCGATGCATCGTAGGCACGCGAGTGGCTCTCATTGGTCCCGAACGAGAAGATGAGAAGATCCGGCTTGCCCGAAACGATGTCGCGCACATGCTGTGGAGTGGAGAAGGTGGCACACGTGGCTCCGTTGATACCCATGTCGGTGTATTGCACCCGCGAGCCGACATATTGCGAAAGGATGTCGCGCACCGTCAAGGGATATATGTGTCCATGGATGTGGCTGTCGCCTACGTGCAATATGTGAAGCGTGTCGTCGCCCCTTCCCGACAGTGTGTCTTCGAGCTTGTCCCAAAAGGGATTGAGTGAGCCGACAGCATCTGCAATCATGCAGTCTTGTGTCTCCAAGAACGATGACGGGACGAGGACACGTATCAGAGGGAGCGTGTCATGCGCACGGATGCGCACGGATGCCGTGTCGATCATTGCCGCCAGGACATCAGCACGAGGTACGGACGGCATGGCATCCTGTGCAGATATGTGGCCTGGGACTGCGAGCAGTGCCAAGAGCACGGAGAGGAACAACACGTCAATGCGTCTCATGCGATGCCGTCTCATCAAACTTAGCCTTTCCATACTGTATCGCATCATATAGCATCTTGGCCATGTGCTTCCCGCCACGGGAATTTATGTGCGTATAGTCGAGGTTCGCCATAGGCGGCTCTGCCTCGACAAGCAGTCGCATGCTGCCGTCACCGCCCATGGCCTGAAACATATTCCAAAAGGCGACATGCTCATCGGCAGCCATCTTCTTCTGATAAGCCACAAGGCTTTTTATCCCGGGCATGGTCAGAATGCTGCCATCGTCAGTCTTATAGTCACGGTCGGCAACGCTGACGACGAGGATACCGGCATCGGGGAAGCACTCCTTTATGTGCGAGATGACGAATCGCATCCCCTTGGCATAGCCCGAATAGTCGGTCATCTCCTGTGATGCGACATTAAGGCCGAACTGCAAGATAATGAGGTCATAAGGCCTAACTTCGCCAAAAGCCTTCATGGTCTGCATAGGCACCGAGCGCAGGTTCAGTCCTGATGCCCCGCGCATGGCGAAGTTGTCCAACGAGATGCCGGAAGTGCCGTCCATCGATGCTCCATAGAATACCGATGACGTGTCTGCCGTCATGACCCTGAACCGGACAGAGCGGATGTCGCCATAGACTTCGGCAACAGACAAGCCCTTAGAGTTGTACACCCGATCCAAGGCCGGTTCACCATTGACATCGGCCACAATATGCACGGCGGAATCGACACGAAAGAAAAACGAGGATTTGTCGCACTTGTCGAGGTTTGAATAGTAGCGTTTCTGCCCTTGAAGTGCGAAGGACGCTTCTGCATGCGGAATGAAGTAGCGGTTGGCGATGTCCTGCTTCTCACGATCGAAGTAGACAGTGTCCATGATGGAATGGTTCTCCCATCCCTCTGCCTCCTGCCGGACAGACACCCGCGCCTTTGACGAGGCCGTGTGTATCGGCACAAAACCCACACCGCAGCCGCCATAGTGCTGTTGCAGGAAAGAACGTAGGTCGGCAGTGAATATGTCGCCCTCAATGAATGAGTCTCCAAAATAAGCAATACGTACTGTTTCGGTACCGGCCCTGTCCAAAGCGCGATAGAATGGCTGCATGCCACGCTGTGTGGTGTCGCTGAAATCCTCTATGCACGTCACGCCACCCTCGCACGTATCGGTATAGGCTATGATTATGTCTTCAGGCACGGGGATGTCTTCGACAACGACCTTTGCCGTATCAGAGACGGCGATACTGTCATCCGGCACGACATTGACAGGAGTGTACGGTACGGCTTTTTCAACATGTCTGAGGTCAGACAGAATATCGACATTCTTGGTCTTGTAGTATCCTATCTCTACAGACGGGACATAGTGCAGACCTATAAGCATCAGGACAACAAGGAGGATCAGCAGTCCTATTCGATATAAATTGTTTTTCACGAAATCAACGGAAGAATTGTATGTGACAGGTTCAGAGCATACTCATCAGATACTTCATTACAACGTCGGCACTCTCACTGCCCTGGGCAAGGAAATCATCAAGCAGCTCCGTGTCGGAAGCGAGGATGCGCTTCATCCGCTCCCTGCCTACAAAGTCGACATTGCCATCAGGGAATATCTCATAGACCACACGGTCGTAGACAAGGCCGCTGGCATTTATGGCATCGCCGACCGCCCCCTGTAGACGAGGGACATCTTTGGAGACGACGGAACTGCTGGCGTTCTGTCCCAACGGCTGCGCAACAAAGAAGATATGTCCCTTGACCTCGGCAGCCTTGGCAAACCAGTTGCCAAACCGATATCTCTTATACCTAACCTGCTTGCAGTTGATGTACAACGTATCCTGACAACGGACGGCAAAGCTACGTTTCTTCAGGTACTTCGTAAAGCTGTCGTTGTCCGTAGAATAAATATGATAGTCAGCTCCACCGGACAAATATATCTGGCTGACGGTCCGCCTTTCCTTGGCAAGCGTGGTCACGGTGTCACCCCTGCCAGAGAGGAGTTCTTGCAGGCTTGAATATACCATGTCCTGACAGTATGCCTGGCAGGTCAGAAAGATGCTGACCAATATTAATACGGCTCTTACCATAGGCTTCCCTTTTGAGGTACGAAAGTTAGCCTATATTCTTTTACCGCACAAACATCGGGCACATAAAATTCACGTCAGCCTGCTTATGTGGGCAACAGGCAAAAAAAAGAGCCGCTTCAAATGACGAAGCGACCCTTCAATTCGTTATAAATAGTTGGATTATTCAGCTGTCTTCTCTTCAGCAGGAGCTGATGTCTCCGCATTCTCTGCGGACGGTGCTACGACCTCTGCATCAGTAGCAGACTTCTTGGTGCGTCTGCGTGTACGCGAAGCCTTCTTCACAACCTTATCCTTTGCCATGTTCTCATCATAGTCGACCAACTCAATGAAGCACATCGAAGCGTTGTCGCCAAGACGGTGTCCCAACTTTATGATACGTGTGTATCCTCCCGGACGATCGGCAATCTTAACGGAAATCTCCTTAAAGAGTTCGGTGACTGCATACTTGTCCTGTAAGTTTCTGAACACAACACGACGAGAGTTGGTTGTATCATTCTTAGACTTTGTCAGCAGAGGCTCAACATACTTCTTCAGAGCTTTTGCTTTCTCGACGGTCGTAGTGATTCTTTTGTGCTTTATCAGAGAGCACGCCATGTTTGCCAACATTGCAGCTCTGTGAGAGGCAGTACGACCAAGATGATTGAATTTCTTATTATGTCTCATTTTTATTCTTTATCTAATTTATACTTAGAAATATCCATTCCAAACGACAGATTCAGACCCGCCAGCAAATCATCAAGCTCGGTGAGCGATTTCTTACCAAAGTTGCGGAACTTCAAAAGATCAGTCTTGTTGTACTGAACCAAGTCGCCAAGAGTCTCAACATCAGCAGCCTTAAGGCAGTTCAGTGCACGAACCGAAAGATCCATGTCTGTGAGCTTTGTCTTAAGCAACTGACGCATATGCAGAACCTCCTCATCGAAATCTGCATTATCAGCATTCGTGTCCGGCTCAAGAGAAATCTTCTCGTCAGAGAACAGCATGAAGTGATATATCAGAATCTTGGCAGACTCCTTCAAAGCCTCCTTTGGGTGTATGGAACCATCTGTCGTAATCTCAAGTGTGAGCTTGTCAAAGTCTGTCTTCTGCTCAACACGATAAGGTTCTACCGTGTACTTGACATTACGTATAGGTGTGTAAATAGAATCAATAGGAATTACATTAACATCAGTGCAGTACACCCTGTTCTCATCAGAGGGGATATAACCACGACCCTTGTTAATTGTAAGCTCAATGCGCATTGTCGCCTTTGAGTCTAAATGACAAATAACCAATTCAGGATTTAACACTTCAAATCCAGTCAGATACTTACCTATGTCACCTGCTTTGAACTCAGTAGAATTCTCGATGGTGATGATAGCTTTCTCCGTCTCGAAATCCTCAACAGCCTGCTTGAATCTCACCTGCTTCAGGTTCAGGATAATGTTCGTAACATCCTCCTTCACGCCGGGCACGCTCGCAAACTCGTGTTCAACACCATCTATCTTTATAGTAGTTATAGCAAAGCCTTCCAATGAAGAAAGCAATATGCGACGTAGGGCATTGCCTATAGTAATGCCAAAGCCCGGCTCAAGGGGCTTGAATTCGAACTTGCCATACTTCGAATCAGCCTCTAACATCAGGACCTTGTCAGGTTTTTGAAATGCTAATATCGACATGGAATTAATTAGTTTTTAGAGTATAACTCGACAATCAACTGCTCCTTGATATTCTCCGGGATATCTGCCCTGTCTGGCACATGCAAGAACTTGCCCGTCTTCGAGCTTTCATCCCACTCCAACCAAGGATACTTGCTGTGATTGAAACCTGCCAAAGCGTCTGCAATCACCTCCAATGACTTTGAGCGTTCACGAACCCCAACAAGCTGTCCCGCCTTGACATGGTAAGAAGGAATATTCACAACTTCACCATCAACGGTAATATGCTTATGGCTCACCAATTGGCGTGCAGCATTGCGTGTGCGTGCGATACCCAAACGGAAAACGACGTTATCCAAACGTCCTTCGAGCAGCTGTAGCAGGACTTCACCTGTCACGCCCTCTTGCTTCACAGCCTTCTCGAAGAGATTGCGGAACTGCCTTTCCAACACGCCATACGTGTATTTGGCCTTCTGCTTCTCACGGAGCTGCATTCCGTACTCAGAGGTTTTCTTGCGGGAATTTCCATGCTGGCCTGGAGGATAATTCTTCTTAGACAATACTTTATCAGCACCATAAATACCTTCGCCGAATCTGCGTGATATTCTTGATTTTGGTCCAATATATCTAGCCATTTCTTCTTTTAATTGTTTTTATGAACTTGTTTTGTTGCAGCCGCGACTGTAGAAAGGAAGTATTACAATCTCTAAACAAAATCAGATTCAGATTATAAATAATGTAAACTTAAACTCTACGTCTTTTAGGAGGACGGCATCCGTTGTGTGGAAGCGGGGTAACATCAACAATCTCCGTAACCTCAATCCCTGCTCCATGAATGGTTCGGATAGCGGACTCACGGCCATTACCAGGACCCTTTACGTAAGCTTTCACCTTACGCAATCCGAGATCGTATGCCACCTT
>CAVHVD010000082.1:0-25864 GCA_963639425.1 Faecalibacterium prausnitzii
ACGTTGATGATAAGAGCCTCACCGTAACCGTACTCGAAGCCCTCCTTGGCACCGGCAGAAGCACCGTACTTGCTGCCCTTGAGCGCGGCGGTGGCTTCGCTGAACTCCTTAGTGCTGCCACCCGCGGTTACCGTGAGCAGC
Source organism: Faecalibacterium prausnitzii (assembly GCA_963639425.1). Lineage (GTDB taxonomy): Bacteria > Bacteroidota > Bacteroidia > Bacteroidales > Bacteroidaceae > Bacteroides. The sequence goes on from CAVHVD010000082.1 coordinate 142, forward strand.
TGGTTGGACTTGTAGTCCGTGCCGTCGACCTTGACGATGTCGGTCTCAGTGTCAGCAGCGACAGACGTAACGCTCTTCTCGTACTCCTCGAAGTAGTCGGCAAGGGAGACGGTCTTGGCATCTACATCATCAGGATCGTTGCCAAGGTAGGCGTTGATGGACTTGCCATCGGCGTTGAGGTAACCATCCTTGATCTTGAAGAGGTCACTCAAGGCAGGAGCAACGAACTTAACAGGCTGGATGACGGAGTTAAGTTCGTTGTCATCCTTATCCAGGAACGATACCTGGAGGTAGTAGGTGGTGTTAAGAGCAAGCGCAGGTGTCGTGTTGGCCTCCTTGTCGACAGTGACAACGACCTTGGAGGCAGACTTGGTGGTCGTGGCCTTAACACCGCCTGTCGATGCAGTAATGGTCTTACCGGAGGCATCCTGGATGATTGCCTTCATGATGCTCTTGACGGTACCACCAGCACCAGTTGCTGTCGTGCTGTTGATGTAGCCAGTCTCGTCCGTAGTTTGGGAGTTCGTGAGCTCATCACTAAGCTCGCCGGAGGCGTAGGTCTTGAAGAGCTGGTACTTCACCTTCTGGACGTTGTTCTGCCAGGTGGTGGTGATACATCCACAATGTAAAAGCACATCACAATATGAGTAAGGGCGCACCATATATATGGTGCGCCCCACTCGAATCCGCTTCTCGCAACTCCGGAAGCCGATGTTACTTGAAGATGCGCTGCGCCAGGTCGTACAGGTCAGCACGCCATGTTGTCCAGCTGTGGCCGGCCTGAGCATTCTCCTTGTACTCGTATTTCAGCCCGTCGGCATCAAGCTGCTTGCGTGTGTTCTCGCAGTTCTTGTAGGCGATGTCGGTAGGTCCGCCCTGCGTGAAGACCATCTGCTTGAAGTTCCTGTTCATCTTTCCGGCATTGGCCTTCACGTTGAGACGTGCCGACTCATCAGCAGGATCTTGCCCCGGCATGAATGACGAACTTAGAACCCACACGTAGGAGAACATATCGGGATTGCCGAAAGCGGTCTCCATGGTCTCCATGCCACCCATCGAGAGTCCGGCAATGGCACGGTGGTTGCGGTCGGAGAGCACGGGATAGTTGCTCTCGACAAATGGGATGATGGATTTGACCACAGGCTTGTTGTCACCGAAGTAGGGAATGAGGTCTCCATCACCGGCAAGTGTCACCGTGCGTGCTTTGGGGGCATAGATGCTGAACACTGCCGAATCGTCGGCAAGCACGCGTACAGACTGAAGTGTGTCGTTAGGGGTCGGTGTGCGGCGGAACTGTGCCGCCGAAGGCAGGACTGCCGCTCCCACACAGGACGGCGGCCATTGTCATTTTGAATCTGTTCTTCATATTTCTTATATGTTTAAGATTGCTACTGTTATCATCGCAAATGCGCTCCTCGCCACAAAAATATCAAATACAGACTTGCCGTGCAAGAAACATTTCCTACCTTCGCAACTTGTCGGGATGTGCTCTTCGCCTTACAGCTGAAGAATGCACGACAGACGACACCTTTTGAATACTCGTAGAACAAAGACATAACACGACGATATATATGAGAAGATTCCTATCTGTTGTATTCGCAATACTGATGGCCTGCGGTGCGGCTTTGGCACAGAGCATGTCCGACAGTCAAGTGCTACAGTACATACAGCAAGCCAACAGCCAAGGCAAGAACCAACAACAGATAACGACAGAGCTGATGCGGCGCGGGGTCACACAAGAGCAGCTGCTGCGCATCCGCGACCAATACTCCAACAGCAATAACAACGCGTTGAACGCACAGGCTGGCACCGCGGCAGATGCCACACGTATGCGCAACAGTCAGCCCATTTCACGACGCACACGGCGAACGCAGAAACATAGCAATAACACACAGACATCCCGTAACGGACGTACACCGAGCACTTCAAACCGCAAGAGCTACGTACAGGGTGAAAGCCGTTTCGATGTGCTGACCAATGCTGCCGATACTCTTGACACATATAATCAGGATATGCAAAACTCTGTGAATATGTTGATGGACACGACAGACCCGTATGGCATATATAGGCTACAGGAGGAAGAGATTGACCCAACGGAACAAATCTTCGGACATAACATCTTCGACAACGAAGACCTGACTTTCGAGCCAAGCGTCAACATAGCCACTCCTGCTAACTACCGCCTCGGTCCTGGGGACGAAGTGATAGTCGACATCTATGGGGCATCGGAGAGCACCATACGCGAGACTGTCTCGCCCGACGGCACAATTCAGGTCAGCAACCTCGGTCCCGTCTACCTCAACGGAAAGACCGTGGCCGAAGCGGGCAACTACATGAAGAAAGAGCTCTCGAAGATATATTCCGGCATCAGCGATGCCACCCCCACGACATTTGTCAACCTGACGCTCGGTAACAGCCGTTCGATAACGGTCAACGTGATGGGCGAGGTACAGGTGCCAGGCACATACACACTCTCGGCATTCGCATCGGTGTTCCATGCGTTGTATGCAGCAGGGGGTGTCAACAGCATTGGTAGTCTGCGTGCCATCGAAATAGTGCGCAACAATAGACCTGTGGCCACGGTGGACATATACCAGTACATACTGGAGGGAAAACTGACCGGCGGCGAACGCCTGCAGGAAGGCGACGTGGTGATTGTACCCACATATCAGTCGTTGGTGCAGATACTTGGTAAGGTGAAGCGTCCGATGTTCTACGAGATGAAGACGGACGAGACGGTGAAGACTGCCGTAGACTTTGCTGGCGGCTTCACCGGCGATGCCTATAAGAAGGCACTGCGTGTGGAGCGCAAGAGCAGCGGACGCGAGCGGCAGATATACAACGTCGATGAGATGGACTTCTCCATCTTCCGCCTCGACGATGGAGACGTGATTACCGCAGATTCGGTATTGGAACGCTACGAGAACCGTGTCGAGATACGTGGAGCGGTGTACCGTGAGGGAGCATACGAACTTGACGGAAAGACAAACACCGTGCGCCGTCTCATAGAGAAAGCCGAAGGGCTGCGTGGCGACGCATTCAGAAACCGCGCCATACTGGATCGCGAGAAGGATGACTATAACCACGAAATCATTTCAATAGATATACAGGGATTGATGGACGGCACCGTTGCCGACATTCCACTGAAGCGCAACGACGTGCTCTACATCCCGACAATACAGGGATTGGAGGAAGAACGCACGGTGGCGATACACGGCGAGGTGGCTAACGAGGGTACGTACCTCTTCTCTGACAACATGACGGTCGAGGACATCGTGGTCATGGCGGGCGGACTGTTGGAATCGGCAGCATCGACCAACGTCAGTGTAACACGCCGCATCAAGAACCCCGATAGCAAGGAATTCAACAGCGTGATGGGTGAGACCTTCTCGTTCGACATCGACCAACAGCTGTTCACCGGCGGCAAGCCGTTCTACCTACAGCCGTTCGACGAGGTATATGTCCGCAAGAGTCCTGCTTATAGGGAGCAGCAGAATGTAACCGTCAGTGGCGAAGTGCTCTTTGGCGGCACCTATGCCTTGATAAGCAAGAACGAGCGTCTGTCTGACATCATCAAGCGTGCCGGTGGTGTCACACCCGATGCCTATGTCAAGGGGTCACGCCTGATACGTCAGATGAGTGAAGAGGAAATTCTGCGTCAGGAAGACGTGTTACGGATGACTTATGCCAAATCAAGTCAGGACTCCATAGCCATGATGCTTGACCAAATGGCGACAACCTACACCGTCGGCATTGATTTGGAGAAAGCATTGTCGAATCCCCAAAGCGACTATGATCTGGTGCTACGCGAAGGTGACGAGTTGGTGGTGCCGGAATACATCAATACGGTGAAGATAAGTGGTGCCGTGATGTATCCGAACACAGTATTCTACAAAGCTGGCGAAAAGCCAAGATACTACATAAATCAAGCGGGTGGCTATGCACTGAATGCAAAGCGTGGCCGTGCATACGTGGTGCATCTGAACGGCACAGTGTCAAGAGTGAAGCGCGGCAGCAAAAATATTGAGCCAGGCAGCGAAATAGTTGTGCCTACACGCGACACGTCGCGTCGTACCAGTCTGGCAGAGATAATGAGCATGAGCAGTGCCGGAGCATCAATGGCTGCCGTCATTGCAAGTATAATCTCCTTGTTCAAATAATGGCACGAGTATGAACGATAACATAAAAGACATTGATATGGGCATGGAGTCCGACAACATGACATCACAGAGTCAGGACACGGAAGAGATTGACTTGATAGCACTGTTCACGAAGGCTTGGAGCAAGAGGAAGTGGATCCTGAAGATGTGCGGCGTAGGTCTGTTTGTAGGCATAGTCGTGGCATTCAGCATACCCAGGGAGTACACGGTGACGACCACGCTTGCGCCGGAGTCGACAAGAGCGGGCAGCTCGTCAGGCGGACTTGGAGCATTGGCATCGATGGCCGGCATCAACGTAGGCAGCTCTGCCGCAACAGGAACCGATGCTATCGGACCGACGTTCTACTCTGACATTGTTGCCAGCACACCGTTCCTCGTGGATTTGTTCTCGATAAAGGTGAAAGACGATGAGGCAGGAATCGACAAGACGTTGTACGAATACATGAGCGAAGACCAAAGCAGACCGTGGTGGAACTACTTATCGCCGGGATGGCTGATAGGCTCTGTGAAGTCGTTGTTCAGCAGCGATGAAGAACCTGCTACAAGCGGCATAGATTCGCAAAGACTGACGCGCAAGCAGGCAGGTGTGGCAGCGGCAATATCGAACAGGATAACCGTCGATACCGACAAAACCATGACCACGATATCCGTTTCAATGCAGAATGCCGAAGTCAGTGCACAAGTGGCGGACAGCGTGATGTCGAAGATACAGCAATATGTCACCGAGTACCGCACTAACAAGGCACGTAAGGACTTGGAGTACACGGAAAAGATGTATGCCGAGGCCGAGGAGAACTATCGCGTGAAGCAAAACGAATATGCCCGCTTTGTCGATGCCAACCAAAATATCATCATGCAGAGCTTCCGTACAGAACAAGAGCGGCTACAGAACGAGCGTGACCTGACATACAACGTCTACAACACCGTGGCGCAGCAGCTGCAAGCTGCCAAGATGCGCGTGCAAGAGACCAAGCCTGTGTTTGCCGTAATCCAAACGGCCACAGTGCCGCTTGTTCCAAGCAAGCCCAGAAAGAAGCTAATCGTAGCTGTCTTCACCTTCGCTGCCCTTATAGGTTCGGCAGGCTGGGTGGTGTACGGCAAGGATGTCTATGAAGATCTACGCCGGCACTTGAAGTCGGAGGAAAGCGAGGAGTCAGCAGTCGCCTGACTCCTGCCTCTTGGCCTCATCCCAAAGGGCATCCATCTCCTCCATTGGCATATCTTTGAGTTCACGTCCCTGTTCCTTTGCCTTCTGCTCCACGTATCCGAAGCGACGTATGAACTTCTGGTTGGTGTGTTCCAACGCATTGTCCGGATTGATGTGATATAGGCGTGCGGCATTGACGAGACTGAACATGAGGTCTCCGAACTCCTGTGCGGCGCGTTCCCCATCCATATTGCCCAACTCGGCCTCAAACTCACCTATCTCTTCCTTCACTTTCTGCCACACGTCCTCGCGCTTGCTCCAGTCGAAGCCCACGGCACGTGCCTTGTCCTGTATTCGGTAAGCCTTGATGAGCGTCGGCAGTGAGTTGGGCACGCCGCCTAAGACAGTCTTGTTGCCGCCCTTCTCGTGCTGCTTCAGCTGCTCCCAGTTAGCTACGACCTCACCGGCACTCTCCGCCTTGGCCGTACCGAACACATGCGGATGGCGGTAGATCAGCTTGTCACACAACCGGTCGCACACGTCCTTGATGTCAAAATCATTCGTCTCCGAACCAATCTTGGCATAGAACACGACGTGCAGCAACACGTCGCCCAGCTCCTTGCAGATATTCGGCTTATCGTCCTTGACCAGGGCTTCACACAGTTCATACGTCTCCTCAATGGTGTTCGGGCGCAGGCTCTCGTTGGTCTGCTTGCAATCCCACGGGCACTTCACCCGCAGTTCATCCATGATGTCGAGCAGGCGGCCGAAAGCCTGCATCTGTTCTTCTCTGCTATGCATCGTTGTTTCCTTCCTTTATATTTCGTCTTTATTGACGCAAGCGCGAAGGTACAGCAAAATCTCTCCGGCTTGCACACTGCCCATGAAATATCCCATCGTCTCCGCACGACATCTAATCCAACAAATGTCATCAACAAGAATATCTTCCTATCGTTTTGCTTGCATATAAGCTACTTTTACTATCTTTGCGCGAAAATAAATCACCATGCAGCAACTAAACGACATCCTCTCACAAGCCAGTTCATTGCTTTGGGGCTGGCCAATGATCATCCTCCTGTTGGGAACACACATATTCCTGACTGTAAGACTTCGGTTCCCACAGCGACACATCTTCAAAGCCATACGTCTGTCGGTGGAGAAAGACCCCGACTCAACCGGCGACGTGTCGCAGTACGGAGCACTGGCCACGGCACTGGCTGCAACCATCGGCACAGGAAACATCATCGGCGTTGCCACGGCCGTGGCTCTCGGTGGCCCCGGGGCTGTGCTGTGGTGCTGGCTGACGGGCGTGTTTGGCATAGCCACGAAGTATGGCGAGGGACTGCTATCGATAAAGTACCGCACCAAGACAGCCGACGGGCGCATGCTCGGCGGCCCGATGTATGCCCTCGAACGCGGATTAGGATGGAAATGGATGGCCGTGCTCTTTGCCGCCTTCACCGCCTTGGCATCGTTCGGCATCGGTAGCACGGTGCAGGCGAACGCCATTGCCACGCTGGCACGCGACACCTGCGGCATCTCACCCGTGCTCAGCGGTGCGGTGATAAGCATACTGGTGGCTGCAGTAGTAATCGGCGGAGTGAAGAGCATATCGAAGGTATGTGGGTGGCTGATACCGTTCATGGCTATATTCTATGTCGTAGGCTGCATCTACATCCTCTTTGTCAACGGCGACTACGTGTGGCCTGCCATCGTGACCATAAGCAAGGCGGCATTCTCCACGCAGGCTGCCGCCGGTGGCTTCGTCGGCTCGACGGTGATGATTGCCGCGCGCTACGGCATCGCACGTGGCCTCTTCAGCAACGAGAGCGGCCTGGGCAGTGCACCCATAGTGGCCGCCGCCGCCAAGACGCGCAACCCTGTGCGTCAGGCACTTGTGTCGAGCACAGGAACCTTCTGGGACACTGTGGTGATCTGTGCACTGACAGGCCTCGTCATCGTGTCGAGCATACTGGCATATCCCGACATCAGCAGCAGCGACGGCGCAGAGCTTACCAAGGCCGCCTTCGGCAAGATACCGTACATCGGAGACGTACTGCTGACGGTGGCACTCTTCACTTTCGCATTCAGCACAACCTTGGGATGGTGCTACTATGGAGAGCGTGCGGTGGAGTACTTAGGCGGCCGCCGCTGGATGCTGTCATACCGATGGCTCTACATCGTGGCAACGTTCGTAGGCTCGGTGGCGAGCCTCGCTGCGGTGTGGAACCTTGCCGACTGCTTCAACGCACTGATGGCGATACCCAACCTGCTGAGCTTGCTGTTCCTCAACGGCGTTATCGTACACGAGACACGCAAATACCTGTGGCGCGGCCGTCTGGAGCGCAGCATGGATGCTTAAAAACGTCTAAAACTTTGCCTCTTCTGATTTTTTCGTGTACGTTTGTGTGTCCAAAGACCTAAGAACGTACGTTCACGATGAAGAGACTCCTTTATATACTGTCACTGACAGTGGCCATGCTGAGCACGACGGCTGTTGCCGGAGCGCAGACGCTTGCCGAAGCACGCAAGCTGTATGACGACGGTCACTTCGCCGAGGCCAGGCCGATATTCGAGCGGCTGGTGAAGACCACGCCTGCCAACGCCAACTACAATCTGTGGTACGGCGTATGCTGTCTGCGCACAGGACAGGCGGAGGAAGCCGTCACCTATCTGCGCAACGCCGACAAGCGACGCGCCACGGGCAGCAAGCTATATCTTGGCGAAGCACTGTGCGACACATATCGGTATGAAGAAGCAATGTCAACACTCGAAGCCTACATTGCCGAACTGGCCAAGCGCAAGCGTACATCGGCAGAGGCCGAAGCACTGTTGGAGAAGAGCCGCACCGGACTGCGCATGATACGCGGCGTGGAGAGCGTGACGGTGATAGACAGCATCGTGACAGACAAGGACAAGTTTCTCGACGCATACCGCATAAGCCGCGAGTCCGGACAGCTGATGCCTTTCGCTTCGTTCTTCGGCGTTGCAGAGGAGACGACACCTGCCGCCGATGAGGAAGCGGTGGTACCCATACAGACCTCCGGCATTGAGGCCGACACCACCGCCGTCGCCGCCACAGCCGACAGCGGTGTGGAGGCAGTCCCGCAACAACAGCAGTTCCTTGGCGACAGAACCGTGTACCGCACGGAGTTAGGCAACAAGATCTTCTTTGCCGACCGGCGTGCAGACAGCACACTGGCGATATTCACAGCTTTCAGTCAGGACGACGGATGGAGCACCCCCACCCCACTGCCCGACAACATAAACACCGCTGCGGCAAGCACGGCCTACCCTTACGTGATGCCCGACGGTTCAGTGACATATTTCGCCTCCACGGGCAACGGCTCGCTGGGCGGGTTCGACATCTTCGTGACACGCTACAACTCCGGCACGGGCACCTACTACGACGCGGAGAACATCGGTATGCCGTTCAACTCGACAGCCAACGACTACATGTACGTCATCGACGAGTTCAACAACCTCGGCTGGTTCGCGTCAGACCGCCATCAGCCAGCGGACAAGGTGTGCATCTACATCTTCATCCCCAACGCCACGAAGCAGGTCTACAGCTATGAAGACTTCGGCGCAGACAAGATGGCAAGCCTGGCACAGCTGTCGAACATTCGCGACACGTGGAAGGAACAGGCCGACGTGGACAGTGCCCTGTCACGCCTGGCACAAGCGGGCAGTGACAACGGACGGCATGCAGATGTCGGCGGCGGGGACTTCACATTCGTGGTGGACGACAACCGCACCTACCACCGCCTCGACGACTTCCGCTCGGCAGAGGCACGTCAGGCCTTCGGACAATACAGACAAGCTGCCGACACCTACAACAACACGGTGCGGAGGCTGTCGGCCATGCGCGACGAGTATGCCGCCTCCGACGCAAGCCACCGCCAAAGCATGAGGCCGACACTGCTGGAGCTGGAGAAGCGCGAGGCGGAACAACATGATGCGATGCACCGCGCCGAGAAAGACGTCAGAAGGCTGGAGGCCGAATGACACGAATCACACATCTTCCATTATTCACAAACAAGAAATGCTTATGGATCTGTTCATAATACTATGCCTGCTCATCGTGGCACTGGTGCTCCTGCTCGTCGACCTGTTTCTAATTCCCGGCACAGGCTTCGCCTCCGTGCTGGCGGCAGGGTGTGTGGTCTTCGCCGTGTACTATGCCTTCGACACCCTTGGCATGCTGGCCGGGCTGGCGACACTGGCACTTGCAGGTATTGGCGGCGTGCTGGCAGTGATGCGTTTCATGCGCTCCAAGACCCTCGACCGCGTGGCTCTGAAGAAAGACATCGACTCCAAGATTGACCGCACGGCGGCGAAGAGCCTGCGCATCGGCGACAAGGGCAAGACGGTGACACGCCTGGCACTCATAGGCAATGCCGACTTCGGCGGAGCGATTGTCGAGGTGAAGTCGGCCGACGGCTTCATGGACGCACAGACACCTATCACCGTCGTGCGCGTCAGCGACAGCCTCATAGAGGTGGTGCGCGACAAGTAGCAAACAGAGAGAAACATTTATCTAACCCCTAAAAAACATACACAGACATCATGACCGGATCAATCTATTTCACAGCATTCCTGATTGTGGCCTGCATAGCATTCCTGGCCATCTTCTTTCACTACGTGCCTTTCTTCCTTTGGCTGTCGGCCAAGGTGTCGGGCGTCGACATCTCGCTGGTTCAACTGTTCCTGATGCGCATCCGCAATGTGCCGCCCTACGTCATCGTACCAGCAATGATTGAGGCTCACAAGGCCGGACTGCGCAACATAACACGCGACGAGCTGGAGGCGCACTATCTCGCCGGTGGACACGTGGAGCGCGTGGTGCATGCGCTGGTGTCGGCATCGAAGGCCAACATTGAGCTGCCGTTCCAGATGGCAACAGCCATAGACCTGGCGGGACGCGATGTGTTCGAGGCTGTGCAGATGTCGGTGAACCCCAAGGTCATCGACACGCCGCCCGTCACCGCCGTGGCGAAGAACGGCATCCAGCTGATAGCAAAGGCACGTGTCACCGTGCGTGCAAACATCCACCAGCTTGTGGGCGGTGCCGGTGAAGACACCATACTGGCACGTGTGGGCGAGGGCATCGTGAGCAGCATTGGTTCTGCGGAGACCCACGAGCAGGTGCTGGAGAACCCGGACTCCATCTCCAAGTTGGTGCTGTCAAAGGGACTTGACGCCGGCACGGCATACGAAATCCTGTCCATCGACATTGCCGACATCGACGTCGGCCGCAACATCGGTGCCACATTGCAGATGGATCAGGCCAATGCCGACAAGAACATCGCTCAGGCCAAGGCCGAGGAGCGTCGCGCAATGGCGGTGGCAAGCGAGCAGGAGATGAAAGCGAAAGCCCAGGAAGCACGTGCAAAAGTCATCGAGGCAGAGGCCGAGGTGCCCAAGGCGATGGCCGAAGCATTCCGCAACGGCAATCTGGGCATCATGGACTACTATCGCATGAAGAACATCGAGGCCGACACATCGATGCGCGAGACCATAGCGCGTCCGTCGGCAGGCCAGGCAAAGCCAGGCAAGTAAAGACAACGAAACAGGAGACCCAACGGAAATGACAACGGAGAAGAAGAGATACATGGCACCGTCCGAGCTGATGATCAACGACGACGGTTCGGTGTTCCACCTGCACGTCAAGCCCGAGTGGTTGGCAGACAACGTGATACTGGTGGGTGACCCCGGTCGTGTGCCCAAGGTGTCGAAGTACTTCGACAGCATTGAGGCCGAGGTTCGGAACCGCGAGTTCCACACCGTGACGGGCACGTACAAGGGCAAGCGCATCACAGCCATGTCGACCGGCATCGGGTGTGACAACATAGACATCGCGATGAATGAGCTTGACGCACTGGCAAACATCGACTTCGAGACACGCACGGTGAAGGATCGGCTGCGTCGTCTGCGGATAGTGCGCATCGGCACCTGCGGCGGGCTGCAGCCCTACACACCCGCAGGCACGTTCATCTGCTCTGTCAAGTCGATAGGTCTGGACTGCCTGCTGAACTTCTACGCCGGACGCGACAGCGTGACCGACAGCCGCTTCGAGAAGGCTTTCGTCGAACACATGGGGTGGCACGGCACGACGTGTGCCCCCAACCTGTACGTGGTCGATGCCGATGAGGAACTGGTCGAGCGCATCGCCGGAAGCGACATGGTGCGCGGCGTGACGGTGGCCGCCAACGGCTTCTTCGGCCCGCAGGGACGCAAGCTGCGCATACCCCTGGCCGACCCCGACCAAAACCGCAAAATCGAGCAGTTTGAGTTTGAGGGACACCGGATAACGAACTTCGAGATGGAAAGCTCTGCCCTCGCAGGCCTGAGCCGCCTCCTGGGACATAGTGCCACGACCGTCTGCATGGTCGCCGCCAACCGTCTTACGAGAGAGGCCGACACGAACTACAAGGATAGCATCGAGACACTGATAGTGACGGTGCTCGACCGTATATGACCTGAAAGGACGGAGGACAGCACATGCCTGAACACAGCTTCACACTCGACGCAACGTCGAAAGAGGAACGCTACGAGCAGTTCCTGAGCCAATACCGTGCCTATGCCGAAGGCGAGAGATACGCCACGGCACTGCTGGCCAACACGGCGGCCTTGCTGAAAGAGGCGTTCGGCTTCTTCTGGGTGGGCTTCTACCTCGTCAGGGGCGGCAGGCTGGTGCTCGGCCCGTTCCAAGGGCCGGTGGCGTGCAGCAGCATTGCCTACGGTCGCGGCGTCTGCGGGGCGGCATGGCGCGATAGGAAGAGCGTTGTCGTGCCCGACGTCGACAAGTTCCCGGGGCACATAGCATGCAGCTCAAGCAGCCGTTCCGAGATTGTGGTGCCGCTCATGGCCGCAGGCACCGACGGCACGCAGGTGACGGGTGTGCTTGATGTCGACAGCGACCGCCTGAACGAATTCGACCAGACAGACCGCGTTTGGATGGAGCGTATCGCCGCCGTCCTGACGCAAGCAATGGAACCCTGAAAACACCGAAAGACATGGACAAACTACCCGTAGACGACATACCGATGCTCGTCAGTGCAATAAACTTCCTGCTGCGCGATGACGTGTTCGACAACCTTGACGACATTTGCAGCCACTACGGCCTTGACCGCAAGGAGCTGGAGCAGAAGATGAAGAGTGCCGGCTTCGAGTACTCCGATGAGCTGAAGAAATTCTGGTAGAGGTCATGGAGTCAATAGCCAAGGACAGCATCGAGACCGCATACAGCTTTCTGCATCAGAAGTGGAACGTCTACCGCCGGTCGACCCTGCCGTGGCAGAAAGACGACATCGAATACATCATATCAAACTTTGCCGACGACATGGACGGCGACCTGTATGCCGCCATATCCTGCGGCAATCCCGAGTTCCTGAAGGATCATCAAACCTTTGCCGCCGACCTTGAGGCGGCAGTGCGCAGGCTGGAACGTCTGGCCTTCGGGAAGCAGCCGGAATAGCATCCACAACCAACAATTTCGCGGGTGCAGAACCACCCGTCTGTGGCTGTACGTCCACAGAGTTGTGGCTGTACGTCCACAGAGCTATGGTTGTACGTCCACAGAGTTGTGGTTGTACGTCCACGGAACTGTGGCTGTACGTCCACAAAACCGTGAACATACAGCCATAACAATCCGTCATTTCATTCCGAATTCTTGCCACTGAAGGACGTGCCCGACGGCCACGGACGCCGGTCAGTAGGCGGCTCTGATGTTCTTGATGCGGTGATAGACGTAGACGAATGCCGGAATCAGGAAGATGTCGGCGAAGCACCATGCCGTAGAGTCGCCGAAGCAGACGGCGGTATATCCCCACAACGGCACCGCCCAGATGCTGACAAGCGTGCGGGCAATCATCTCCATAACGCCGGAGCACATGGCAAACGACGTGTAGCCGACTCCCTGTATGGTGTAGCGCAGCGAGCACAGTATGGCGAGCATCGGCAGGAAGCACGCCGACACGTGCAGGAACTGTGCGGTCTTGTCGAGTATCTCGGTCTCGCCGGCATCGACGAACAGCAGTGCGAAGGTACGTCCGAGGAGCATCAGCACGACAAACATCATGGCACTGTAAGCGAAGAGCACACCGATGCTCACCTTCACCCCGTCGAGCACACGCCTCGGCTTGCCCGCCCCGTAGTTCTGTCCACTGTATGTCGCCATTGCCAGTCCAAGGGTGTCGAACGGGGTGATGAGGAACATCTTTATCCTCATTGCCGAGGTGAACGCCGCGACACACGCCGTGCCGAGGGCGTTGTTGGCACTCTGCAACATTATGCTGCCTATGGCGGTGATGCTGAACTGCAGTCCCATGGGCACGCCGATGGCGAGCAGCTTGCCCGAGAAATCGTGCTGCATACGCCGCTCGCTGTCGGCGGCGGTCTTCAGGATGGAGAACCGCCGCATCATGAACGCATAGCAGAGGAGTGCCGACACGCCTTGCGACACCACGGTGGCGATGCTGGCTCCTGCCACGCCCCACCCCAGCACGACGATGCACAGCAGGTCGAGCACGATGTTGAGCACGGTCGAGAAAAGCAGGAACCAAAACGGTGTCTTGCTGTCGCCAAGGGCACGGATGATGCTGGAGAGCAGGTTGTAGGAGAACGTACACGGGATGCCGATGAACGTGACAAGCAGATAGAGGTATGCCTCGTGCATTATCGTCTCCGGCGTCGCCATCAGGCGCAGTATCGTGGCACAGAGCAGGCTGCACACCACGGCCAGCGACACGGACATATATGCCGACAGGCGCAGGCTGCTATAAACATAATGACGCATGGCCACGTAGTCGCGTGCGCCGAACTTCTGCGCAATGGGTATGCCGAAACCGCCGCAACAGCCATTGCAGAAGCCGAGTATTAGGAATATGACCGAGGAGCTGGCGCCCACGGCAGCCAACGAATTGATGCCGAGAAACTGTCCGACGATGGCGGCATCAACGAGGGTGTATGTCTGCTGCAACATATTGCCAAGTAACAGCGGCAGACTGAAACTCAGTATCAGGGGCAACGGACGCCCCTCTGTCAACTCCTTCATCTTTGTGGAAAGAAAACTTTGTCCTTGTTAGATAAGTTCGAACGTCCAGACCTGCATGGGCGTGCTGAGGTTGCCGAGCACCTTCTCGAGCATGATGCCCTCCATGTTGTCGTATTCATAGCCGAAAGTGGAACGTATGCCTTGCAGGGTGAACTGCGTGGCGCGGTCGAGCGCGATGGGGAGGCTGTCGCCACGGAGCAGCGAGCCGGTGACGACGCTGGTGAACGAGTCGCCGGTGCCGGGATAGTGTGCCGGCAGGAACGGACACGTCACCTTCCAGTACTTGTTGCTGTTGCGCTCGTAGGCATAGACGGAGGTCAGATGTTCGTTGCCGATGACGGGGACGCTGGTCACGATGGCAATCCCCGGCCCCATATCCGACAGGCGGCGTAGGCAGCCCTTAAGCTCGTCGTCCCGAAGTCCGTCGTTGCGATAGGGCTCGTCGAGCAGCAGGAACATCTCGGTGAGGTTGGGCGTAATCACGTCGGCATGAGCCACGAGGCGGCGCATCTCGTTCACCATCTCGGGCTTCATGCCCTTGTACAGCCCGCCGTTGTCGCCAAGCACGGGGTCCACGACCATCAGGCTGTCAGGACGGCGGAACGTGTCGGCAAGCGTCTTCACGATGCCGACCTGCTGCGGCGAGCCGAGGTAGCCCGTATAGAAAGCGTCGAAGCGGAAGCCGAGCGACTGCCACGCGGCGACGATGCGCCGCATCTCGTCCGTGAGGTCGAGAAACGAATATTCGGGATACTGCGTGTGGCACGACAACAGAGCCGTCGGCAACGGACACACCTCAAGACCCATCGACGACAGTATCGGGATGACCGACATCAACGATGTGTGTCCCATGCACGAGAGGTCGTGCACGGCAACAACCTTCTTTACCTGATTCTGTATCAACATCTCTGTCTTTGCTCCTTCGGCGAAGCCGCTCCTGTTAGCGGCGGCAAAGGTACAACATCTTTCACGAGAGAGATTCAAAAATTGCACGCCGCGGGACACGGATATGTCAAAATTTAATATTTTTGTGCCGCTTCCGGCACGCCGGAGACGAGGAGGCTGGGTCATACAGACCCGCACCCCGCCGTCTGTGGCGCACGGGAGCTGAACAGAATCATTAACCTCACACAAAATCAGAAGTGTATATGAAGAGATTAGCTATCGTCTGCCTGTCGGCACTGGCATGCACAGCACTGGCCAATGCACAGGAGAAGAAGGAGTACCCGAAGCAGGAGAGAATGACTCCGGGAATGTCTGAGTACTGGACACCGCAGCCCAAGATTGTGACCCCGGGCGACCAGGCCACAGCCGGCGCACCGTCCGACGCCATCGTGCTGTTCGACGGCAAGGACTTGTCGGCATGGCAGAGCGCAAAGGGCGGCCCCGCCGAGTGGGATGTCCACGACGGAGTGTTCACTGTCAACAAGAGCAAGGGCGACATCGTGACAAAGCAGAGCTTCGGCTCGTTCCAGCTGCACATAGAGTGGCAGATCCCAGAGAACATCACCGGCACGAGCCAGGTGCGCGGCAACTCGGGCATCTACATGCAGAATATGTATGAAATTCAAGTGCTCGACTGCTACAACAACGAGACATACGTCAACGGCATGACCGGCGCAGTCTACAAGCAGACACCGCCGCAGGTCAACGTCATGCGCAAGCCGGGAGAGTGGAACGTCTACGACATCATCTACAACGCTCCAGTCTTCAACGAAGACGGAACATACAAAGTTCACCCCTACGTCACCGTCATCCAGAACGGCGTCGTGCTGCAGAACCACACCGAGATTTGGGGAACGACGGAGTACATCGGCTGGCCGCAGGTGAAGCCCCACGGCGACGGCCCCATCTTGTTGCAGAGCCACGGCGACCCGAGCGCGCCTATCAGCTATCGTAACATCTGGATTCGTCCGTTGGCACACTGACCTGCGCTGTCACGAAGAGGAGAGACAACACCATGAAGAAATTCGGTTTGCTGTTTGTCGGCCTGCTGCTGGCGGGTCTGTGCGTGAGCCTTAACGTCAGTGCCAAGCCCAGGCCGAAGGACTACGTAGGGCAGTGGAACATGATCGTAGAGAGCAGCATGGGCGAGATGGTCTACCATGTCAGCATCGTGAAGGCGAAGGGCAACACGCTTAGCGGCGAGATGTGGAGCGACGGCTATCCCGAGCACGTGTCGCTGAAGGATGTCGTGGCCACCGACGACGGCCTTGACTTCAAGATGTCGACCTACGGCATGGATGTGCCCATCAGCCTGAAGAAGAACGACGACGGAAGCGTCAGCGGTGCCATGCCGGGCAATGCTTTCATGAAGGAGAGCAAGATCAGCTTCGTCCGCACGAGCAAGTGAGGCACGGCGGACATCCGCACACGAGATTATAAACATCGAGAGGAGCTTCGGACGCGGCAAGGCCGCACAAGTCCGAGGCTCTTCTTGTTTTCTGTCCACACCGCTCAGTATGATTACCGGTGTTGCAGAGTTTTTGTCTTGATACCGCGTGCTACGAGAGACATTCATACGCATTATTGGACATATTCATACGCGCTGTGATTACCGCGATGTCGCGTGGCCGGGGTTCACCGTGTGGGGTGTTCGGGCACGAACAAAAAAGAGGGACATCGCCGTCATCTGCTGATGACAACGATGTCCCTTTTCATCACTGTTTCTCCCGAGGAGAAGCGTCATGTCAGCTTGTGGATGACAAGTCCGGAACGGAGCTTGGGCTCGAACCACGTGGCCTTGGGCGGCATAATCTTGCCACTGTCAGCAATGTCCATAATCTGCTGCATAGTGACTGGATAGAGGGCAAGAGCCGCCTTCATCTCGCCGCTGTCCACGCGCCGCTTCAGCTCATCAAGCCCGCGCAGGCCGCCGACGAAGTCAATGCGCTTGTCGGAGCGCAGGTCTCTGATGCCGAGGATCTTGTCGAGGATGAGGCGCGACGAGATGTCGACATCAAGCACGCCGATGGGGTCGCTGTCGTCGTAGGTGCCCAGCCGTGCCGTCAGGCTGTACCACTGTCCACCGACATAGAGCGAGAACTCGTGCAGGCTATGCGGACGATATTCGTCCGTGCCACGGGGCACGACCTCGAAGTCCTGCGCCAGCGCACCGAGGAATTGCTCCACGGAGAATCCGTTGAGGTCCTTCACCACGCGGTTGTAGTCCAGGATGGTGAGCTGCGATGCCTGGAAGCACACCGCCATGAAGTAGTTGTACTCCTCACGGCCGGTGTGGCGCAGGTTCTGCCGTGCCTTCTCCGCGCCCACGAGAGCTGCGGCCGCCGAACGGTGATGGCCGTCGGCGATGTAGAGCGACGGCATCTTCGAGAACTCCACCGTGATGGTGGCAATGTCGGCAGCATCGCGGATCACCCAGAAGCGGTGACGGAAGCCGTCCACGGGGGCTATGAAGTCGTATTCCGTCGGCTGCGTGGCGGCATAGCGCGTGATGAGGGTGGCGAGAGTGCTGTTGTCAGGATAGGCGAAGAACACTGGCTCAATGTTGGCATCGTTGACGCGCACGTGCTTCATGCGGTCTTCCTCCTTGTCGCGCCGTGTCAGCTCGTGCTTCTTTATAACGCCGTTGAGGTAGTCATCGACGTTGGCGCACACCACGAGGCCGTACTGCGTCTTGCCGTTCATGGTTTGGGCGTAGATGTAATAGCAGTCGTCGGCATCCTGCCGGAGCCAGCCACGGTCCTGGAACTTGTGGAACTGTGCGGCCGCGCTCTCGTAGACGCGCGGGTCGTACTCCGAAGTTCCCTCGGGGAAATTAATCTCCGGCTTGATGATGTGGTAGAGGCTCATCTCATTGTCGCCCGCTTCGGCACGTGCCTCCTCCGAGCTTAGGACGTCGTAAGGACGACACTCCACCCTCTCGACAAGCTCTTTGGGTGGGCGTATGCCCTTGAATGGTTTAATCTTTGCCATAGGCTTTCTTCGTATCTGTCCTCACTTGTTTACCTGAAACTTGCGGTTGCCGTCCTTGAGGAAGCCCACGATCTGACGTGCGGCAGCAATACCGGCGTTGATGTTGGCCTCGGCGGTCTGTGCGCCCATCTTCTTCGGCGTGGCAAAGTAGCGTCCCGGGAGTTTCTCGGCAAACTCGGCGGTGGCCACGGGAGCAATGTCGGTGACGTACTTCAAATCCGTGCGTTCACCGAGCAGCTTCAGCAGTCCGGCCTCGTCGATCACCTCCTTGCGGGCGGTGTTGATCAGCACGCCACCCTGGGGCATACGGTTCACCATGTCATAGCCGATGGAGCCTTTCGTCTCGTCCGTTGCCGGTATGTGCAGCGACACGATGTCGCACTGTTCGAACAGCTCCTCCGTAGAAGCCACGGCATGAACACCGGCGGCCTCGATGGCTTCCTTGGGACAGAAGGCATCGTAGGCATAGATATCCATCTCGAAACCGCGTGCTATGCGTGCCACATTGCGCCCGACGTTGCCGAACGCCAAGATGCCCAGCTTCTTGCCTTTCAGCTCGGTACCGGCCTTGCCATTGTAGAAGTTGCGGGCAGCGAACACAAGCAGTCCAAACACTAACTCGGCCACGGCGTTGGAGTTCTGCCCTGGCGTGTTCATGACACACACACCGTGAGCAGTGGCGGCAGCCAGATCCACGTTGTCATATCCGGCACCGGCACGCACCACAATCTTGAGCTGTTTGGCAGCATCGAACACCTCGGCATCGATCACATCACTGCGTATTATCAGTGCGTCGGCATCTCTCACGGCATCGAGCAACTGCTGCTTGGCCGTGTATTTCTCCAGCAGTGCCAGCCCGTAACCGGCCGCTTCGACCTCTTTCCTAATGCCGTCCACCGCGACGGGTGCAAACGGCTTCTCTGTAGCTATAAGTATCTTCATGTCTGTGCGTGCTTTAGTGTTTGCTTTCAAATTCCTGCATACATTCAACCAGTGCCTTGACACCTTCGAGAGGCTGCGCATTGTAGCACGAAGCACGGAACCCACCTACCGAACGGTGTCCCTTTATGCCGACCATGCCCTTTGACGTGGCGAAGTCGAGAAATTCCTTCTCAAGATTCTTGTACTCGTCGGCCATGACGAAGCAGATGTTCATGAGCGAACGGTCTTCGGGAACAACGGTACCGCGGAACAGTTTGTTGCGGTCGATCTCGGCATAGAGCAGTGCGGCACGCTCCTTTGCACGGCGATCCATCTCCGCTACGCCGCCGTTCTTCTTGATCCAGCGCAGTGTTTCCAGTGCGGAATAGATGGGAACGACAGGCGGTGTGTTGAACATCGAGCCTTTCTCCACGTGTGTGCGATAGTCGAGCATCGTCGGTATCTGACGGCTTACGTGTCCCAGTGCGCTGTCCTTGACGATGACGAGCGTGATACCCGCCATGGCCAGGTTCTTCTGTGCTCCGGCGTAGATGCACTCATACTTTCCAGCATCGATGGGGCGGCTGAAGATGTCCGACGACATATCGGCAATCATCGGCACAGGCACGTCGAGTTCACGACGGATTTCCGTGCCGTAGATGGTGTTGTTGGTTGTTATGTGCAGATAGTCGACATCGGCAGGACAGGTCCAGCCTTTGGGGATGTACGTATAGTTGGCGTCGGCCGATGAAGCCACCTCGACCGTCTCGCCGATGAGTTTGGCTTCCTTCATGGCCTTCTTTGCCCAAACACCGGTGTTCAGATAGGCTGCTTTCTTCTCGAGGAAGTTATAGGGCACCATGCAGAACTCAAGGCTTGCACCGCCGCCGAGGAACAGAACAGAATATCCCTCCGGCAAGTCGAGGATCTCCTTTATCAAGGCTACCGCCTCGTCCACTACCGGCTGGAAATCTTTTGCACGATGGCTGATCTCCATCAGCGACAAGCCTGAACCGTTGAAATCCAAAATCTGTTTGGCCGTTGCTTCAATCACCTCACGTGGCAGGATGGAAGGACCGGCATTAAAGTTATACTTCTTCATAAGCAAAAATATGTTTGATTAAACATCCAAGTCTTTTTACAAGGTTGCTAAGTTAGAGATAAATGTACGTACAAACAAAAAGAGGAGGCCTTTATTTGGCTTCCTCTATCAAAGTACGCATCCCCTTGATTTTCTCATGGCTGACCAGCGTCATAAGCTGTTTCATTTTGGCACGCCGGACGGCGGCGAAGGCGTAGCGGTCTTTCACGTCGACAGCCCCCAAGTCGCTGCGTTCAAGCCCTCCTTTCTTATATAGGAAGCCCACGATGTCAACCTTGTTGAGCTTGTCCTTCTTGCCGCGACCGATGTAGATGGTGCTCCATTCGGGTCTTGGCGGCGCAGACGTGTCTTCAGGCAACGGATATTCCACAACGTCCTGTCGGTCTACGTACTCCGGTAACTGCTCCTCGGGACCGAGAAGCATGAACACCGAACCTTTGGCGTCCCAGCGTGCCGTGCGTCCGTTGCGGTGGGTGAAGGCTTCTTCGTTGACAGGCAGGTGATAGTGAACGATGTTCTCTACAACGGGGATGTCAAGTCCGCGCGATGCCAGGTCGGTCGACACGAGCACCGGGCACGAGGCGTTGCGGAACTTATAGAGCGAACGTTCGCGGTCGTCCTGCTCCATGCCGCCGTGGAACATGTCGCACGGGAAACGATTTGCCTGCAGGAAGCCCGTGACACGCTCCACACTCTCGCGGTAGTTGACGAACACCATCGTGGGCGCACTGCCGAGTATGCACAGCAGTTGCAGCAGCGTACCCAGCTTGTCCTTCTCCGGCGACTTGACGACGTTCAGCGTCAAGCGTTCCCTGCTCTCCACCATCTGGCGGAAGTCCAGCTTCACCACATCGTCCCTACCGGCACGACGGCCATCGGCATTACCGCTCATCCCCACGAACTGCGGTATCTGCACGGCATCTGTGGCAGATGTGAGCACACGTTTCTCCACGCGCGGCAACCGGCTTATCACGGCAGACATCTCCTCTTCAAAGCCCAGTTCCAGGCATTTGTCGAACTCGTCTATCACCAGTGTACGGACAGTCGCAGCATCGAAGTTACGCTTCCGCAAGTGATCGTTCATGCGTCCGGGCGTGCCGATGATGACCTGCGGCCTGTTGCCTGTCATGACACGGTGTTCGTCCATGGCGGGACGGCCGCCATAGCAACTCATGGCACGCAGTGGCGTGCCCATGCTCTTGAATACGGTCTCTATCTGCAAGGCCAGCTCGCGCGACGGCACCAACACGACAGCCTGTACGGCATCGCTCGAAGCATCAAGTGCATCGGCGAGCGGCAGCAGGAACGCCAGTGTCTTGCCCGTACCTGTGGGCGACAGCAGTACCATGTCCTTGTCCACCTTGAAGGCGTTGATGGCAGCTCGCTGCATGGCATTCAGCTCGCTGATGCCAAGTTTGGAAAGTATCTTGTCTGTGTCCATACGTCTTTATGATCAAAATAACGACCTCACTGCAAACCACACTATGGGCACAAGCAATGCCGGAAGCATGTTGAGCGTCTTGCAATCCTTGAGTTTCAGCAGCGACAACCCCGAGGCCACAATCATGAGTCCGCCCACTATGAGCAGTTCAGCCATAAGTGCGTCGCTGACGGCATCGGCGGAGACGGATGCCACGAGGTAGAACGCGCCCTGCCAACAGAACAGCACGGCAGCAGCAGCTATGACCCCGATGCCGTAGGTCGAGGCGAAGACTGCCGACGACACAAGGTCGAGCGTGGCATTGGTGAAGAGGAACGTATTGTCGCCATTGAGTGCGCTGATTACAGGGCCAAGCATCGACAGCGGGCCGATGCAATACAGCAGAATGGACAGCGATAGACCCTGCGCCAGGTTGTTACGTCTCCCACCGTCGCCGCTCTGCTTGCTGTGGTCGAAGCGGTCGACAAGACGACGGAAGCGTCCGTCAATGTCAAGAGCGGTGCCTATGACACCGCCCAAAGCTATGGAGACGATGAAGAGCACCGGACATTCGCTCTTCGAGAAGTTGCTGATGGTAGCGTTGAGTCCTATGGCAAGGCTCGCCAGTCCCAGGCCCATATAGAGCACATCCCTGTATTTCTCCTTGATGCCGCGGTTCAGCACGGCACCGGCTATTGAGCCAATGATGATTGTGCCTGTATTTACTATCGTCCCTATCATTGCAACACCTTCCTATACTTTTCCGCGCGCAAAGGTAGCGCAAATCGGGCACAGGACAAAAGGCCATTGCCTTCAATAGGCATTCTCGTCGCCCTTAATGGTAGAGATAATGGTTCTGTATATGATGAACAGGTCGAGACCGAAGCTCCAGTTCTCAATGTACCAAATGTCGTGTTTCACCCGTCCTTCCATCTGTGACAATTCGGTGGTTTCTCCGCGAAAGCCGTTGACCTGACTCCATCCTGTTATGCCGGGCCTTACCATGTGACGCATCATGTACTGCTCTATAAGCTTTGAATACATCACCGTCTGTCTCTGCATGTGCGGACGCGGGCCGACGACGCTCATATCTCCAATCAGAACGTTGATGAACTGCGGCAACTCGTCGATATTGGTGTGTCTCATGAACTTGCCCCACTTGGTGATGCGTGGATCGCCCTCCTTAGCCTGCAACGTATCTGCTTGAGCGTTGACCTTCATGCTGCGGAACTTCAAGCAGTAGAACGTCCGTCCGTTCAGTCCGTTCCGTTTCTGGCGGAAGAACACAGGTCCCGGCATAGTAAACTCGGTTATTATCGCCACAATGAAAGCTATCGGTAGGAACAGGGTGCAAAGGAACAGCAGTGAGAAGACAATGTCGAAGGTGCGCTTCACCAAACGCTTCCATGGGTCAGTGAGCGGACTGTCATAGATGGTCAGCACAGGCACGTTGCCGATGGTCGTGAGATACAAACGATTATGAATGTTGTCGCCCAACGACGGCAGGCTGTAGAACGTGATCATATTGTTCACACAATAGCGTACCAATGGTTCAAGCACCATCCTTGTGTCTGTCCCTGTAGAGCAAAACACCGCACTCACCTCCATGTGTGTTTTCAGGAAATCGAAAATTCCGTCCGTGACGCCAAGGTATTTACACCCGCCGTCGTCCAGACCGGAGCTACGGGTTTCAGCGAAGTAGCCCGTCACCCTGTAGCCCCACTGCGGATTGTTTGTCATCTCACGGTATAGAGACGTGATGTTGTCACCCTCGCCAAGAAGCACGACTTTATCGTAATTGCCGGGGCGGCGACGGTAATAGCGTACAAGCGAAAACATCAACAGGCGAAATCCGGAACACACGACAAATGCAAGCGCATATAGCAAGATCATGACCCGCCACGACATGACATTGACGTGACAGACATAGAGCAACGCGGTGCAGAGGACGGCTGTGACCAACACGTTCTTCAGCACCAGATAAAGCACCTGCCAACGGCGGGCATTGCGCTGATTCAAGACAGTTCCGCCACACCACACCACAAACATATATACGATGCTCCAAATAGCCAACGACGACTTTGCGCCCGGCAGACTCCACATCTGACCTGGGTCACCCTGACTAAGCAGAACGACGACATAGATGATGCAGCACAAGACCACATCGACTGCCATCACCAATTTTGTTATCATCTGGTTATGTGATTGGGATATATACATTACCCCCCCCCGTTCCTTTCATTGTCCATATCATTCTATTACGCCTTTATTTACACAGCCCGGCCACACATGTACGTAATCGCAATAACTGCGAAATCTTGCTTCCTGAATCTTGAAAATATACAGTCACGACCGGCAAATCCGCACTTATTGCAAAGCTAATAAATTCTTTCGAATGTTAAGCTATACAAATGCACATTCATCCTGATTTGGGTGCTGCGTTAGGATTTTAGGCACAGAATCTGTACTTTTGCGCGGCTTTCCGACAAGAGCCACTCATGCACACATTACATATATAATTAGGTAGAAAATGTATTTTTCAGATCTGGATTTGAACGACAGCGTCCTCGATGCCATCGATGCGATGCACTTCGAGGTGTGTACCCCAATACAAGAGAAGTCGATCCCGCCAATTCTCGAAGGCCGGGATGTCATTGGCGTTGCACAGACGGGAACGGGCAAGACGGCGGCCTACCTGCTGCCGGTGCTTAACCGTCTTGCCGTCGGCGACCTTCCCAAGGACTCGATAAACTGCATCATAATGGCTCCTACACGTGAGCTGGCACAGCAGATAGACCAACAGATGGAGGGCTTCTCCTACTTCATCGATGCCAGCAGCCTCGCCATCTATGGCGGCAACGACGGCATCATGTTCGCACAGCAGAAGCGGGGTCTGACCATGGGTGCCGACGTTGTCATAGCCACGCCCGGCCGCCTAATTTCCCATCTCAGCCTTGGATACGTCGACCTGTCGAAGGTGAGCTACTTCATACTCGACGAGGCTGACCGCATGCTCGACATGGGCTTCTACGATGACATCATGCAGATAGCGTCCTTCCTGCCAAAGGAGAGACAGACCATCATGTTCTCCGCCACGATGCCGCCCAAGATACAGCAGCTGGCAGAGACCATACTCCGCGACCCCGTGGAGGTTAAGATTGCAGTGTCGAAACCTGCCGACAAGATCATACAGAGTGCATACATCTGCTACGAGACGCAGAAGTTGGGCATCATACGCGGCCTGTTCAACGACATACGGCCTGAGCGCGTCATCATCTTCGCCTCGAAGAAGCTGAAGGTAAAAGAGATTACGCGCGCACTGCGACGCATGAACCTGAACGTCGACGAGATGCACTCCGACCTCGACCAGGCGCAGCGCGACGACGTGATGCTGCGGTTCAAGGCTCGTAAGGTGGACATACTGGTGGCTACGGACATCCTCTCGCGCGGCATCGATGTCGATGGCATACGTGTAGTGATCAACTACGACGTGCCCCGCGACCCTGAAGACTACGTCCACCGCGTAGGGCGAACGGCGCGTGCCAACAATGAGGGACTCGCCATCACCTTCGTCAGCGAGACCGAACAGGGCGACTTCCGCAAGATCGAGCAGTTCATCGGACGTGAGGTCTACAAGATCCCCGTACCCGCCGACCTCGGACAGGCTCCCGAATACAGCACGTCAAAGCGCAGTGCGGGCGGCCGCCGCGGCCCGGGACGTCCCAGAGGCTCACACGGCAAGCCCAGGACGCAGCAGGGCACTCCGCGCAAGGGACGCAAGGGCTGACGGCCGACGGGTACGCCCCATCCTCCCGACAGACGTGCCTTTCGCTTTCGATTGCCTCACAACACATTGAAAATCAGCACTTCCATGGACGTACAACCACAGATCTGTGGACGTACAGCCACAACTCTATGGACGTACAACCTCTAAGTTTGCCGAGGATTGCGGCGGAGCCGCATAATAAGCAAAGGACTT
>CAVHVD010000083.1:0-3604 GCA_963639425.1 Faecalibacterium prausnitzii
CATAACCTTTAAAATCTTTACACAATGGAAATAGATCACGTAAGAAGTCGTTTCATCAAGCATTTCGATGGGACGACAGGTGCCATATACGCATCCCCCGGTCGCATAAACCTCATTGGTGAGCATACCGACTATAATGGCGGTTTCGTATTCCCGGGAGCAATAGACAAAGGCATCATGGCCGAAATAAAGCCTAACGGTACAGACAAGGTGAAGGCCTATTCCATTGACTTGAAGGACTATGTGGAGTTTGGGTTAAACGAAGAAGATGCTCCTCGTGCCAGTTGGGCGAGGTACATCTTCGGCGTTTGCCGCGAGATGATAAAGAGAGGCGTTGAGGTAAAAGGGTTCAATACGGCATTCTCCGGTGATGTGCCGCTCGGTGCGGGGATGTCTTCTTCTGCAGCACTTGAGAGCACTTATGCCTATGCGCTGAATGATTTGTTCGGCGATAACAAGATCGACAAGTTCGAGCTTGCAAAGGTTGGGCAAGCCACAGAGCACAACTACTGCGGGGTGAATTGTGGTATCATGGATCAGTTTGCCTCAGTGTTCGGCAAGGCCGGATGTCTCATCCGTTTGGACTGCCGCTCGTTGGAGTACAAGTACTTCCCGTTCGCTCCACAGGGGTACAGATTGGTGCTGGTTGACAGCGTCGTGAAACATGAGTTGGCCTCGTCGGCCTACAATCAACGCCGCAAGAGTTGTGAGAACGTGGTTGCAGCCATAAAGACCAAACATCCGGAGGTCGAATTCCTGCGCGATGCGACAATGGATATGCTCAACGAAGTCAAGACTGACATCAGTGAGGAGGACTACAAGCGTGCCGAATACGTGATTGAAGAAATCCAACGCGTGCTTGATGTCTGCGATGCTTTAGAGAAAGGGGACTACGAGACCGTAGGACAGAAAATGTATGAGACTCACCGCGGCATGAGCAAGCTGTATGAAGTCAGCTGTGAAGAGCTTGACTTCCTCAACAATCTCGCATTCGATTGCGGTGTCAGCGGCTCACGTGTCATGGGCGGAGGCTTCGGCGGATGTACCATCAACCTGGTAAAGGCGGAGTTGTACAACACCTTTGTCGATGAGGTCAAGAAGCAGTACCCGGCCAAATTCGGTAAGAAGCCCAAGATTTACGACGTGGTCATCAGCGACGGTTCCCGTCGTGTGTGCTGATCTAAGGAAGAGTATTAACGTGACTATAAGAGTGGAGGGCGGAGAGCTGAGGCTTCCCGCCTTTCATTTTTTTCATCCGAACTTGCATATCTTGCGCAGCTTGCCCTCGTCAATCAGTTTTATCTTGCGTCCGTCTATGGCAATGAGATGCTCTGCGGAGAATTGGGACAAGACGCGTATTGCGTTTGATGTGGTCATGTTCGACAGATTGGCCAGGTCTTCACGGGACAGGTAGATGCTCAGCGTACACCCATCTTCTTCAACACCATAACTCTCTTTCAAGAAAAAGAGAGATTCCGCCAAACGCCCTTGTATGTGCTTTTGAGTTATATCCACTGCACGCCTGTCGGCAATGCCAAGGCTCTTCGACAGCTGCTTTATGAACACGACAGCCAGATCATTGTTGTTCTTGATAAGGTTGCCAATGACCTTCATCGGTATCGAACAAATGACAGACTGCTCCACAGCTGCGGCAGAGTTGACATACTCTTCCTGCGAGAAGTAAGCACGATAGCCAAAATATCCTACCGGCTTTATCAGCCGCGCAATCTGCCGCCGTCCCTGAGCACCCTCTTTATATACCTTCACCTTCCCACTGAGCAGGCAGTACATGTGGGTCGGCAATTCGTTCTCATAATGGATAATCTCGTTTTTCTTGTATATCTGCACTTCGAGGTGCGATGCCAAATCGCCACGTTGCTCCGAAGTCAGCGGTGTCCATATCTCTGAAATCAATGACGGGACATCTATATCCGATACATCTATTTTAGCCATTCCGTGTTCATCAGGTATGTTTTGTAGCACAAAATTATGTTTTTTCCTCAACATGCTTACAATGACTACTCTCCTTTTTTATTTATATGACAGCTTTACCATACCTTTGCCGACGCAAGTTTTCACACTGACAACGAACTAAAAAGGAAATGCAGCACACTCACACTGAAGCAATGGGGATGGTAATCGGAATTGACGTTGGCGGAAGCACAACAAAGATTGTCGGCATACGGGACGGGCAGATCTATTCGCCCATGTTCATCACGGCAGCCGACCCTGTGACATCCCTTTTCGGGGCATTCGGCAAGTATATCTACGACAACGGCATAGAGCTGGCAGACATCGAGCAGGTGATGCTCACCGGTGTCGGCAGCGCGTTCGTCAATAGTCCGCTCTACGGACTGCCGACGCAAAAAGCCGATGAATTCCTGTCGGATGGATTGGGTGCCAAGCACGCAATGAACATGGAACAGCTCATTGTGGTCAGCATGGGTACAGGTACATCGTTTGTCAAGATAGACCATAACGACATAAAGCACATCGGCGGGTTGGGCATTGGCGGTGGCACACTGCAAGGACTGTCCAACATGCTGCTGAAGTCGCACAACCCGCGTCAGGTGGCAGAGCTGGCCATGCGGGGCGATGCCAACCGCATAAACCTGCTCATTGGCGATGTGAGCAACGCCGATCTACCGGGACTTCCGCTGCATGCCACGGCTTCATTGCTCGGCAAGGCCGACAGTGATTCGGCAGAAGAAGACATTGCTGCCGGCATAATCTGTACGGTACTACAGACGATTGGCAGTGCCGCAGTGCTCTGTGCCATCAACAGTCCCGTCAAGGATTTTGTCTTGATCGGCAATTTGACACTGATGCCGCAGTGCCACATAGTGTTCCCTGAACTTGAAGCATTGTACAACGTGCGCTTCCACATACCTCCGTATGCTGAGTACTGCACGGCTATAGGGGCTGCCTTGGCCTACTGTGACAAGAAGAAGTGACGAAAAATAAGGGTATGATGGTTTTGCTAATCCCTGGATTTCACTACCTTTGCCCCCGATTTTATAAAGACAGCATAAAGTCTAACTTATTAAATTAAAAAACAATTCATCATTAATGGAAAACTTGAAAGACGTTAAGCCTCTTGACAGCTTTGACTGGGATGCCTATGAGACAGGCGAAACCGGAGGTGCAGTGAGCAAGGAAGACCAAAAGAAGGCGTATGACAACACCCTCAACAAGGTCAGCGAAGGCGAAGTTGTAGACGGCAAGGTAATTGCCCTCAACAAGCGCGAAGTGGTCGTCAATATCGACTACAAATCAGATGGCGTGATTCCGGCAAGCGAATTCCGCTACAATCCGGACTTGAAAGTCGGCGACACCGTAGAAGTGTATATCGAGAATCAGGAAGACAAGAAAGGCCAGTTGGTCCTCTCACACCGCAAAGCCCGTGCTGCTCGTGCCTGGGATCGCATCAACACGGCTCTTGAGAACGAAGAAATCATAAAGGGCTACATCAAGTGCCGCACCAAGGGTGGTATGATTGTCGATGTATTTGGCATTGAGGCATTCCTGCCGGGTTCCCAGATCGATGTCAAGCCCATACGCGACTACGATGTTTTCGTGGGCAAGACAATGGAATTCAAGGTTG
>CAVHVD010000084.1:0-30875 GCA_963639425.1 Faecalibacterium prausnitzii
GAGATCTCCTGGGTGGCAATGCCAACAGTGTAGATGCCGTTGCCAGCAGAGCGGGTCATAAGGCCCTTATACGGGGTAAGGGTGACCTCAACAGGGAGGGTGTTAAGCTTACTGTCCTGAAGGGTGAAGCTCTCGATACCACTGACGACATCATCAGGGGTGAGCTGGACATATATGGTCTTGTTATCAGCAGAAACGGTGCCGGCAACGAAGATAGTGCCTGCCTCAGGCTGGGCCTTAGGGCCTTCCCACTTGGTGAGCTCGGCTGCAGAACCGTCGAACTTGAAGCCGCCAGCTGCACCGTTGCTGTACAGCTTGTCCAGGACAGTGTTGGTGCCGAGGAACTCGATGCCGGTGAGCTTAGAAGCCGTGCTCTCCTTGTCAAAGATTGCTGTTCTTTGCTCTGCATGGCGATATTTGTCTTACCTTTGCATGGTGAAGTTCTGAAGTTCGGATGAATGCGTTTTCCAACATATTGCATGTGGCCATGCGGCACAAGTACCTCATCACTCTTGCCGTCTTCGCCGTCGTCATCGGCCTTGTCGACGACAACAACCTCCTCTATCGTGCGCAGCTGTCGCGCAAGGAGAGCGTCCTGCGTTCGGAGATCAAGAAATACCGTTCGGAGTATGAGGAGAGCACGCGCCTGCTCAATGGGCTGAACACCGACTCCACCTCCATAGAGCGCATCGCGCGTGAGAAATACCTCATGAAGAAGCCCGACGAGGACATCTTTGTCTTCGAGGGCGATGTCGGCAGATGAATGGGACTACGCACACAGAGGGACACACACCACAACACACACGCTATGAAACAGATCCTGTCCGCTTGCCTGCTCCTTGGCGCAGTGCTGACGCTTGTCGGCGTTGCCGTCTACATCACGGGGTGGACTTACTCACCCTATCTCTATCTCGCGGGGTCTGTGCTGTTCACCGGTGCGCAGATCTCCCTGCGCCCGCACTCCGATGACTTCGTCGTCCGCCGTCTCTACAGGCAGCAGATCATTGGCGCACTGCTCCTCGTCGCATCGGCGGTCATGATGCTGACGCTGCACGACAACGAGTGGCTGCTTGCCCTCGCCGTCGCCTCCTTCATAGAGCTTTACACCTCGTTCCGCATTAGCAGCATCGGATGATGCACGCCTGTACATCCACGGTGGTCGCCGACGCTATGCTTTTATTTCGTACCTTTGCCGACGGACGATAGGTAAACGTCAAGCAAACGGATGAGTACGATAAACCACGACCTTAAGAAGATTAAAGCACTGCTGTTCGATGTGGACGGCGTGCTTAGTGCCAACACGATTCCTATGGACATGGAAGGGACACCGATGCGCACTGTCAACATCAAGGACGGCTATGCCCTGCATCGCGCCGCAGAGTGCGGAGTGCTGATAGGCATCATCTCGGGCGGCACCACGGAGGCAGTCCGTCTGCGCTACGAACGCCTGGGGCTGAAGCCGGAGAACGTGATACTCGGCTCAAGCGTGAAGATGCGCGACTACGAGGCATTCCGTCTGCGCCACGGACTTGACAACGAAGAGATCCTGTTTGTTGGTGATGACATACCTGACCTTGAGGTGATGCGCACCTGCGGGCTGCCATGCTGTCCGCATGACGCTGCTCCCGAGGTGAAGGCTGTGGCGAAGTATATATCCGGCTGTGACGGCGGCTATGGCGTGGGACGCGACATCGTTGAGCAGTATCTCAAGATCCACGGTCTGTGGCTCAACGACGACAAGGCCTTCGGATGGTAGAAGACGTTTTGAGATACACGAGAATATATTATGCTGGATAATCTGAAGAAATATCATATCATACTGGCCTCGAACTCCCCTCGGCGCAAGGAGCTGTTGTCCGGCCTCGGGCTTGACTATGAGGTGCGCACGCTGCCGGATGTCAGCGAGGCATATCCCGACAATCTGACCGGCGGCGACATTCCTCTGTACATCTCGAAGGAGAAGGCCGATGCCTATGCCGCCATGTTGCGGCAGGACGAACTGATGATTACTGCCGACACCATTGTTTGGCTGCATGGGCATGTGCTTGGCAAGCCTGCCGATGAGGCCGATGCCGTCGGCATGCTGAGACAGCTGTCGGGACAGACGCACGAGGTGTTTACGGGTGTGACCCTGACGACTGTGGCGTGGCAGCGGAGCTTCTATGTAGGTACGGAGGTGACGTTCTGCGACTTGAGCGATGAGGAGATAGACTTCTACGTCAGCCGCTTCCGTCCTCTCGACAAAGCCGGCGCATACGGCGTGCAGGAGTGGATTGGCTACGTCGGCGTGCAGGACATTCGGGGGAGCTATTACAACATCATGGGACTGCCGGTGCAACGTCTTTATAGGGAACTGCTGAAGGTTCGGTAGCCGGTCTGTTACTGTAATTAGGATAAGGAAAACCGGAATAAACGTAAGCTCTCCGCCTGTCATTCTGCATACCTTTGCGGGGTAAAGCAGAACACACAGATGTGTTATATACATAATGGAGAGACTGATAAGATTTGTGATTACAGCCGTCGTGACAGCTCTTTTGTCGACCGGCATTAAAGCACAGGAGAATATGAACAGCGTATTGTCAAACAAACAGCAGAGCATGATTGCCATCTCCGCCCTTGAGGCCAAAGGCAATCCGGATGGTCTGAAGCAGGCTCTTGTGCAAGGACTTGACGACGGACTGACCGTAAATGAGATCAAAGAAGCGTTGTCGCAGCTATATGCCTACACAGGATTTCCGCGAAGCCTCAATGCGTTGGACTTGCTCCGGCAGACCCTTGCAGAGAGGGAGGAGCAGGGCATCAAAGACCCTCATGGCAAGGATGCAGACCCTCTGCCTGCAAGTTACGATGCTCTGAAGGACGGCACTAAGGTGCAGACCAAGCTGTCAGGCCATGCCTTTGACTACACGTTTGCTCCTGCCGTTGACTATTATCTGAAAGCACATCTGTTTGGCGACATCTTTGCACGCAATAACCTTACACATTCGCAGCGCGAGCTTGTGACCGTCAGTGCTCTGTCTGCCTTGGATGGCGTGGAGTCACAGTTGGCGGCTCATGTCAGTGGGGCAAGAAACATGGGACTCAGCGATGCTGAAATCCATGCCATGCCGGCGGTGTTGGCTGAGCGTGTGGGCGAGCTTGAAGCATACCGTTTGAAGAAAGCAATTGCCGCCGCGTATGGAGAGCCGTTCTCCGAGGGACGGCCTGTGGATAATCAGGCTTTCCCCAAGGGCGAGCCGAACACAGGTTATGCACGTTACTTCATTGGCGACAGCTTCCTCCATCCTTACAGGGTGGACGGCTTGGGAATGTCAAATGTCACCTTCGAACCGCGTTGCCGCAATAACTGGCACATACATCACAAGACCGGCCAGATACTCGTCTGTGTTGGCGGCTATGGTTGGTATCAGGAGTGGGGCAAGCCGGCACAGCTGCTCAAGCCCGGTGATGTTGTCAACATTCCGGCAGAGGTGAAGCATTGGCATGGTGCCACTAAAGACTCCTGGTTTCAGCATCTCTCGATTATGGTGCCGGTGGAAGGCGCAACGAGCGAATGGCTTGAGCCCGTGGGTGATGAGGAATACGACAAGCTGTAACGAAACTTCGACACTGTAAAGAAAAGTGCCCATCCCTGCCATATACAGGGACGGGCACTTTCATTTTTGTGGGGTTACTCATACAGAGCAGGCAATGTCGAGCATCAGCGGAATGTCGTCCTCGTTGATCCCGTGTGCTTTCAGCGTGTCCGTATCGGCAAGGAAGGCATTGCGGAAATCGTCTGTCGAGTTGTAGAGAGAGTATGCCTTCCCGTAGTTGGCAACAGCCACCTCCGTCTGCCTGCGCCACCAACAGATGTGTCCGGCATTCAGATAGTCCGATGCCTGCGCCTCGGGTGCGGCCAGCACCTTACCGGAATACAGCGTTGCCTGCTTCTCCTTATCAAGCATAAACGAACACCAGGCTATTGCGCGGCAGGCATTGATGTTGTTCTCGTCGGCAAGCTCGGCCTTATAGAAATACTGTAGTGCCTCCTCGTAGCGTCCCGTCTCCAGCAGACAGCGTCCCGTCTGCATCGCAATCTTCGTGTCTTGCGGCAGCAGACGTTCAAGCTCACGGTAGCAGGCCAGTGCGCCCTGCATGTCTCCGGCTCTGCGGCAGCATGTGGCCAAATGCCGTAGTGTCCACGCGTCGCCATGGTGCATCCTGTCGGCCTCTTCGTATGCCTTGCGAGCCTCGTCATACCTCCCGTCTTTCTGTAGGCAGAAGCCGTCGTGGCGATAAATGTCGGCACCGGCGGTGCCGGTGACCATGATGTCGCGATAGATATCGTGTGCATCAGAGTAGCGGTTCTGCCTGAAGCGATATTCGGCTATGGGCATGAGGGAAGCTGCTGTGCAGAGGAACGGCTTCAGGAGAGCGTTACGATGCAGGTCGGTACGCTCGCTGAAGATGTTGCGCGGTGCAATGCGGAACCGCGACACCATGAAGAAGCGGTACAGGTCTTGCAGGTATGAACGGACGATGTATCTGTCCTCAAAGGCATCTACCGCGAAGTCCTCCTTCATGGCATTGAGGGCATCGATGGTGGATTGCGGCAGCTGGTCGAGGAATGCCTTGCGCTGTGTCTCCATCAGTCCGGCAAGCATCAGGGTGAAGGAGTATTTGTCGCTGTCGCAGAAGTAATCGGTGGCAGTGACGGAGTGCAGGGGAAATGAGGCAAGCAGTCCGCTGTCGGTGACACGTGTCATGACGCTCGTGCTCTCGTCGAAAGGATAGAGCCAGGCAAAAGCCTCGTTGAACCAGCTGAAGTGTTTCAGTTGCGAGAAAGTGCCGATGTTTATGTCGTCGCCCGACTGTTGCATCTCCTGCATCTGCTCCATGGTCTTGCGCGAGGTGTCATTCCATGCGGGTGTGTCGTCGCCGTCGTCTGCGTCGTCGTCGAGGTTCAGATTATGCAGGTTCCGTGATGCCTTCACCATCTCCGGTATTATCGTGTCGCGCATCTTTCTGTTGACGTTGTCGGTGTCCTGACAGTGGAGCAACTGCATGTAGATGAGTGACAGCTTGTGGCTCAAGTCTTCCACCTCTTCGTCAAGGAAGCCGATCATATTGCACAGCTCACTGTCGAGCGTCATGCGTTCCTGATAGATGTGTGCCAGTATGACGATGCCCGTCAGTGCACGCAGGGCGATGCGTCCGTCGGAGTGATGACGGCATGCCGCAAGCAGCCACAGCACCTTGGCACGGTCATAGCACGACAGTGCGGAGAGCGTTACGGCACTGACCATGAGGCACAGGGCATTGGCGGGCATACTGCCCGACGAAAGCATGTCGTGTGCTTCCGTGCTTCTGTCGCCGTCCCAACAGAAATCGGCCATGATGCTGTCGAACAGCGTGCGCAGCCCGGCTTCCTTCTCCTCCCCCGTCTGACCGCTTCGTGTCTCCTGCTTCCGTCGCTGAATCCTGTCGCGTGCCTCAAAACTGTAATATCCGGCTCCCGACGGCAACGCCTGTAACGCGCTGACACGCTGCATGTCGGCGATGTGCAGGGCTTGCAGCAACAGGCTTCTGTGCAGCTTGTCGCGTTCAGGGTCAGAGATCCCTTGCGCCATGTAGCGCAACATGTAGTCGTATGTGGTGACAGCATTGTGCAGCATCGGCGTAATGTCCCAGTCTGTCTGCTCGATGTGCTGCGAAGACATCAGCGTCAGAGCCTCCTTCAGCCGCCGGGCAAGGATCAGCTCTGTCGCCTGCT
The DNA here is from genome assembly GCA_963639425.1 of Faecalibacterium prausnitzii. GTDB lineage: Bacteria > Bacteroidota > Bacteroidia > Bacteroidales > Bacteroidaceae > Bacteroides. The sequence goes on from CAVHVD010000084.1 coordinate 5,756, forward strand.
TGTGGATCTGTTCTATCGTTTGTTTATCCATAAGTGACACTCTTTATCTTTCTCTATCCAATGACCGGACAAAGATAATGCAAATGCCAATCATGCCCGATTTTTCTACCTCTTGCGAATGCATATAAGTAATATCAGGCATTGTCAACACACATAATTGTGGCCTCTGAAGATATATATTCGTAGGGGTTACAGATATATATCCTTACACCTTAATCATGTATAAGTATAGCACCTAATCATATATATCCTTAACCCCCACGGATATATATCGTTGGAAACGGCACGAAAATACCGGTGGCTTTCGGGTCTTCTGCCGACAAAATGCGTAATTTTGGGGCGAAATCCTTACAGACACACAGCTATGGTACACAAATATGATTTCCTCATAATAGGTTCGGGAATAGCCGGAATGAGCTATGCCCTCAAGGTGGCGAGAGCAAGGAAAGGCACGATATGCCTCATCTGCAAGACCACACTCGAAGAGGCAAACACCAAGTTTGCACAGGGAGGCGTGGCATCGGTCACTAATCTTGAACTCGACAATTTCGACAAACACATAGAGGACACAATGATTGCCGGGGACTATGCCAGCGACCGTGCTGCCGTGGAGCAGGTGGTGCGCAATGCACCGGCACAGATAAAGGAGCTGGTGCAGTGGGGTGTCAACTTCGACCGCAAGGACGACGGGACGTTCGACCTGCACCGTGAGGGCGGACACTCGGAATTCCGCATCCTGCACCATGCCGACGATACCGGTGCGGAGATACAGCGCGGACTCATGGAAGCCGTCAGGAACCATCCCGACATCTATGTTAAGGAGAACCACTTCGCAGTGGAAATCATCACACAGCATCATTTGGGCTATGAGGTGACGCGCCGCACGCCGGACATAGAGTGCTTCGGTGCCTACGTGCTCAACCCTGATACGCAGAAGGTGGACACATATCTGAGCAAGGTGACGGTGATGTGCACCGGCGGCTGCGGAGCAGTCTACCAGACCACGACTAACCCTGTCATCGCCACCGGCGACGGTGAGGCTATGGTATATCGTGCCAAGGGCACGGTGAAGGACATGGAGTTCGTGCAGTTCCACCCCACATCGCTCTATCACCCCGGCGAGACACATCCCGCCTACCTCATCACTGAAGCTATGCGTGGCTATGGCGGCATACTGCGTCTGCCGACTGGCGAGACCTTCATGGAGAAGTATGACAAGCGACTGTCGCTTGCGCCGCGTGACATCGTGGCACGGGCAATAGACAAGGAGATGAAGATCCACGGGCTGGATCATGTCTGTCTGGACGTGACGCACAAAGACCCAGAGGAGACCAAGCACCACTTCCCGAATATCTACAAGAAATGTCTGTCCATCGGCATCGACATAACACGCGAATACATCCCCGTGCGTCCGGCAGCCCACTATATGTGCGGAGGCATAAAGGTCGACCTCAACGGATGTTCGAGCATCAGGCGGCTCTATGCCCTCGGCGAGTGCTCGTGCACCGGACTGCATGGCGGTAACCGCCTGGCTTCGAACTCACTGATTGAGGCCGTGGTCTATGCCGATGCTGCTGCCCGACACTCCATAGAGCATGCCGACGAGTACAGCTTCAATGATGCCGTGCCTGAATGGAACGACGAGGGTACGCTGACCAATGAAGAGAAGGTGCTGATAACGCAGAGCGTGCGCGAAGTGGGAGAGATTATGAGCAACTACGTAGGTATCGTGCGCAGTGACCTACGCCTGAAGCGCGCATGGGATCGTCTGGACTTGTTGTACGAGGAGACGGAGGCTCTCTTCAAGAAGAGCAAGGCATGCCGCGACATCTGCGAACTGCGCAACATGATCAATACCGGCTATCTCATCACACGACAAGCCATAGAGCGCAAAGAATGTCGCGGGTTGCACTACACCTTGGACTATCCGTTGCACGCTTACGACAAGAAGTGACTCTCTGCACTATCCCCTAACTGCACTGACACGTCAATAAGCCTCCGCCCCGAAAGCGGCAGCAGTGACGGACGGGGTGCAGCCACGGGCATCTTCCTCACGATAGCTGACGCTGACGGTGCGCTGCTCACCGGGCATGAGGGCAAAGTAGTTGTCCTCGTAGATGACTGGCAGTATCTGTTCGCCGTCAGAACCTTTCAGATTGAGACGTATGAGCAGTGCAGGCACGGAAGATGTGTTGCTGACGCTGACACGCAACCGGACACGGCCTTCACAGCTGTCCGCAACATCGGTGCCGACGGCAAGCTCCGGCACCGACATCTGCACAACCGCACGCAACAGTTCAGGACGTGAAGCTTCAACATAGAAGTTGGATGACACGGTGTGATTGTCGGCATCGCTGAGTGTGAGGCGCAGGTAACGCACTTCACCGTCGGGGATGACGACGGGCATAACATTGACAGTGCTGTCGCATGCCACGCTCACGGGAGCCGACTGTGTGCTGAGCTGGCGACCATTGACATCGAATATGGTGAGGGTAGCGGTGAGCATACCTGTGGTGTCTATGCTCGTATTCACTACCTGCACGGTCTTCTTCATGGGGTTATACTGTATGTGCAGTGGTTCACAAGCTTTCTTGATGCCGAAATAGGCAGCTGTGGGGTCGAGATAGTAGTCGTATGTCTGCCACACCATGCTGGGCCAACACGGATGGCTCATCCACATGAGAAGTCCCTGCCGCTGCTGTTGCGATGCCTCGAACATGGCGCGATGGCCGTCATAATTGAGCCACTGCGCCAACTGAGTGAAACGGCGTGCATCCTGCGGAGTGCCAAAGCGGTCGGACATCATCTGCCGGAACGACTGTCCGCGCTGTGCTCCCTGAAGTGTGAAGTCGTGTTGCCCCCACGCCTCACCTTGCGGCCACAGACTGTCAGACGGGAGCATGCGCAACAAGCTTTCGTAGTTCGGCACGTTGGGCATTCCCTGCTCCGAATGAAGCTTGCCGGTCTGATGTCCGAAGTAATAGTCTGCGGGGTTAAGCCAGTAAGGGCCGTGGCCGCTGACACCATCATCGGCAGAGCTGGAGATATACCCCAGCCCATGATGCCGTGTGCTGACCTGCTGGCGCAGGGCACTGTCGAGGCTCTCCGGAGGATAGCCCTCATTGCGTCCCACATATATGGCTATCGAGGGATGACAGCGTATGCGATGTATGAGGTCGAGCGAGTTGTCGAGGAACATCGTCTCATCATCGGGATCAGGGCCGTCCCAGGGATTGGCAAGCCAAAAGTCCTGCCATACCATTATGCCATACCGGTCGCAGGCATCGTAGAACTCATCGTCACCAATCTGTCCCACCCAGTTGCGAATCATGTTGAAGTGCATATCGCGATGATACGCCACGGCGGCATCATACTCACGTGCCCTGTAGTTGAGATTGGTCTCGGAGAAACCCCAGTTGCCACCCAGCGGCACAAGCCTGCGGCCGTTGATGTAGATAGTGGCACGGCTATCGAGATCCTTGTAATCCATCTGCCGCAGTCCTGCCTTGAACGCAAGGGTATCTGTCTGCAAGCCGTCGGCACTGACGCCGAAAGCGGCATCATGCAGATATGGCTCACCATAGCCATTGGGCCACCACAGCCGCATGGCACGCCGACTCAGTTGCGGATAGTCTTTAGGGTCGAACGTCACCTCGCGCTCCTCGTCGGCGGAGAGGTGCAGTGTCTTTGAGAAGCTGATGCTACCTATGTGCCCCGCGACAGTCACTGTCCTGTCGGTATCACTGCCGTTGCTGACGATGACAGCGGGTGTCATCGTGGCGAGTGTATCGGGCAGGTTGAGCTGCGTAGTGACTACCGGCGAGGAGAGGCTGATGCCGTCATCAGCAGAGAGGAAGACATCATTCCAAATGCCGATGTTGCGCCCCGGCGTGCTCGTAATCCAGTCCCAACCGATGGTGGCATGGAATGTCGGGTTGTCCGCCCCGAGCACACCGCCGTTGAGGTCGGTATTAGTGGCGTTCTTGACCTTGACAGCTCCGGCATGGGCATTCTTCAGGATGCGCACCTCAAGGGTGTTGTCTGCCCCGTGGCGGAGGAGACGGGTGATGTCGAAGCGTTGCTGCTTGAACGCGCCGTTTATGTCGCCCACACACGTGCCGTTGAGCCACACCTGTGCCTTCCAGTTGATGCCGTCGAAGTTGAGGTACTGATGGCGGCGACGCATGATGGTGCTGCTGTCGTCACAGCGGAATGTGGTGCGATAGACGAAGTCACTATTGAAGAACGACTCCGATATTTGGCGCATATTGTTGCCGACGCGGTTGTCGGGCACTGCGCCGACATTGATGTAGCTACCCAGTACTGTGGCAGGCACTGTGGCCTGAATCCAGCCACCACCATCGGCACGACGCAGCTGCCAGCCGCCAAGGAATGTCTTTCCGTCGGTAGAAGCGAGTGCCACAGCAGGCTCGGCATGCAATCCCCCACGTCCCCATACCTCTATCTCATTGATGCCATAGGTGCCGTTGGCAGACATCGGCGTGGTGAGCAGCAGACGGACGTAGCGTCCGTGGGCGGTACAGACAATATCGTCGATGTTGCTATCCGCAGCACTGACGGCAGCAGCGGTTGTCCAGCTGTTGCCATCGGCAGACACCTGCACCTCTGCTTCTACAGCCCTATAAAGCCAGTCGACCTTGACACGCTCAATGGCAACGTCGGCTCCCAAGTCAACACTGACCCACTGCGGCTTCTCTGCCACAGCAGCAGAATTGGCAACCCACGCACTGTAGAAGTGCGCTGACGGTAGCCAACCGGCATTGGTGGAGCCCCACTTGATATGGTCATCGGCATAGGTGGCTTGCTCGTATCGCAACGGACCGCCATCGACCTCATAGACGCGCCACCATGCCGCTCCCTTCATGCCAAGCTCGAGGCGCAGATGGCTGAAGTCACCACCGCTATGTAGCGGAATGGCCATCTTGACCTTGCGGAGCGGCAGCTGCACCACGTCCTCTGCCTTGTTGGGGTCACTGCTGACGGTCTGCTCACCCTTATAGCCCGGCAAGGCATCGCTCTTGTATTCACCGACGACACGCCATGCGCTGCCATCGTCGGAGGCAAGCACACGGATGTGGCAACCGGCGGTGGCCTGTTCCTCATGATATGCCGTCTGTGCCAACAGCCGTATGGTGTCGAGACTGACGCTCATGCCGCTCCAGTCGTATTGGATATAAGGATCACTGCCCATGAGCATATTGTAGCTCACGGTGTTGCCATCGATGGACTTCTCCTTGTCACGCCCCACAATCTTGCCCTCGCGCGTACTGACACTGACCGTTGCTGGCACACCGGTGGAACGGATACCATCGGTCGTGAGCTGCGCCGTCAGGTTGTAGTCAACAGAAGAGGAGGCAATGGCGGCACGGTTGAGTGCCACGTTGCGGTAGACACTGTCAACAACCATGCGCGGAGCGGCACTCTCGGCGGCACGCCCCGGGTATATGCCGATGCCGCGTGTCGGAATGACATCACCGGCAAGGGCAGGCACAAGAGCCAGGCCGAGCAGCAGGACGGTGGGGATGACTTGCTTCATTTCATTTGAGTTCTTTTACGCGGATATTGCGGAACTTGACTGGCGAGCCATGACCAAGGAAGCCGATATGACCCGACTTGTTGAACAGTCCGGGGTGCTCCTTATGGTCGGCAGTGCCGTTGCGGGTAGCCTCGCGGATGTCGCCGTCGAGGATCACCTGTCCGTTCACCGTCACGCGTATGTGGTCACCCTTGGCATAGATTTCCTCGGTGTTCCACTCGCCTGCCGGATGGAAGGCACTGTGATGGTCGGGCAGAGCGGGTATGATGCCGTAGACGGAGCCGTGGTGCTGCAACGGAGTTATGTAGCTGTAGACAGGGTGTTCGCAGTCAAGTATCTGTATCTCCATGCCGACATAGGCTGCATCGCCCTCCATAGGTGTGCGGATGCCAACGCCGTTGTTAGCCCCCGGCGTGAGCTGGAAGTCGAAGCGGAAGACAAAATCGCTGAACTCGTCCTTGGTGTAGAGGTTGCCGCCAAAAGCCTTGCTGGGGTTCATGGAGATGCAACCGTCCTCGATGGTATAGTCGACGGTGTTGCCTGTCCACTGGTACATGTTCGTTCCGTCAAAGAGTATGCGGTAGCCGTCCTTCTTCTCCTCGGCAGAGAGTTGGTAAGGCTCAACGCTCTTGAGTTCACGGACATAGATGTTGCGGAAGTAAGCACGGCTGCCATGTGCCTGAAGCTCAAGCTGCTCGATGGGGAAGATGGGGCGACTGCGATCCCAGTAGTTCTCCATGATGATGTCGTCGGTGACGAGCACGCCGTTGAGACGGACGGTGACACGATCGCCAACCATGCGGATATAGAACGTGTTCCACTGTCCGAGCTTGTTGTCGGCGACGGTGAGTGGTGTGGAGCGGTTGACCTTATTGTTATAGAGTCCGCCCGAGCCGACCTGCGCACCGACATTGACACGCGCCGTGTCCCAGATCTGCACCTGTGGTGCTCCACGCAGATAGATACCGGCATCAGGCTCCTCGCCGTTGGGGTCGAGACGCCAGTCGACGTACATCTCAAAGTCGGCATACTGTTTCTGTGTGCAGAGGTTATCGAAGCCGGTGCCGACATAGACGAGCGAGCCGTCCTCGACAATCCAGTCTTTCGTCATCTGCTCATTGGCCTTGACTTGCGCCTTGGCCATCTGTGCGGGCTTCATCTTGGAGCGCGTTATGGGGTCTTCCACAAGTCCCTTCCAGCCGGTGAGGTCGCGACCGTTGAAGATGGATACGAAGCCCTCCTCATCCTCAGGCACCTCACCGAGGTACTTGCGGATGGACTGCTTCAGATAGTCCGAATCCTGAATGTTGAGCACATCGAGCACCTTGTTCAGGATCTGACGTGTGTTCGTGCCATTATATTCCTTGTGAGCCACAGCGATGTCCATCGCTGCCTTGGCGGCTGTCTGCTGCAACGCCGGCGTGTCGATGAACTGCGCGGCATAAATCATGGCGAGGAACGTGCCGGTGTCGCCGATCTTCTTCAGAATGACGTTGCGCTGCTGGTCTGTACGTGCCACTTCCATGGCCTCGCGCAGCTGTATGAGGCGGTTCTCGCCGGTGAGTTCGGACGAAGACGAAAGCTCGATGTAGCGGTCAAGAGCCTGGCCGAAGCGGCTGTCGCCGACGCGACAGATGTCATAGAGCGGTTCGGCGGCACGGTTGTCGGGCCACTGCAGCAGAGCCTGGAAAGCGGCATTGCCGATGGCGGCATTGCTGCTGCCGATGCCATCGATGATGGCTTGCAGTGCGCGGGGCTGTGCTGTGGATGCCAGTACGGCGTAGTAGAGCGAAGCCTTGGGACCAGCCTGGTTCATGCGCTGCATGACGGTGCGCACCTGTGCGTCACCATCCTGTCCGGCCAGTGTGGCCGTGACCGCCTGCTGCATATACGGCACATAGGCGTCGCCGGTCTCTTCGAGCATGCCACACATCTTTGTGAAGTCCTGCGGGCTGACAAGTTCTTTCAGTGCAGAGTAGGCTGCGGTCTTGACATCTGCCGACGGAGACTCTGTCTGCTGCAACACGGTGCCGAGGTTGGTCGTGGCCTTGCGTGCAGCCAGCAGATCAATACCGGCGATCTTGCCGCGGTCGGAGGCTTGCGGCACGACGCGTGCCACGTCGGTACTGATGTTACCACTGAATGTGGCAAGGGCATCGTGGGCGGCGGTGGCCGTCAGCTCGTCGTCGCTACTTAGCAGACGTGCCAGCACGGGCACGGAGCTTCGGTCGGCCAGGGCATTGAGGAGCCAAATGTCCGAACGCACAACGTCGCCGTCGGTAGCGGAAGAGATGAGACCATGCAGAACCTGCATCGTGGGTTCGTCCCACTTGAGTTCGCTGGTGCGTATCTGTTCCTTCTTGGCATCGCCGGAGCGGGCTTCGAGGGACAGGAAGTTGAGAATGTCGACAGTGACGGCGGTGTCCTTGGCCTTTACGGCAGTCTTGAGCAGCTCGACGTAGAGCGACTGGTCGGCGAGGGCGGAAGCATTGAGAAGCACTGCGTTGCGGTAATCCTTATCGGTGTCTTTCATTGCCTTGATGATTTCCTTGGCTGCATCCTCCGGCTTGAGGAGGGTGAGGATGATCTGCTCGGCAGCCTCGCGCGTATGCACGGCTCCGGCCTTGTCTGCATCCTTATGGAGCTTGCGGGCGTTCTTGAGGGCTGCTTCAGCAGCATCGCCACCGGCAGTGGCAAGATGCTTGAGCAGGGAGATGTAGGCTTCGTTGGCTCCTGTGCCTTCGGTGGTGAAGCCGGCGGCTGCGGCGGCACGCGCCAGCGTGGTGAGCGCGGCGGTGCTGCCTGTGCGTCCGAGGGCGTAGAGCACCTCTTTCTGATTGGGCTTGCCCTGCCCTACAAGGCCGAGCAATGCCGACTCGGCAGACGAGACACGGGCTTCGCCGATGGCATCGATGATATGTTTCTGTGCGTCGGCCGAGGCTGTCGGGAGTGCCGTCGTGAGGGCACGGGCGGCCTCATCTGTGCCAATGACAGCCAGGGCACGGGCGGCAGGGCCGCAGAGGGTGGCATCGGTCAGCAGTGCGGCAAGGGCATCGACACTCTCATTGCCGCCGACGGTCTGCAGCTGGCTGATGATGAACGCCTTGCTGTCGCTGTCGGCAAGGGAGCCGAGCGACTGGATATAGGCTTCTGCCAACCGGCTGCGCTGGCCTGCGTCCTGACTTGAGACGAAGGCAGACAGTCCGGAGATGGCATATTGGACGTTGGCATTGTCGCCCTGCCCCGGTGCTTTGAGCATGGACACGAGCTGGCGCACGCCGTCCGCGCCCGTGGAGGCAAGGTCGGACATCAGGCTGCTGAGGTCCTGCCCATTACCGGCCGGCATCTGTGCCAGCACGTCGGCTATTATTGTGTTGCTCGTGCGGTTTGTCGGTGTCTGGGCAAAGGCCATGCTGACGCTGAGCAGCAGGGCGGCGAGCGATGTATAAAGTTTCTTCATGTTGTGTTCTCTCCTCTCTTTATGAGTGTTTAGGGATAAATCTTAAATATTCCACGGCGAGCGCATGGGCTGGTCGATGAGACGGTTTGCGGCTTCGTCGTCAATGAACTGCAGGGCAACGGGGTCGAAGTTGAGCGTGCGGTTCAGGCGCAGAGCGACTGCACCCATGTTGACTATCGTTGCGGAACGGAAGCCGTTGCGTTCGTTCAGGGCGAAAGGCTTGCGCGTGGTGATACTCTCCATGAAGTCGGTGACCTGCGGAGCGGGATCCGGATAGTCGGCGAGCTTCTTCTGCCAGTCGGGAATGTCGCAGACGAAGTTCTTGTAGACGTTACCCTTCGGGCCGGCGATGTAGGGCGTGTCGGGGTTGCCGTAGTCACCTCCCCAAAGCACAATCTGGCAGCCGTCGTCGTAGGTATAGGTAATGGAACGCCATGTGCCCACGGCATCGGGATGCTGTTGCGGTGCATCAACTTCGACCTTCACGGGGCTGGTGTCATCCTTGCCGAGGATGTACTGCACGGGGTCTATGTAGTGTTGTCCCATGTCGCCAAGTCCACCGGCATCATAGTCCCAGTAGCCGCGGAAGGTCTGGTGGACGCGGTGCGGATTGTATGGTTTCTCCGGAGCGGGGCCGAGCCAAAGGTCATAGTCGAGCTCGGCAGGTATGGGCATAGGCTCGAGGTTCTCCTTGCCGACCCAGTAGAATTTCCAGTCGAAGCCGGTATGCTTGCTGATGGTGACCTTCAGCGGCCATCCCAGCATGCCGCTCTGCACGAGCTTCTTCAGCGGCTTGACAGTGGTGCCCAGGCCATAGAACGGGTCTTTGAAGCGGAACCACGTGTTGAGACGGAACATGCGGCCGTACTGGCGGACAGCCTCCATGACACGGCGGCCTTCGCCGATGGTGCGCGTCATGGGCTTCTCGCACCAGATGTCCTTACCGGCCTTGGCGGCCTCGACGGTCATGATGCCATGCCAGTGGGGTGGCGTGGCGATGTGCACAATGTCGACATCGGGGTCACAGATGAGGTCGCGGAAGTCGTGGTATGTGGCCACCGCCTCACCCGCCAGCTTCTGTGCTGCCGAGAGGTGATTGCTGTCGACATCGCAGATGGCGACAAGGCGCGTACCAGGGTAGCTGATGTGTCCGGTGCCCATGCCGCCCACGCCGATGATGCCTTTTGTCAGCTGGTCGCTTGGAGCGATAAATCCCTTGCCCAGAACCGGACGCGGGACTATGGTGAACAGTGCGGCTCCACCCAAAGCCTTCAGAAAGTTTCGTCTATTGGTTTTCATCATGATATAATGGTTTATGGTTAGTACTTTGTCGTTCTGTCACCGCAAATTTAACGTTAATTTCCAAACGACGACACGATGGCCGGAAAAGAAAACGAAGCAGAAGAAAAACAATGTGGGCGTATGTCTGCCGTTTTTATGGCTGTACGTCCACAGAGTTGTGGCTGTACGTCCACAGAGTTGTGGCTGTACGTCCACGGAGCTATGGCTGTACGTCCACAGAGTTGTGGCTGTACGTCCACAGAGTTGTGGTTGTATGTCCACAGAACGCCTAACAATCAGGGTCATACGTACCCAACAGGCACAATAAAAGGCAGACAACTTCGTCGTCGTTGCCTGCCTTCTGAAACTGCACACCGGCGGTGCGTCAGATTATGCCCTTGGCGCGTTCAAGGAAGCGGATGATGTCCTCCACCTCCTCGCTCTTTGGCACCTGTGTCCTGATGCGGCCGATGGCGTCTTCGGTGCTGATGCCTGTCTGATAAATGATGAGGTAAGAGGTCATGATGTGGCGCAGGGTCTTGTCGTCGACACGGTGGAAGTCGTTGTTCTGCAAGATGACGGAATTTACGCCGTGATACTCCGCCGGATTGCCCGACACGACGATGAACGGCGGCACGTCCTTGGAGATGCGTGCGCCGGACTGTATCAACGACCACTTGCCGACGACCACCGACTGTTGCAGGATGACGGCGTTGCTCAGGATGGAGCAAGTGCATATATGGCTTCTGCCAGCCAGTATGCTCTTGAGGCCGACAACCACATAATCGTCAAGACGGACGTCATGGCACAGATGCGCACTGGCCATGATGTGGCAGTGATTGCCGATGACTGTAGCCCCGCCCTCTTCGGACGAACGGGCAATGATCACATTCTCACGAATCACGTTGTCGTTGCCGATACGGACTTCAGTGGGTCCACCTTTGTAGCGGAAGTCCTGCGGAGACGCACCGACGACAGCTCCCTGATAAATCCTGTTGTTGCTGCCCATGCGCGTGCCGCTGAGGATTGAGGCATGCGACTTGATGACACAGCCATCACCGATAACCACATCGTCGGCAATATAGGCGAACGGCTCTATGACGACGTTGTCGCCAATCGTGGCACCCTTGTCTACGTAAGCTAATTCACTGATCATAGTATGTTGCTTTTAAGAGTTACACATCTTGTCTCACTCACCCGTCTCCTCTCTGCCGCCGCCGAGAGCCTGATAGAGGCTGACGACCGCGCTGAGCTTGTCGTAAGTGTCGGATACCTGCGAAAGCTGTGCACCAAGGTAGGACGCCTGTGCGCTGATGACCTCCAGATAGGTGGTGGATGTACCTAACTGCCACAGCTCCTGTGTGTCTTCATACGCCCGCTTCGCCGATTCCACCTGCAACGTCCTGGCCTGAGCCTTCTCTGCATTCATCTGATACTGGTAGAGGGCGTTGTTCACGTCATTGCCGGCTGTAAGCAGTGCGGTCTGGAAGGTCAGCTTCGCCTTCTCCTCGGCGGCCTTTGCCTGACGCAAGGCTGCTACCAGCCGACCGCGATAGAACAGAGGCTGGGTTATGGAGCCGATGGCTGTTGCCAGCAGATGTCCGGGATTAGAAATCACTCCGTAGCTGTTGGTCCATCCCAACGACCCCGTCAGTGTGACCGTCGGATAGAAAGCCGCACGTGCGCTGTTGGTGTTGTAGTAGCATGCGGCAAGCGACATCTCCGCTGCTTTCACGTCAGGACGGTTAGACAGCATCTGCAACGGAATGCCCACCGAAAAGTCAGAAGGCAGGCTCTGATCGTCAAGGCTACCTCTTTCGAGGTGCTGCGACGGCTTGTTCAGCAGCAGGCAGAACGAGTTCTCCGTCTGACGCATGCTCTCCTTGATGTCCGAGAGCGAAGCTACGGTCTGTGCATAGCTGGTGCGGCTCGAAGCTACCGACGCACTGTTAGTCATAGCAGCATCATACATCGCCTCCATGGTCTCAACCGTCTTCTTCATCAGTCCGGCAGTCTCCTCTGTTATCTGATACTGCTTGTCGAGCATAAGCAAGGTGTAGTACATCGTGGCTACGGAGGCTACGATCTGTGTCTGCACAGCCTGCCGGTAGTATTGCGTTTGGCGATACGTGACCTTGGCATTGCGGTGCGAATTGAGCAGTTGAGCGAAGAGGTCGACCTGCCAGCTGGCGTTCACCGGTATGGAATAGGCTTGTGTCGCCTTTTGGTGGTTGTAGCTGGTGACGGTTCCCTGCGGAGAGAACGTGAACGAGGGCAGATAGGACAGACGGGCTGACATCAGCGATGCCTTGGCCTGCTCCACCGACAGTGCTGCACTGCGCATATCGGCATTGTTCTCAAGAGCCTCCTCGATATAGGCCTGAAGCTGTGGATCTGTAAAGACCTCACGCCATGGGACATTGCCGAAATTGGCGGTGTCCGAGGCCAGCGTGTCATTGACCGACACAGTGTCGCGGTACAGACCGTTGACGGTCAGGTCGTCCGGCCTCTCATAGGCTTTGTAGATATGACAGCTGCTCAAGAGTGCCGTCGTAGCTACCAAACATATAATTGCAAGTTTTCTCATATTTCTTTCTCGTATGTTATTCGGACCATCCACCGTCCGTCCTGCTCCTTACGGAGACAGGGCGGGACGGACATGGCCTTATTTATTTGGTGTACTGTTCTATTTCAGGCTGTGCGTCTGAGTTGTCGACATCTGCCCACTTGATAGGCTTGACCTTCTCTTGTAGATACTCAAACGCCACGAACAACGTCGGAACGATGAAGATCTGAAGAATCATACCTATGAGCATACCGCCGATGGCTGCCGTACCGAGCGTGCGGTTGCCGTGCGCACCCACTCCGAAGGCGAACATCAAGGGCAACAGACCGATGATCATCGCGAATGACGTCATCAGGATAGGACGCAGACGTGCCGATGCACCGAGGATGGCTGCCGAGGTGAGGCTCATGCCCTGCTTGCGGCGATCAAGAGCGAACTCCACGATGAGGATGGCATTCTTTGCCAACAGACCCATAAGCATGATCAGCGCAATCTGCATGTAGATGTCGTTGGACATACTGCCCATGATGAGTTGCAGGACAGACGTGCTCCCAATGGCACTCATGATGTTGACGAAGATGAAGCTGCCCATAAGTCCGAACGGCACAGACAGCAACACTGCCAACGGCAGGATGTAGCTCTCATACTGTGCACTCAGAAGCAGATAGACGAACACGAAGCAGAGCAGGAATATCATGATCGTGGAGTTGCCGCTGTTCTGAGACTCCTCGCGAGCCATACCTCCAAGTTCGTATGTGTAGCCTGCCGGCAGCTCCTGTTGCGCCACCTCAGCAATGGCCTGCAGAGCCTGACCGGACGTGTAGCCTGTACCCGGAGATACCATGACCTGCATTGACGTGTACATATTGAAACGGTTGATGAGGTCGGGACCATATACCTTCTTGATTGTGAAGAACTGTGATATGGGTGCCATCTCACCGGCATTGTTGCGAACCTTCACACCTTGCAGCGACTCAAGGTTCTTTCTCTCCATCGGGTCTGCCTGAAGCATGACACGATACATACGGCCGAAACGGTTGAAGTTTGACACGTAGCTACCACCATAGTACCCCTGCATCGCCGACAGGATGGTGGACGGACTGATGCCGGCACGTTTGCAAGCGGCTGCGTCAATGTCGATCTGATACTGCGGGAAACTTGGGCTGAACGTTGTCTGCGCCGACGTGATCTCGGGACGCGCCGCCAGTTTCTCGTCGAAATCGTTGACAACGGCAAAGAAGTCGTCCAACGAACCGCCGGTCTTGTCCTGCATGTTGAGCTGTATGTCGCTCGACATCTGGTAACCTTGTATCATAGGCGGCTGGAAGAACAGCACTTGTGCTTCCTTTATGATCTTCTGAGCACGCATATACAAGGTTATGAACACGACGTTGGCATTCTGCATGAGTCCGCGCTCATCGAAGTCCTTCAACTTGATGATGAACGAACCGTAAGACGGTCCTGAACCACCGGTGAAGCTGAAGCCCGAAATCATTGTGCGGGACTGGACTGCCGGCTCGGCAGCAATAAGACTGTCTACACGCATCATGATTTCGATGGCACGCTCCTGTGATGTTCCTGCGGGCAATGTGACAGTACCCATAAGAGTACCCTGGTCTTCGGTGGGAACCATGCCGGTCGGTGTTGTGCTCATCAGGACAGCCAGTGCAACGATCGAAGCAACCACGACACCGAACGCGAGCTTCTTGTGGTTTATGAAGTATGCGACCTTGCTTTCATAGGATTTCAGCATCTTGTCATACTTCCTGTTGAACCAATTGTGGAACCTGTCAACCCTACTCATCTTGCTTGGGTCCTCTTCTTCCTTACTGTGAGGTTTCAGGAAGATGGCACACAGAGCAGGGCTAAGGGTCAAGGCGTTGACAGCCGAGAAGCCGATTGCTATGGCCATTGTCAGACCGAACTGCTGGTAGAACGTACCCGCAGTGCCGCCCATGAAGCTCACAGGAATGAACACGGACATCATCACGAGCGTGATGGATACCAATGCGCCACCCAGTTCCTTCATGGCATCGATAGCGGCCTTTTTCGGGTCGGTATATCCTTGGTCGAGCTTGGCATGCACGCCCTCAACCACCACTATGGCATCATCCACCACTATGGCAATGGCAAGCACGAGTGCCGAAAGCGTCAGCAGGTTAATGCTAAACCCAATGACATTCAGCAGGAAGAACGTACCAATCAACGCCACGGGAATAGCTATAAGAGGAATGATAGTGGAACGGAAGTCCTGTAGGAATACGTAGACCACGATGAACACGAGGATGAACGCCTCTATCAAGGTCTTGATAAGCTCATAGATGGAAGCGAAGAGGAACTCATTGACGGTCTGTGAAATGTTGATGTGAAGTCCTGACGGGAGAGAAGCCTCTGCGTCATCCAACACCTCCTGTATGCCCTGAACGGCTTGAGTTGCATTTGAGCCGGGTAGCTGCATGGCAACAGCAGTAACGGCCTTGTGGCCATCCACGCGGTTGAAGTATCCATAGCTCTGACGACCAAGCTCCACCGTAGCCACATCCTTTATACGGAGAACTTCACCATCATCCAGAGACTTGAGGACGATGTTCTCAAACTCTTCGGCTGTCTCAAGACGGCCTCTGTACTTGATTGTGTACTGATACGTTTGATCGGACATCTCTCCGAACTGACCGGGAGCAGCCTCAAGGTTCTGCTCGGCGAGAGCTGCCGTAACATCACTCGGCATCAGCTTGTATTGAGCCATAATATCAGGATGCAGCCATATACGCATTGCGTAGTCCACACCCATCACCATCGCCTCGCCCACACCGTAGACACGTTGCACTTCAGGAATGATGTTGATTTGCGCATAGTTCTCAATGAACTCCGTGGAGTATGTGTCGGTATCATCATAGAGCGAGAAGATCATCAGGAACGAAGACTGTCGCTTCATGGTGGTGATACCAATCTGCGTGACCTCTGCCGGCATAAGTCCCTGTGCCATCTGCACACGGTTCTGCACATGGATGGCTGCAAGGTCAGGGTCTGTTCCCTGCTCGAAAGTGATTGTGATCTGTGCCGTACCACTGTTTGATGCACTTGAACTCATGTACATCATGTGTTCGACACCATTGATTTGGTTCTCCAACGGCGCAACGACGGCATTCAGCACCGTATTGGCATTTGCACCGGGATACGAGGTGTACACCATAATGGTAGGAGGGGCGATATTGGGGTACAGGGTGATTGGCAGCGAGTACAAGCCAATGAAGCCCAAAATCACGATCACTATGGAGATAACCGTCGACAGAACCGGCCTATTTATAAATCTGGCTAAATTCATGTTAAGTCGTTTTATGAGTTATTCCTCGGGTTGTTTCTCTTACTGCATTGCAGACTGTATGTTACCATCCTTCTGATCCTGTAGGTTCTGCTGATAGATGGCCTCTTTCTGTGCAGCGGTGATTGGAGTTATGGCATCGCCTGTACGCAGGTTTTGGATGTTCTCGGTGACAATTTGGTCGCCTTCCTTCAGTCCACTCAGCACGATGTAATTCTTGCCGTCATCAACAGGGCTGACTTGTATTTCCGTGGATGTGACGGTGTTGTCTCCCTGTAACACAAAGACGAACTTCTTGTCCTGAATCTCCGTTGTCGCGGACTGCGGAACGAGGAACACGTTGGTCAGGTCATTGGGGAACACCACATTGGCTGTTCCGCCACTAAGAAGCACCCTATCAGGATTGGGGAACAGTGCACGCAATGTCACCGAACCTGTGGTCACGTCTATAGAGCCGCTGATGGTCTCAACACGTCCTTTCAGAGGATAGATGGAGCCGTCTATGAGCTGTAACTGAATTTCAGGCAAGTTCTTGATGATGTCACCCGAGCCGTACTCCTTGGTCAGGTTAAGCATGTCGCGTTCAGTCATAGAGAAATATGCGTACATATTGCTGATGTCGCTCACAGTAGTCAGAGCCTGTGCACTTGAAGGGCTTACGAGGCTTCCGAGACGATAGGGAATTGTACCAACAACGCCGTCGCTCGGACTTGTCACGTTGGTATACTCAAGATTGCGCTGTGCAGAGGTGAGTGCAGCACGTGCTTGAGCCAAGTTTGCCTTTGCTTGAGCCAACGCATTCTCCTGCGTCTGTAAGTCGAAATCACTGGTTATCTCTTTTGCATTCAGCATCTTGCGGTTATCGTATGTCAGCTGTTGAGTATTTACAGCTGCCTCGGCTGTAGCGACAGAAGCCCTTGCCTGATCAACAGCGGCCTGATACTGCACCTGATCAATCGTAAACAGCACCTGTCCTTTGCGCACCGACGCACCTTCGTCAACGTGCAGCTTGGTTATGAAACCGCTAACCATCGGGCGGATGTCAACGTCCTGCTTTCCTTTGATGGTTGCAGGGTAGGAATTTGTCAAGTTAGATGTGGTTGCATTCACCGTCATCACGGCACACTCAGGAGCTTTGGCCCCCGACTGTCCACTTTGCCCACAGCTGACAAGTGCTGCACAACTGGCAAGTAAAATCAATCCTTTCTTCATTTCTTTAAAAAACTATTTTAATTCTTGTTGTAGTTTCTGTGTATCACAACTATAGCGTGCTGTATAAAAGAGGTACACCACACCGCTGCAAAGGTACGTAAAGGGACGTTATGACCTGTATTTTATCGACGAACGGGCTTTTTCTTTAGACGAAAACGTTTACTTTTGTACCATGTTTATATCGGATTTCATAAGGAAAACGGCTGACCGTCGGCACAGGATATTCTGTATTCTTGCCGTCGGCATGATCTTGTATTCCTGTGCCAGCGTAGGTACTCTCGGTGGAGGGGACTATGACGAGACCCCACCAGTATTTCTAAGTGGAAGCCCTGCACTGAACTCGCTTAACGCCAACAGCAACAGAATATCCATAGCTTTCGATGAATACATAAAATTAGATAAGCCGCAGGAGAAGATCGTAATATCACCACCACAGCTACAGCAACCGGAGGTAAACGCACGCGGCAAACGTGTCATCGTTAATCTTGGAGACACGCTACAGCCGAACACAACATACACTATCGATTTCTCCGATGCCATTCAAGACAACAACGAGGGCAACCCGCTGGAGGGCTTTGTCTATACTTTTTCCACGGGCAATGTGCTTGACTCGATGTCGGTAAGTGGTACTCTACTGAACGCAAGCAATCTGGAGCCAATAAAAGGTGCCCTCATAGGACTGCACTCTGATTTGGCCGACTCCGCTTTCAAGACCAAGCCGTTCGACCGTGTGGGACGTTCAGACAGCCGTGGACAATTCAGCATCAAAGGCATAGCACCCGGACGCTACCACATCTATGCCTTGCAGGATGCCGACGGAGACTACAAATTCTCACAGCCAACTGAAGCCATTGCTTTCTATGACTCGATAATAATCCCATACAGCGAGCCGGCCATACGGATGGACACAACATGGGTCGACAGCCTGACCGTCGACTCTATAACACCGCGCAGCTACACACGTTTCATGCCCGACGATTTGTTGTTACGCAGCTTCACCTATGGGAAGAAGAGCCAAAGGCTTGCCAAGTCGGAGCGTTCCACGAAAAAGCAGTTCACGCTTTACTTTACGGCTCCTGCCGATACGCTACCCGCAATAAAGGGATTAGACTTCAACGCTGACAGTGCTTTTGTCGTTGACCGGCTGACCAGCCGCACTGACACAATACGCTATTGGATAAGGGATTCACTGATTTATCAAGCTGATACCCTACGTATGAGCATCTCATACCTGTACACAGACTCCACGGGACAGCTCTCACCACGCACTGACACCCTTGCCTTGGTATCAAAAGAGCGCGTGAAGACAGAGGCCGAACTGAAGAAAGAGCGAGAAGAGCGCGAGAAGGAGAACGAACGCCGTGCCGAGCGCGGACAGCCGCCAATAACCGACGGGCCAAAGTTTCTGCCTATTGAGGTTTATGCCCCATCGTCGCTTGACATTTACGATTATCTGTCTCTGACTTTTCAAGAACCGGTTGCCTCAATAGACTCTGCTGCATTGCACATCAAGATGCAGGTAGACACGTTGTGGCAGGATGTGCCTTTCAGTATTGAGCAGGACGCTGTCGATATAAAGATGTATAACATACTCGCCGACTGGCAGCCTGGGAGCAGTTACACTTTTGAGATGGACTCTCTCGCTGTGTCCGGGCTTTACGGACTTTTCACCAACAGGGAGAAAAAGGATTTCAAGATCAAGACCATTGAGAGTTACGGGCAGGTGTTCTTCAATATCAGTGGCGCAGACAGTATCTCTTTCGTGGAATTGCTGGATGGCAAAGATGAGGTCGTTCGTACAGTTTCCGTGACCAATGGACATGCGGATTTCTATTACCTCACTCCGGGTAAATACGGGGCGCGTTTGATTAACGACCGCAATGGCAATGGACAATGGGATACAGGCAATTACGACGAAGGCTTACAGCCGGAAGAAGTGTATTACTATCCGCAGATGATTGAATTCAAGGCCAACTTCGATATCACACAGGATTGGGATATACACTCCAAACCGCTCGACAGACAGAAGCCCAGCGAAATGAAGAAACAGAAGCCGGATCAGAAGAAAGAAAGAGGCAACAGGAACAATGGAAGACGAAATTAGACACAATCCATCAGTTTCAATACGAGACATCAGTGTGCGGACAGCATACCTGTTCATCATCGTAGCCATGAGCTTCGCTCTGTCAGCCTCTGCTCAATGCGAAGTCAGTAATAAGGCTTTTGCCTCTGGCGAGAACATAAGTTATGACCTGTACTTCGACTGGGGAATCTTTTGGAAAAAAGTTGGATATGCCAATTTGGAGACCAAAGCATCGAAGTCAGAGGGCAATGGTGCTTTTGACATAAAACTAATGGCTGTCGGTAACAAATCTGCCGACATCATCTTCCGCCTACGCGATACCCTGATGTGCACCATATCAAGGCATCTTGAGCCGATATACTACAAGAAAGCGGCGGAAGAAGGCGATCGCTACTCAATAGACGAGGCATGGTACACATATAATAATGGTGTAACTCACGTAGCACAAAGGCGCATGCGACCAGGCAAGGAAGATCTGAACACATCGTATGATGACAGCCGTTGTATTTATGACATGCTCAGCATCATAGCACGCACACGCAATTACGACATGTCAGAGTTCGAGAAGACACCCAAGATACAGTTTCCTCTTGCCACAGGACGCAAAGTTGAAGAAGTGACAATGAACTATCTTGGTAAAAATGAAGTGAAAGGAAAGGACGGGCGTACCTACCGCTGTTTGGGCTTTAGCATTGTCACCTATGACGACAAGGACAACAAAAATAAAGAGTTGCTACGCTTCTTCGTCAGCGACGATAGGAACCATCTTCCGGTACGCATCGACTTCTCGCTAAAGATCGGAGCCGCTGTGGCATATCTCAAGTCTGCCGAAGGCACGCTCTACCCTTTCGACTCGATAGTCAAGAGATGAACGACAGGAATAATAACGTTTACAGTTCACCTACGCTTGATGCGTGGGAACAGCTTTCGCACTTTGATGAATTCCTGACCCACCTTGTCACCTGCAATGACAACGGTTACTGCCAAAAGAATCAGAACTAACCCCAAGCCATCACGCGGTGTAAGCACTTCCCCAAACACAGTGACACCGACAGCCAGTGCTGTCACAGGCTCAAGTGAGCCGAGGATTGAAGTCTGCGTAGAACCGATAATCTTGATGGCTGCCGTAGTGCACAGGAATGACATGACGGTAGGGAGCAGTCCCAAGGCAAACAGATTGCCCCACAGAAACCACTTGTTTGGCAGTATTATCTGTATACCTCCATGCAGACGAACAAGGAAAAACATGGTGCCAACCACAAGGACGTAGAAAGTGACGGTGAGGGTCGCGACATTTGCCAGCCCTCCTCTGTTGACACCGACTATATACATGGCGTAAGTCAGGGCGGAGACCACGGCCAGCCCCACTCCCACAAGGCTTAGCGACGAGCCATCACTCTTATGATACAACAACAAAATGCCGATGAGCGACACAGCCAAACAAACGACTGTCAGAGGTTTCAGCTTTTCCTTGAAGAACAGAGCCATCATAAGAGCCACAAGTATCGGATATATAAAGAGGATGGTAGAAGCGATGCCGGCATCCATATAGTTATAGCTCTCGAACAACGTTTCCGACGACAGTGCCATGAGCATGCCAAGCAGGGCGAGCATAGCCAACTGACGCGGCTTCACCTTAAAGCTACGTCCACGAGCCACAATCATTGATGCCACAAGCAATATGCCGAAAGAATACCTGAAGAACAGCACAGAATCTGCATCCATGCCGTCAGCATACAGCGGCAACGCAAACAACGGGTTCAATCCATACGATGCAGCACCGGCAGCACCGAGCACGTATCCTGTCAATTTGTTGCTTCCCATCTTGTCTATACCTATTTATTCTACTTTCATTGGCAGAGAACAGTCCATGAAACAAAAAATCCCCCGCCATTTTGTTAGCGGGGGACAAAGGTAGTATTTTTCTTTTAATACTGTCAGTCGTGTAACTTGGCCTTGACAAAATCTCTATTGAGA
The DNA here is from genome assembly GCA_963639425.1 of Faecalibacterium prausnitzii. Lineage (GTDB taxonomy): Bacteria > Bacteroidota > Bacteroidia > Bacteroidales > Bacteroidaceae > Bacteroides. Next base: position 27,214 of record CAVHVD010000084.1, read on the forward strand.
TGGGCAATGTTGATGATTGACTCATTCTTGGGGCACTCTGCCTCACAAGCACGCGTATTGGTGCAGTTGCCAAATCCCAACTCATCCATCTTGCTCAACATCGCCTTTGCACGACGCAGTGCCTCGGGCTTACCTTGCGGCAACAGATTGAGCTGCGTGATCTTGGACGATACAAACAGCATGGCAGAACCATTCTTGCAAGCAGCGACACATGCTCCGCAACCTATACATGAAGCGGCATCCATAGCCTCATCGGCAATCTGCTTGGGAATCAGGATGGCATTGGCATCCTGCGGTGCACCTGTGCGCACGCTCATGTAGCCCCCAGCCTGCATGATCTTGTCAAATGCCGTGCGGTCTACCATTAAGTCCTTGATGATTGGGAACGCCGCCGAACGCCAAGGCTCAACCGTAATGGTATCTCCATCCTTGAAGCGACGCATATAGATCTGACATGTCGTGGCACCCGTTGCAGGACCATGCGGATGTCCGTTGATGTAGAGCGAACACATACCACAAATACCCTCACGGCAGTCGTGATCGAACATCACCGGCTCCTTGCCTTCACTGACGAGCTGTTCGTTCAATATGTCGAGCATCTCGAGAAAAGAGGTGTCACCAGGTATGTCTTTCATTTGGAACTCGTCGAAATGTCCCTTCTCCTTGGGACCATTCTGACGCCATATCTTAAGTTTGAATGAAATATTCTTATCCATTGTAATTGTTCTTTAACTGTTCAACTTCACCTGTTAGCTCTTGTAGTTACGCGTCTGAACCTTAATAGCCTCGTAAACCAACGGTTCCTTCAGCAGTACAGGCTCTTCCTCATCCGAGCCCTGATATTCCCAACATGCCACGTAGAAGAAGTTCTCGTCATCACGCTTGGCCTCACCTTCTTCTGTTTGGTACTCTTCACGGAAGTGTCCGCCGCAACTCTCGTTGCGATTAAGAGCATCATAGGCAATCAGCTCTCCCATTATGATGAAGTCATTCAGACGGCTGGCCTTATCGAGTTCATTGTTCATGCCATCCATAGAACCCGGCACAAACAGATTGGTTTCGAACTCATGACGTATCTCCTTCAGTCTCTTCAAGCCTTCCTTAAGTCCGGCCTCTGTACGACCCATACCTACATATTCCCACATCACGCGACCAAGTTCCTTGTGTATCGAGTCAACAGACTTCTTTCCCTTGATGTTCATGAAGTGCTCCATCTTCGTCCTTACGGCGTTCTCGGCCTCTTCAAATTCAGGAGTGTCGGTAGAGAAGCGCGGTACAGTGATCTGATCTGCCAAGTAGTTCTGTATGGTGTATGGCAGGACAAAGTATCCGTCTGCCAAGCCCTGCATCAGAGCCGATGCACCCAAACGGTTAGCACCATGATCGGAGAAGTTGCACTCGCCGATAGCGAACAGTCCCTTTATTGAAGTCTGTAGTTCGTAGTCAACCCAGATGCCACCCATAGTGTAGTGGATAGCCGGATAGATCATCATAGGATTCTCATACGGATTGACATCTGTAATCTCCTCATACATATCGAACAAGTTGCCGTAACGCTGAGCCACCGCATCCTTACCTAAGCGCTGGATAGCTTCGCTGAAATCGAGGAACACAGCCAAGCCGGTATTGTTCACGCCATATCCCTTGTCGCAACGTTCCTTTGCTGCACGCGATGCCACGTCACGAGGTACCAAGTTGCCGAACGCCGGATAACGACGTTCCAAGTAGTAATCGCGGTCTTCCTCAGGAATATCCTTGCCTTGCAGTGTGCCTTCTTGCAGCTTCTTTGCATCCTCAAGCTTCTTTGGCACCCAGATACGGCCATCGTTACGAAGAGACTCCGACATCAGGGTCAGCTTCGACTGCTTGTCACCATGTACGGGGATACATGTCGGGTGAATTTGGACAAAGGCTGGATTTGCAAACCATGCTCCCTTGCGATAGCATGCCATCGCAGCCGACACGTTGCAAGCCATAGCGTTGGTAGAAAGGAAGTATGTATTGCCGTAGCCGCCAGTGCCAATTACAACGGCGTGAGCAGCAAAACGTTCCAACTTGCCTGTGACAAGATTCTTGGCAATGATACCACGAGCACGTCCGTCAACAATGACAACATCTTCCATCTCGTAGCGCGTGTACAGCTTCACCGTTCCTGCTGCTACCTGACGACTCAGTGCTGAATAGGCTCCAAGCAAAAGCTGCTGGCCTGTCTGACCTTTAGCGTAGAATGTACGAGACACCTGTGCTCCACCAAATGAGCGGTTTGCCAACGTACCACCATACTCACGTGCAAAAGGAACGCCCTGTGCCACACACTGATCAATGATATTATTCGACACCTCTGCCAAACGGTACACATTAGCCTCACGAGAGCGATAGTCACCGCCCTTAACAGTATCATAGAACAGACGGTACACAGAGTCTCCGTCGTTCTGATAGTTCTTTGCGGCGTTGATACCTCCCTGTGCTGCAATGGAGTGTGCACGACGTGGAGAGTCTTGGATACAGAAATTCAGTACTCTGAAGCCCATCTCACCAAGCGATGCAGCAGCCGATGCACCGGCAAGTCCTGTACCTACAACAATAATGTCCAAACGACGTTTGTTGGCAGGATTCACAAGTTTCTGATGAGCCTTGTAGTTCGTCCATTTCTCTGCCACAGGTCCCTCTGGAATCTTGGAATCTATCTTTCGAGTTGTATCTATCTTAGTCATAATATATTGTTCTGTTTAAGTCTTGATTATTGAATCTTCCCGCCACCTGTTTACAGCAAGATAAGCGACATGATGAAGTAAACGACGACAACCAATGCAAAACATGCCACAACAAAAGAGGTGTAGATGTTGCCGATGCACTTCCAGCGGTTAAGCCAAATATGGTTGTTCCATCCCAATGTCTGCATTGCGCTCCAAAAACCATGTGTCAGGTGAAACCACAACGCACCTAACCAAACAAGATAAAGCACGACATACACGGGATTGGAGAACGTCTGCATGATGTGATGAACACCATTTGTAGCATAAGATAGCGTGAGCAGATCTACCTCTGCGCCGGACTCGAACATCAGTTCGGGAAGCATCATCTTACTCCAAAAGTTGACAAGGTGCAGCAGCAGACCTAAGATGACAATAATGCCGAGCACCAGCATGTTCTGCGAAGCCCACTCGACAGTCTTTGGCCTATCTGTCACGGCATAGCGTTCTGTGCCACGGGCTTTCCTGTTCTGTAACGTCAGCCAGAAAGCGTAGATGATGTGAATGACGAACAATGCGGCCAAAGCCAAAGTGCCGGCTACGGCATACCAATTAGAGCCGAGGAACTCACAAATCCAATTGTACCCCTCGGTCGAGATCAGTGCCACAATGTTCATCGCCGCATGAAATGTGAGGAATAGGATAAGGGCAATTCCTGTTACGCTCATCACCACTTTCCTTCCTACTGATGAATTACTTAACCACATAGATGATTGATTTTTAATTATTTAGTTTGTTTAATGTTGTTTCTGTCCTCCACATACAAATACGTGGCACAAATTTAATTCAAAAACGCATACCGACCAAGTCGGAAAATGAAAATATAGGGTAAAAGCCAGTATATCTTACTTGACCAAGTAAGATATACTTCAATGGCAAAGTAAGATATACTTCAATGGCAAAGTAAGA
>CAVHVD010000085.1:0-5769 GCA_963639425.1 Faecalibacterium prausnitzii
TTTATGAGTTCTACGAGGATCTGCTTGAGAGAAAAGACATCGACGCTGTCGAGGTTGCAACTCCCGACCACTGGCACACACTGAATGCCATCCACGCAGCTCAGGCTGGCAAGGACATCTACTGCCAGAAGCCTCTGACATACACCATCACCGAAGCATACGCCATGCAGGATGCTGTCCGTCACAACCACGTTGTGTTCCAGACAGGTAGCCAGCAGCGTTCGAGCGGTGAGTTCCAGCTCGCCATAAAGCTCGTTCAGGAAGGTGCAATAGGTCACATCGACAAGATCTACTCACAGGTAGGTGCTCCTCCAAAGCCAATCGACTTCCCCGAGCAGCCTATTCCTGCAAACCTGAACTTCAACCAGTGGCTCGGCCCGTTGAGCAACCCGAACATCCACTACAACGAGCTGCTCTGCCCGCCGTTGGTAGTCGAGACAAAGGACAAGAAGGGCAACGTCACGAAGACCGTCAGCCCCGAAGGACGCGAGCAGTTCTGGGGCGCATGGCGTTGGTACAGCGAGACCGGTAACGGCTACACAGCCGACTGGGGCGCACACATGCACGACATCGCAAACGCAGCAATGGGTATGGACGGCTCACAGCCGTTGGCATTCTATGGTCCTAACCACTGGGGCGAGGGTGAACTCTACTCTGCACGCTATGCAAGCGGTGCCATCCTCATGGAGCATCCTTACCTGGAGGACAACCCAAATGCACAGGGCCTGAAGTTCATCGGCGACAAGGGATGGATTAACGTGGCACGCGGATACATGGAGTGCTCGGACAACTCACTCGTTCCGGAGAGCCTGCGCGGCACACGTCCACGCATGATGACTGCCGAGGAGCGTCAGAAGATGTACGAGGAGTACATGAAGAGAGCGAAGAACAGCAAGACAGCTGCTCAGAACTACGAGACCAGCTCACCGCACATGCAGAACTTCATCGACTGCGTGCGCTCACGTCAGAACCCGATAGCTCCTATCGAGGCCGGTGTCAGCTCAGCAGTTCTGTGCTGCCTCTGCAACATCGCTTACGAGCTCCAGCGCGAAGTGAAGTGGAATCCTGCAACCCGCGTATTCGAGGGCAACGACAAGGAGGCTGCTGCACATCGTCTGTACTACTACGAGTACCGTCGTCCGTACACACTGCCTTATCTTGACAAGCGTTGCTAAGAAAAGGGCAAGACGGTATGAAGTAACACACTGAATACTGCGCACGAGGCTGTGTCGTGATAGGAATATCACGGCGCAGCCTCTTTCTTTTTGCCCCTTGCCGAGCCTTCCGCGGACGACACCCCACGAAAAGGCCGAAAATATATCGCGATAGAGCCAAAAACTTATCCCGATAAAGTACCCACTATATCGGGTACTTTTTCAAAAGTTATCGCGATAACTTTTTCACTGTATCGCGATAAGTTTATGAACGGCTCTGCACAGCGTGCGGAATGTAACGGCATTGTAACGCCGATGCAACCGGATTGAAAAGAAGAAGCCGTTATATTGCAGCCTGAAAGTAAAAAAGGATAACTTTGCGATATGATGGACAAAGACAGGAAAGCAAGAATACTTGTGGTTGACGACGAGGAAGACCTCTGCGAAATCCTCCGCTTTAACCTTGAGACCGAGGGCTACGACGTGGACACGGCCTCTTCCGGCGAGGAGGCACTCGGCAAGCACATTGCCGAGTATGACCTGATACTGCTCGATGTCATGATGGGCGGCATCAGTGGCTTCGAGGTCGCACGGCGGCTGAGGCAGGATGTGACGACGAAGAGCGTTCCTGTGGTTTTCCTCACCGCCAAGGGCACCGAGAACGACAAGATAACCGGCTTCAACATCGGAGCCGACGACTACATCTCCAAGCCTTTCTCCATCAGGGAGGTGCTGCTGCGCATACGTGCCGTGCTGCGACGGACGGAGAGGAAGGGAGAGGGCGGCAAGAAGAACGACATCATCCGCTACAAGGGTCTCACGATAGACCTCGACAGGAAGAGCGTCAGCATTGACGGCAGCGACGTGGAGCTGACGAAGACAGAGTTCGGAATCCTGCACACGCTGCTCGAACAGAGGGGGCGCGTGTTCTCGCGGCAGGACCTCATACACCTGGTATGGCCCACGGATGTCATCGTCACCGACCGTACGGTGGATGTCAACATCACCCGCGTGCGCAAGAAGCTCGGCCCCTATGCCGATAACCTCGTGACACGCCTCGGCTTCGGATATTATTTTTCCGAATAGTAGTCACAAAAACGCCGAAAGGAGCCGACGATGTTGAGCCACAACAACAAGTCACAGAGACCGAAGCCAAGGAGACAGACCATCGGCAACAGACTGTATCTGAGCGTGCTGTCGCTGTTCGTGGTCTTCGCGGCAGCTTTCATCGTGTTCCAGCAATACCGCGAGAAGCAGTACAAGGTGGAGATGCTCAACATCCGCCTGCAAGACTTCAACAACCACATGCACGAGACTTTCGCGGACGAGGCGGCAAGAATTCCCGAAATACCGGACGAGGTTCGCAGCTACCTCGCCGGTCACAGCATGGCGGGTCTGCGCGTGACAGTCATCATGGAAGACGGACGTGTGGTGTTCGACAGTGCCGACAAGGACATCAGCGACATGGGCAACCATGCGGGGCGGCAGGAGGTGATGCAGGCACTGAAGAAAGGCAGCGGCTCCACCGTCGACCGCAACAGCACGACCCTGGGGCAGGACTATTTCTACAGTGCCACATACTATCCGCACGACGGATACATCATCCGCTCGGCACTGCCCTATGACCTCGACCTGGCCAAGAGCCTGCACACAGACCAGCACTACCTATGGTTCGCACTCGTCGTGATGCTCCTGCTCACCGTCATCCTCTATCAGTTCATCCACCGTCTGGGACGGAACATAACCCAGCTGAACGACTTTGCAGCGAAAGCGAGCCTCACGCCCTCCCCCATCGGGGAAGACTGGAGCGAGAGCCTCGGAAACTTCTCCAACGACGAGCTGGGCGACACCGCCGAACGCATCGTGAAGCTGTACCTACAGCTGCGGCGCACACAGCAGGAGCAGAACGTCCTGAAGCAGCAGCTGACGCAGAACGTGACACACGAGCTGAAGACCCCCGTGGCAAGCATACAGGGCTATCTCGAGACCATACTCGAGAACCCCAAGGTCGACGAGGCCACACGCCAGCAGTTTCTTGAGCGGTGCTACGCACAGAGCAAGCGGCTGACGGCACTGCTTGCTGACATGTCGATGCTCAACCGCATCGACGACGGTGCCAAGATGATGACCTTCGAGGAGGTCGACGTGGCAGAGCTTATCCGCACCGTGGAGAAGGAAAGCCAGTTCGCACTCGGGCAGAAAGGGATGACCATGACCTGCGACATCCCCGAGCACATCATGGTCCACGGCAACCGCAGCCTGCTATATAGCATCTTCCGCAATCTCACGGACAACGCCATTGCCTATGCCGGTCAGGGCACCGACATACACCTCAGCTCACGACCGTCAGAGACCGGCTCAATGGATACATACCGCTTCACCTTCTCCGACAACGGCATCGGCGTGGCTGCGGAGCACCTGCCACGCCTGTTCGAGCGTTTCTACCGTGTCGACAAAGGGCGCAGCCGCAAGATGGGCGGCACCGGCCTCGGCCTCGCCATCGTGAAGAACGCCGTGCTGCTCCACGGCGGAACCATCAGCGTCAGGAACCGCGACGGCGGCGGCCTACAGTTCGACTTCTCACTGGCCACCGACAAATAGGACAGGCACGGACTGTTCCTACAAGTTTTTTTGCTATCTTCGCAAGTGGAAACACCAATGCTTTTTATTGGTGGCTATGAAAAACAACACTGTCGCTTATGATACCACGATTTGAAGAAATAAGGATGCAGGCACTGAAAGAACTGAGTACCGGAGTCACCATGAGAGCCAAGGATCTACGCATCTCCCTGGCCAAGCATTTCGGATTGACCGATGAGGAGATGAATGCCCTGTACCCATCAGGAAGCGGCGAGATATTTTTGCATCGTATTCACTGGGCTTTGTCATATCTTTTCATCGCAGGGCTTGTGGAGAAGCCGCATAAAGGCAACTACAAAATCAGCAAAGAGGGCTTGGCCATGCTCTCTTCGTCTACGGAGGAACAAATAAATGAGTTCGTCAGGGCAACCGTAAGCGCAAAGACACCGAAGAAATCCAAAAGTAAGGAGGATGACGGCACAACTTCTTCTCCCGCGGCACATGATGAGGAACATACGCCGGAGGAGGAATTGGCCAACTCGTATGACAGGATAAAACATAACGTGCAGTCACAGATCTTGACGACCATATTGGGCAAGCAGCCACAGGAATTTGAGAGGCTGGTCGTGAGGCTGCTTCAGGCAATGGGCTATGGTGGCGAGGTCAAGAATGCCGGTACGGTCACGCCGCTTTCGGGGGACGGAGGCATAGACGGTGTCATCAAAGAAGACGTTTTGGGCTTCAACCACATCTCCATACAGGCAAAACGATATGCCTTGGGGCACAAAGTGAATCGCGCTGAAGTCCAAGGCTTCGTAGGAGCTGTTGCCGGAACGCCATCGAAGAAAGGGGTGTTCATCACCACGTCAGACTACACGGATGGGGCGATGAACTATGTGGAAAGTCTGAATGGCTCGCCGACCATCATCCTGATAAACGGGCAGCAACTGACAGAATACATCTATGACTGCGGCTTGGGATTACAAACCGAGAAAGTCTTCAAGATCATGAAAATGGACACCGACTACTGGGATGCAATGGACGACGACAAAAGCCACGAAAGTTATTGATCAATCCTAATTCACAGGCCAATAGCCGCCAGTCTTCGGCGCACCGCGAAACTCTATCCTGCCCATATCGGAGAGTGCTTTCAAATGACGTTGCACTGTACGCAGACTCTTCCGTAACTGTCTCGACAAGGTCGGCGCATTGAGTCCCGGCGTTCCCACGATTGCTCTCAGCAAAAGTTCTTCCATATTTACACCGCCATTTGCACCGCCAACACGCTCTTTTACACCGCCATCATCAGCTCTCAAGTTAGGCTGACTTCCCAACCCCTTTGAGGCATTGATGTGGAGATAGCGGTTTTTCAGGTCCCATTTCTCGCCAAGAAGCAGGTTACGGAAGAAACGGATGAGATAGATGGGCGTGTATTCGATGTCTTTCTGTATGTTGCGGTAGTTGGCACGTACCAGAGCATTATGGAAATACCACGAGTGGAGGGCAAACATGCGGTTGTTCACATGAAATCCAAGCGAGCGCAAATACTGGATGGCGAAGACTGCCGTGGTTCGGGTGTTGCCCTCGCGAAAAGCGTGTATCTGCCAAACGTCGGAGATGAATTTGGCAATGTGCTCTATCTTCTCGTCTTCGGTCAGATTGCGGTAAGAGAAGTTTTTCTCCTGTTCGATGTCCCAGTCAAGGGCGCGACGCAGGTCTTCCCAGTTGAGGTAGCTGACCGTATCGCCTTCAAGCACCCACTCGCGCTTGGTGATGTCGTAGGTGCGAATCTCCCCGGCGTGCTTGAACACCCCCTCAAAGATGCGGCGATGAAGCGAAACATACCCGTTGGTATTGAAGGCAAAGGAATATGATTTCAGGATGCGTGCGATGTTGGCGGAAACTTTGTCGGCCTCTTCCTCCTCTTCTTCCTTAGGTGTCCGAGCTGTCTTGCTCTGATAGTAGGAATCCATGAGGCGACGGCTCTCTTCGAGCGTTATCTCGCCCTCAATGTTGCGCCCTGCCACTTCGAGAA
>CAVHVD010000086.1:0-5678 GCA_963639425.1 Faecalibacterium prausnitzii
AAGTCAAGCAGTGCGGCACGATAGTCATTGAGCGATGCCAATAGACATCCTCTGTTGAAGTATCCGTAGGCAAACCCCGGAGCCAGTTCCACGACCTTGTCAAGGTCACGGCGTATGCTGCTATAATCCAACCCCGCCTCCTGTCCTGCTTCGTCAGCCGAAGCCGGGTATGTAATGCCGTCAGCTCCCTCGGATTTCAGCCTTTCCATCTGCTTGTTTCTTATGACGGCACGCATGAAGTATGCCGGCATGAATGTGTCGTCAAGAAGAATGCTTTGTGTCAGGTCATCGATTGCACTGGAGAAGTCCTGTACCAAGTAGAAGTCAAGGGCACGCGCAAAACGCCTCACAGCACTGCGATCGTCGGCAACAATGTCGGCAGTGTGCTGATCGATAAGTGCAAAGTGTATGCTTATCTGCTGCTCTGTGAGCGCAGCCTCTGCATTTGTAGTCAGCAGATCCCGATACAGTTGCTTGCTATGGTTCAACTCGTCAACATACCGATTGGAGTTGGCATTACGGCGCGTCTCATTGGGACGTTCGTAATATGTGAGGACGAACATCCCTTCGAGTTTGATCTGCACATTGCGATCTTGCACTCGTCCTCGCATATCGTTGGCGTATGCTCGTGTAGCACCGGAGTCGTCGGCAATGACCAGCTTGTTGTAGTTTTCCACATTCTTGTCACTACGCTTGCGGGTCTTGCTTCCTTCATCGTCTTCGCTTTTGCCGTCCTGTCTATTGTCGGCTGAAGCTCTGTTGCTGTCATTGTTTTGGGCGATATTGGCATTAGCACGGTCAAGCTGATCTTTCATTATGACGAATTCATCTTCCTCTGCCCCATGACGGTCGCCAATCTTGCGGCGGGCTTCTGCGCGTTGGTAATATCCGGTCATGAAGTTCGGGTAGACCTGAAGCACACGAGTGAAATCGGCTATGGCACCACGATAATCGCCCGTCTGAGAACGTAGCACACCTCTGTTGAACGTCGCCATCATGTCGTCGGGGTCAATATTTAGCACAAAGTCAAAGTCTTCGATGGCACGATTGTCATCACCGACACGTGCACGTAGCAGTCCACGGTTATAGTGTCCGAGGAAGTTGCCAGGCTCGACATCAAGAGCCATATCGTAGTCGCTCATCGCACCACGCAGATTGTTCTGATGAAAGCGGGCGAGGGCGCGGTTGATGTAATTGCCGGCATTACGCACACTCAGTTGTATGGCCTGATCAAGGTTCTGCTCGGCTTCTTTATACTTCCCCTGCTGTAACAGCACAATTCCCTTTGCACTCCATCCACTCGGCTCATAGCGTTCTATGTCTATGGCCTTGTCGAAGTCTGTCAATGCCTGTACCGTATCCTTCTTGTTGAGCATTACTTCGCCGTGCATGAGATATGCCGTGGCGTAACGCGGCGATATACGCAACAGGTTGTTGAGATCTGACTCCGCATTGTCATAGTCCTTCTTCGAAAGGTGGCAGAGTGAAAGATTATGCCACAACACGATGTTTTCGGGGTCATATTTAAGGGCTGTGTGATAGTCGCTGATGGCCTCGTCATACTTCTGCTGGCGTATCCGCGACAACCCACGGATCTGATAAGCGTTGACAACAAACGGATTGCGGTCTATAGCACGTGTGCAGTCGATCTCCGCACCGCTGTAGTCGTCAAGGTTAAACTTGGCCAAAGCGCGGAAGAAATATGGCTCATACAGATACGGCTTAGCCGCTATGACTTGGTTGAAGTACTGGATGGACAAGACATAATCTTCAAAGTACAGGGCGTTGCGTGCAATTGCCATCACCCTGTCGGTGTTTATTTGTGCCATAAGTGTCAACGGCAGCAAACAAAGGGATAATATCAGCGTCCGTGTCTTCCTCAATGGATCATTAGTAATGTTACTTTTTGATGGCTTTTACTCTGTATGAGCAATTGACTTTGCCCTTGAGCATCGCATTCAGCTTGCCCCTGATGAGCTGTTTGCGCAACGGAGGTAAGTGGTCGATGAACAGTGTGCCTTCAAGATGGTCGAACTCATGCTGCATGACACGGGCAAGATACCCCTCGACAATCTCATCGTGCGGTTCAAGATTCTCATCAAGATACTGCACGTGAATCCTGCCGGGGCGTCTCACTGTCTCATGTATGCCAGGGAGACTGAGACAGCCTTCATCCATCCCTTCTTCCTCTCCCTCAGCCGATAGGATATGTGCATTGATATATGCCTTGCGGAAATCTTTATATTCCGGCAAATCATCGGACAGGACATCAAGATCAATGACGACAACTCTGATTGGCAGACCAATCTGTGGAGCAGCAAGCCCCACGCCATCGGCACTGTCCATTGTTTCAAACATATTCGCAATGAGTTGTTTCAAATCAGGATAGTCAGTCGGGATGTCTTCCGCGATTCTCCTCAACACAGGCTGTCCGTAGGTATAAATAGGTAATATCATGTGTGTTAAATTTTGTCTGTACGCTTGCTCTCCATATATGATTGCAGGATTATTGTAGCACTGACTTCGTCGACTAAGGCTTTGTCCTGACGTGCCTTCTTTCTCAGGCCGGAATCAAGTATAGCCTTGTGTGCCAGTACAGATGTAAACCGTTCGTCGAAATATTCTACCGGCACGTCTGGATGTGTCTTGCGAAACAAACGCACAAACGGTTCAATATACTTCATGCTCTCCGATTGTTCGTTGTTCATCTGTTTCGGCAAGCCCACAACAATGCGTTCTACGGTCTCCCTCTGCATATAGCCGTTCAAGAAGTCCATAAGCTGTGCTGTAGGTACAGTGGTCAGTCCGTTAGCAATGATCTGCAACGTGTCACTGGCGGCTATCCCCGTGCGCTTCTTTCCATAGTCTAAAGCTAAAATCCGTCCCATATATTGATTCAAACACAAAAGTACGACTAATCTCCAACATGAGAGAGCCGGCAAATGTTTAAAAACGAAAAAAGGGCATCTGAATCGATCAGATGCCCTTTCATTATGTAGGATTAGATATGTTATCGCTTCTCGATGATAACGACACGCTGTAGTTTGTTCTTGCCGAACATGTTGTCAACACCACCCTTAGCAGAGATTTCAATCTGGCTTGAAGATACGCCTTCTGCAATAAGAGCGTCGTAAACGGCCTGAGCACGTTTCTGAGACAGAGTCTCGTTATAGTTTGCAGAGCCGGTAGCCTTGTCTGCATAACCGTTGATAACGTACTTGATGTCGCTGTTTTTCTTCATTGCAGCAGCTGCATTCTTTACGTGAACACCATTGTAGTCATCAATGCGGGCACTGCCAAGAGTGAAGAACACAGCCTGCGGAGCTGCAACCTCGACAAGCTTCTCAATCTCACGAACTTCAGGCTTAACGTTGGCCAGAGCATTGCGGGCATCGTTCAGATCAGACTGTGCCTTTGCAAGGTCACTGCGCAGACGGTTGATCTCGTCATTGAGAGCACTGGTGTCAACTTTTTGGTTAACCGGAACGAACCTCTTGCCACCAAAGGTGTAAGTAACACCGGCACCAAAATACAAGCCACCGACCTGCTTAGCTGTAGAGTTATAGCCCAAATAAGAGGATGCTAACTCTGCGCGAGCCTCAAGATCGATATCCAAATAGTCGTTAACGGCAAATTTACCAAGCAAACCGGCAGAGCCGTTTACCAAAGCTTTCAGTTTATCGTTTGTGCCATAACGCTTGTAGGTGTTATTCGCATAGTTCTCCTCAACAGCACCATTGATGTTCTTAGCAAAGGTCAAACCAGGACCTGCGAATGCACTCAAAGTGAAGATGCGGTCGGGATTGTAGCCGAAGATAGCATTTGACAGGTTATACAAGACATCGAAACGGCCAATGACAACACCCTTGTCATACTTGACAGGGTTCGGTTGCTGTATGCCATCACTTGTCAATGTCCCGTAAGAGTGCTTTGTGTCGTAGTTTGCAGTCCAAGCACCAGCCTGTAGACGAAGTCCCAATACAGGATTGAACCATTTACCAACAGAAACGGTCACATGAGGAGCAACGTCACCGAGGCCACCCTCTTTAGGTCCTGAATTTACTGTGGATATACCACCGGTAACACTGACGAAGATGTTATCTCCGCCATTACTCGAGTATTTCTCTCTTGTTGACTGTGCAAAAGCGGTTGTTGTTGCAGCCAACGCCAAGGTCAAAAGCATTAATTTACTTTTCATTGTCTTATTTTATTAAATGATCTTTAATTTGCTACTGGCATTCATTTAAGATAAATCTTATATGCAAGTCCACCAGTAAATCTCTCCATTCGTTGCATCTCAAACTGCATATGCAGATGATTGAACAACAATACCACAGCACCTACGGCGAAATCTTTCGAATCATATTCCGCAATGACGTTCACCTGCGGCAGAAACGAGGGACTATAGGATAGCCCGAACGCCGGACCATTCAGCGGATAATCGTCACGCATATTGTAAAGATATGCCAAATGCACACCTACTTCCTCGCTCCCTACCGGAATGTGTTTTGTAGCCGTCACATAGAACCGGCAAAAATAGCCGTTCCCTACTCCTTTAGAACCTATATTTTCACTCGAAAATACGTACGGATCAGATGTTCCAAAGACCACAGCCGGCATATACTTCCAAAACCGTCCTTCCTCCAACGCTCGAATCCTGAGAGAAAAATATCTGTCCTGATTCGTGAAATGCTTGGTGTGAAGCCCTAACGCATATCCTCTGAAGAGTGTCATGGTATAAGCCACTTCCATCCAGGGGAAAATTGTCGCATTCAGGTAGTAGTTGTATGTGCCGTAAGTCCAAAACGGTGGTGTTATTGCTTTGTTCAAGTAATTAGCACCAATCATCACGGTCTTGTCTTTTTGCATCTCCGCTGAAGGCATGTGCAACAGACCTGTAGTGCCGTATGTCAGTTGGGCTGACAGCAACAGCGGGCTACATGCAAGACCCAATGTCAACAGTATCCATCTTGTGATACCCTGCCTTCGCATTGGCCCACCTGCTTCTTGTCAACGGTTACTCTTGGGACAATAATTATTCACCACTGCCGCCACCAACGCCCTGGCCACTGCCGGAACCGTGTGCATGATCCTCGTCACCACCATGATCTTTGTCACCATCGTGATCTGTAAAAGCAGCCAAGGCTATGTTCAGAGTAAGAGCTGGGCTGGCGGCTGTCAGGCTCACAGACGTAGACACGGAGTTGTAGCCGGTTGCGGAGAATGTCACAGCACCAGATATTGCAGTGTTAGTACTTTTAAGGATGTAAAAGCCCTTAGAGTCTGTCGTAGTGTTCAGACTTCCACAAGTCACCTTTGCACCTACGATAGGAGCAAAGGTTTGACTGTCGGTAACTGTACCACTCAAGACATAGTTCACATCCTCAGTTTTGGGGGTGTACCCATTTTCCGTACCCTCATCATAGCAGCTTGTGAGTGTCATGCCTACTGCTAAAATGGCTACCGCCAACTTGGCGAATCTACCTAAAATTTTACTTCTCATTTCTTTTAATTTTAAATTAATTTAGTAATTGAATAATTCCGTTTTTATAAGTATTGGGTTATAACTGTTTTCATACGCATCCGTCGTCCCCGTTCCACTACTACCTCCGACATAAGGCACAACATACTGTCCATAGAACTTCTCGTTTCCTGCATTGTAACTTACGCCCCAATAG
>CAVHVD010000087.1:0-4499 GCA_963639425.1 Faecalibacterium prausnitzii
AGATATATATTCGTGGGGGTCACAGATATATATCCTTACACCCTAATCATATATATGTATAGCACCTAACGATATATATCCTTAACCCCTACGGATATATATCGTTACGACACCATGCGTCTGAGTTCGGCAACAGCGACAAAAGATGCGTGGGGCACGGCCGGCGTATCGGAAAAATGCGTACCTTTGCGCCCTGTTTCAGAGACAAGACAATAACAATCACCACATGAAGACTTTTGAAGAGCTGGGCGTGAGCCCCGAAATTTGCAAAGCTGTAACGGAGCTTGGCTTCGAGTATCCTATGCCTGTGCAGGAAGAGGTTATACCTTATTTATTGAGCGGCGACAGCGACGTCGTGGCTTTGGCACAGACGGGTACCGGCAAGACTGCCGCTTTCGGGTTGCCCGTCCTTCAGAAGATCGACGCCAGCCGCGTCGTGCCACAGAGCCTCATCCTCAGCCCCACACGTGAGCTGTGTCTCCAGATAGCGAGCGACCTGAAGGAGTTCTCACGCTATCTTGACGGCGTTCGTGTGCTTCCTGTCTACGGCGGCTCATCCATCGAGAGCCAGATACGCAGTCTTAAGCAGGGCGTACACGTCATCGTTGCCACTCCGGGTCGTCTGCTTGACCTGATGCGTCGCAATGTGGTGAAGCTGGACAACGTGAAGAACGTCGTGCTCGATGAGGCCGACGAGATGCTCGACATGGGGTTCACCGAAGACCTGAACGCCATTCTCGATGCCGTGCCGGAGCAGCGTTCGACGCTGATGTTCAGTGCGACGATGAGCAAGGAGATAGAGAAGATTGCCAAGAACTATCTGCACGACGCTAAGGAGATAACCATAGGACGCAAGAACGAGGGCACGGCAAACGTCAACCACGTGGTCTTCTGCGTCCATGCCAAGGACAAATATGAGACGCTGAAGCGCATAGTCGACTTCTACCCGAACATCTACGGCATCATCTTCTGCCGCACGCGTCTTGAGACACAGGAGATTGCCGACAAGCTGATGCAGGAGGGCTACAACGCCGACGCGCTGCACGGCGAGCTGTCGCAGGCGGCACGCGACCTCGTGATGCAGAAGTTCCGTCTGCGCCATCTACAACTGCTTGTGGCCACCGACGTGGCTGCCCGCGGGCTGGATGTCGACGACCTGACGCACGTCATCAATTACGGTCTGCCCGACGACATCGAATACTACACCCACCGCAGCGGACGTACAGGACGCGCCGGCAAGAAAGGCACATCGATTGCCATCATCAACCTGCGTGAGAAAGGCAAGGTTCGGCAGATCGAGAAGGTCATCGGGCAGGAGTTCCAGCAGGGCGTGATGCCTACGGGTAAGGAGATATGTAAGAAACAATTGATGAAGGTCATCGACAACCTTGAGAAGGTGCAGGTGAACGAGGAGGAGATAGCCGAGTTCATGCCGGAGGTGCTCCGCAAGCTCGACTGGCTGGATAAGGAGGACGTGATAAAGCGCATGGTGTCGATGGAGTTCAACCGTTTCCTCAATTACTATCATGACCGCAAGGACATTGAGCTGGACAACGGTGACCGTAAGCGCGACCGCAAGAGAGGTGAAGGCAAGAGGAGCGAGGGCAGAAGCAAGGGTGGACACGATCGCAAGGCTGAAGAGGGCTACAAGCGACTGTTCATAAACCTCGGACGCATGGATGGTCTGCGCCCGAACGACATCATGGGCATGATCAACCGCAACGTAAAGGGTGAGCACGTGAACATCGGACGCATTGACCTGATGAAGACCTACTCGTTCTTCGAGGTCGATGAGAACAGTGCAGAGGATGTGGTTCGCGGGATGTCACGCGCCAAGTTCGGCGACCGTCAAGTCAATGTCGAAATCGCCGGAGATGCCACTGGGAAAGCCGCAGACAAAGACCGTGGCGGTGACCGCAAGTATGGGAGCAGACGCAATGAAGACCGTCGCGGACGACAGCCGGCAGAGAGGGCAAGGCGCGGTGACGGACGGCGGACGGCAGACGAGCGCGGCAACAACGACGGGCAGATACTCTCCAAGAAAGAAATGGCTGCACGCGAGCGCAACCGCAACAGAGCCAACACACACAGCCGCAAGGATGACTGGAAGCAGTTCTTTGAGAATGAAGGTGGCAACAACAATTGGCTCGTCGGCGACGAACCGGACTTCAGCGAAGGGGGATGGGCAAAGCCAATGAAGAATAAGCGCAAGAAGTGAGCACCGCCGCATGACTTTCTGCCGTGCTCAGGAGGTCATACGGAGCGGGCATCCCGTGATTTCACAAACCTGTTCACCACGGGTATCTTGCCGAGCGGCAGGTCTTTCTTCACTATGTATGCCACGAAGAGCAGCAACAGTGCCGTGCGGAAAGCCATACGAAGCCACAGGCCGTCTATTCGCACTGCTGCACTCAAGCCATATAAAGCCGCAGCGAGAAGCACATAGGCGGCAATACCCTTGAGGTCGTAACGTATCGGATACTTGCGTTGCCCGACTACGTAGCTCAACACCATGGCCACGCCGTAGCCGCCGAACCCCGCCCATGCGCATGCCATATAGCCATAGTGCGGAATGAAGATGATGTTTATCGCCACCAACGTGGCACAGCCTATCAGCGAGAAGTAGGCTCCCCAACGCGTCTGGTCAATCAGCTTGTACCAAAACGACAGGTTGAAATAGACACCCATGAAGATTTCCGCCATCATCACAATGGGCACCACCTTCAGCCCCGCCCAATAGTCACGTCCGATGATGTAGCGCAGGATGTCAAGGTAGAACACCACGGCCAGGAAAGCAAGCAGTGTGAAGATGATGAAGAACTTCATCGCGGCAGCATAGGTCTCACGGTTGTCCTTGTCACGACTCTTACCGAAGACAAACGGCTCATAGGCATAGCGGAACGCCTGCGTCAGCATGGCCATTATCATTGCGATTTTCACACATGCTCCGTAGATACCCAGTTCGACAATGCCCTGTGCCTTGTCGGGATAGACATAAGGGAATATTATCTTGTCCGCCACCTGATTCAGTATTCCGGCAATGCCCAACACCAGCAGCGGCATGCAGTATCTCACCATGCGGCGCATCAGTCCTGCATCCCACGTCGGGCGGAACACACGCAACTCAGGTGCCATACATAGCATTATCGCCGATGTGCACACAAGATTGATTAGGAAAGCCTTGCCGACGTCCTGTCCCCGCAAGGCTACGTAGTACACCAAATTCAGTGCGATGTTGAGGAAGATGAACAGCAGCTTCAGCCCTGCAAAGCGTAGAGCCTTACGCTTGAAGCGTAGGTAGGCGAACGGAATACTCTGAATGGCATCCATCGCCACGACAGCCATCATCATACCTACATACCACGGGTGCTCACCATAGCCCAACAGAGTGGCAATGGGCCGCAACAGTGACAGTCCAACGGCAAGAAACGCCAGCGACAGCAAGCCCACAAATGTCAGTGATGTGCTGTAAACCTTCGCTGCATCGTCCTTGCCGTTATTGGCAAAGCGGAAGAAGCCGGTCTCCATGCCGCACGTCAGGATAATCAGCATCAGTGCCACCCATGCGTATATATTGGTCACCACGCCATATCCGCCACCACTGGCAGGCAGAGCCATGGTGTAGACAGGCACGAGCAGATAGTTCAAGAACCTACCCACAACACTGCTGACACCGTAGATGGCGGTATCCTTAGCCAACGACTTCAAGTTTGCCAAACTTCGTTCTCCTCCCGCCTTGCGGTCTATACGTTTATCTATCCTCTCTTCTTACTGTTGCTGTCGACCGTCGTCGAACAAATCACGCTGTCGGCCACAGCCGTCACCCTTGATGTGGCGGATGCGTCCCAAGTGCTGAAATGCCAAATCAGTCACCTCACGTCCGCGTGGTGTACGTTTCACGAAGCCCTCCTTTATGAGGAACGGCTCATATACCTCTTCTATTGTGCCGGGGTCTTCACCCAAGGCTGTAGCAATGGTGCTCAGTCCCACAGGACCGCCGCCGAACTTGTCTATTATTGTCAGCAGAATCTTGTTGTCGATCTCGTCAAGCCCGTACTTGTCTATGTTCAGAGCCTCCAACGCATAGCGCGCGATCTTCAGGTCGATGTTGCCCGTTCCCTTCACCTGTGCGAAGTCACGCACGCGACGGAGCAGGGCATTGGCAATACGCGGCGTGCCACGGCTACGGCGTGCAATCTCCACGGCTGCATCATCGTCAATCCTGACCCCAAGAATCTGTGCCGAACGTTCGATGATGCGTTGCAGCACATCCTCGTCATAGTATTCGAGATGAAGGTTGATGCCGAAACGTGCACGCAGCGGTGCTGTCAGCAGTCCGCTGCGTGTCGTTGCGCCGACCAGCGTGAAGGGATTCAAATCCAGCTGTATGCTACGTGCCGACGGGCCTTTGTCTATCATTATGTCTATGCGGTAGTCCTCCATCGCCGAGTAGAGGAACTCCTCCACGACGGGCGACAGGCGATGGATCTCATCTATGA
>CAVHVD010000088.1:0-9788 GCA_963639425.1 Faecalibacterium prausnitzii
TCTTCGAGCCTCTTGTCGGATTCGAACCAACGACCCCGAGATTACAAATCACGTGCTCTGGCCAACTGAGCTAAAGAGGCATTTGTCCTAAATGCAGCCGTCACGACCTGCCGAGGCGAAACGGCTGCAAATTTAGACAATTATTTCATATCCGCAAAGATTTGTCTTTTTTTTATCATTTCGCACGTTGTTTTTCCTTGAACTTACCAAGCTGGCGCGTCAGTGCTTCCATGCACTGGTCTATCGCTTCCTCAAACGTGTCGCAGACCTTATTGGCATACAGTTCTCCGCTTGGCACCGTAATCTTGACAGCTGCCTCCTTGTTGCCTGCCGTCTCCGGCTTCACGACCTTCAGCGAGACCTCCACGCTACTTATGTCCTCGTAGAAACGTCCGAGTTTCTCAGCCTTCTTCTGCACGAAAGACTGCAACTGCTCTGATGCGTCGAAACGAATCGCCTGAATTCTTACTTCCATAATAAACCCTCCTATATTTGTTTACGCTCTTGGATGAGCTTGTTTATAGACCTTCTTCAGCTCTTCAAACGTCGTGTGCGTATAAATCTCCGTAGTCTGTAGGCTCTCATGTCCCAGGAGTTCCTTGATGGCACCGAGCTCAGCATCGTGGTTCAGCATAGCTGTCGCGAAGCTGTGTCTCAGCACATGCGGGCTTTTCTTCTTCATCGTCGACACTGCCGACAGAGCCTCGCGCACCACTTTCGCCACCTCTCCGCGCGTAATCCTCCTTCCGTCTTCCCTGACAAAGAAAGCCTCGCTACACCTTGCGGCATCCAGGGCATTGCGCCTCTCAAGGTACCTCTGCATGCCGTCACGCAGTTCCTTGTAGAACGGTATCAGGCGTTGCTTGTTGCGCTTGCCCGTGACCTTTATCACAGAACCGAAGAAGTCGACATCCTTCAGGTCAAGCCCTATCAGTTCCGCCAGCCGGACACCCGTCTCATAGAACATCTGTATGATGAGGTGGTTGCGCACACCCTTGAAGTCATCGCCGAAATCTACGTCATCGAGCAGCCTGTCCATTTCCTTTTCCTTGACAAAGACCGGCAGCGGTTTGCTGCTCTTGGGTCTTGCGACCTTGCGCGTTGGATCTGCATCAATCAGACCTTTCTTCATCTGGAACTTATAGTAGGTACGAAGCGTGCTGAGCTTGCGGTTTATCGACGAGGCAGTGTACCCGCCGTCCATCATCTGCATCACCCACTCGCGCACCGTCCCCGCATCTTCCGCTCCGTCGGCCTTGCTGCTCGAATCGACAAAGCTGCGAAACGACATCAGGTCTTCCCTGTAAGCCGCAACCGTATTGTCGGAATAGTTGCGCTCGAACTTCAGATACTCTATAAAATCATCTACGAGAGACATCGTCACATTACGTTTTTCCTGCGACGAATATAAGGAAAGTTTTCAATAAGTCAAACGGTTTGCGTGCAAGGATTTCTTACTCCTCCTCCTGACGGAGCTTCTGCACGTACACGGCATGCTCTTTCTGAAGTCTCTTTGTCACGGACGGTTTCTGGAACTGCTGCCTTGCGCGGAGCTCTTTCACCACGCCCGTCTTCTCGAATTTTCTCTTGAACTTCTTAAGAGCTCTCTCAATGTTCTCGCCTTCTTTTACAGGAACTACGATCATTTTTGTCTTTTTAGTTTTATTAATTAAATCAGTTGTTTGTCATTCGTTCTTCCGCTCCGCCGACGCAGCAGAAGACGTGTGCCATCAGGCCACAGCCCACCCCGCCCGCCATTGCGAACTTTCCGTTTTGGTCTGCAAAGTTAGGCAATGTTTGATTACCGCCAAAACTTTTCGTTTTATTTTCGGAAGCGTTTCCCATGCGGGTATGGGTGCGTCCCGTGCCAGCAGCCTAGATATCATGAAGTGCTTTGCGGCATTTTGTGTGGTGTGGATTCATTTCGGGAACAGTTGGCTGTGGCCTGTCGTGAGATGTGCAGTCCCAATTTTCTTCATCATTACAGGGTACTACTATCCGACGATGGTGGAAAGCGGAAAGTTCTGGCGGCATTTTCGAAAGATAGTAATCATGGCACTGTGCGCCTCGGCATTGTACGGCACGGTAACGATTACGTCACATCTCCGACATGACACACTGGGAGAATGGGTGAGCAGCACCATAACCTTACAGCGTATTGCAGGAAAGATTGTGCTCGACAGCGATCTGTTTTCCGGACACTTGTGGTATTTCTATGCGGTACTATATGACTTGATTATTTTTTATTTTGCCGACAAGTGGAAGAAGACCAAATGGCTGCAGCGTGCGGCACCTTTTCTCCTTTTGATATTTCTCATAAGCGACCTTACTCCATGGAATATCAGGTTCCGCAACTTCCTTTTCATGGGCTTGCCCTGCATGATGGTGGGGCGACTGATCCGCGAACACAGGGACCAAGCCTTCTCTTTCCTTGCGAAGAAACAATATCTGTGGATATATGCTTGCGCATCCCTCCTTATGATTGTCGTGGAAATATATGCGCTTTATGGAGTTAGAGAGATGTACGTCTTTACCCTGCCTTTGACGTTGCCGTTCTTCTATTGGGCTTTGCGCAATCCGCACTTAGGCGAAGGCTCCGTGTGGGCCGCCATCGGCAGGAAGTACTCTGCCTACATCTATATATTCCACATACTCGCCGCCAAAGTCCCGTGGCATCTGGGGTTCCGTGCCGATTCCTTGCTGACAAAAGCCATATATCCCTTCATCATCTTCGGGGTGAGCCTGTGCATGGCTTGGGGGTTCGTAAGGCTGTTGCGATGGATAAGGCCTGGCAGACCGCGGGCTATGAGACGGGATAGCGCGGACTATCAGACTGAATAGCGCGGAGTATGTGATGTGATAGTGCGGAGTATGTGATGTGATAGCGCGGGGTAAGTGATGCGATAGCGCGGGGTAAGTGATGCGATAGCGCGGGGTAAGTGATGCGACAGCGCGGGATATGTGATGCGATAGCGCGGGGTAAGTCGTCTCACATCGTTCGTTGTGAATGTTCACATCGAACGTGATGAGTGCTCACATCGAACGTTGTGAGTGTTCACATCGAACGATGTGAAAGGACATAGTGCGGGGTATTGAACTACGTAGCGCGGAGTTTTAAGAGACATTGTGCGGGCTATTACATCAGATAGCGCGGACTATGAGACCGGATAGCGCGGACTATTACATCGAAAACCCCGTTGTATGAGAGGAAATAGTGCGCGGTGTCGGGGAGTTTAGGCGGGTATTACACGCTTGTCGTGGCACGCTTTTTGGGGCGTGGGGCGCAGGGTGCTGTCGCGATATTTGCTACCTTTGCATGGAGAAATCCAAGGATAGGGAGCAGAGAAATGGAGACATCGGAGACGCCAAGGGCGCACATCGGGAGGCTGAGGGAGTGGATGAGACGGCAGGGGCTGGAGGCTTTCGTCGTCCCGACGGCAGACCCGCACATGAGTGAGTACACGGCCGAGCACTGGCAGTCGCGCAGGTGGCTGACGGGGTTCACGGGATCGGCGGGCACGGCAGTGGTGACTGCGGCGGGTGCGGCTGGTCTGTGGACCGACTCGCGCTACTTCCTCCAGGCAGAGGAGCAGCTGCGCGGCAGCGGCTGCAGGCTCTACAAGATGCGGCTCGAGGGCACGCCGTCCGTGGGGGAATTCCTGCGCGACAGCCTCGACGCGGGGAGCACCGTGGGCTTCGACGGCCGTCTGTTTGCTGCGGCGGAGATAGAGGACCTGCGGAGCATCCTCGGCGCGAAGCACATCGAGATGAGGAGTACGCCCGACCCGATGGACGACATTTGGGACGGCCGCCCCGCGATGCCTACGGGCGCAGCCTATGTTCTCGACACGAAATATGCGGGGCTGTCGGCGACGGACAAGCTGGGGCTGATACGGCGAGCCTTGCGCTGCGCCGGTGGCTGTAGCGGCATCTGGGTGTCGGCTCTCGACGAGATTGCGTGGACGCTGAACCTGCGCGGCAGCGACGTGCACTGCAATCCGGTGGTCACTTCCCACCTATATATAGGAGAGAATAGCGCGGTGCTGTTCGTCGACCCGCGGAAGGTGGACGGCAGGGTGTCGGCACATCTGGCAGCGGCGGGCGTGGACGTGCGGCCCTACTGCGCGGCGGAAGCGTATCTGCAGCAGGAGCTGAACGGCGTGCTCATCGTGATGGATCCGGCGAAAACAAGCTATGCCATCTGCCACGCACGGCAGGACAACCGCATGGCTGCTGCCGACAATCCCATCCCGCTGCTGAAGGCCGTGAAGAACGCCGTGGAGACAGATGGCCTGCGCCGCGCCATGACGCGCGACGGCGTGGCACTGGTGCGGTTCCAGATGTGGCTTGAGGAGGCGATGCAGACGCGCAGGACGGTCACGGAGACAGACATCGCCAGGCGGCTGCGCGAGCTGCGCTCGGAGCAACCATTATATATAGGAGAGAGCTTCGACACGATTGCGGGCTACGGAGCACACGGGGCGATTGTCCACTACGAAGCGACGGCGCAGAGCGACGTGCCGCTGGAGCCACGGGGCTTCGTGCTGATAGACTCCGGCGCGCAGTATCTTGACGGCACGACAGACATCACACGGACGATAGCCCTCGGCCCGCTGACCGACGAGGAGCGGACAGACTACACGCTCGTGCTGAAAGGCTGCATAGACTTGGCCATGGCGGTGTTTCCCGAGGGCACACGCGGTGACCAGATAGACGTGCTCGCCCGCCTGCCACTGTGGGAACAGCGGATGAACTACCTGCACGGTACGGGTCACGGCGTGGGTTCCTTCCTCAATGTGCACGAAGGACCGCAGAGCATCCGCATGGAACATAACCCCGTGGCACTGGCGGCAGGGATGGTGACAAGCGACGAGCCTGGTCTGTATAAGGACGGGAGCCACGGCATACGCACAGAAAATCTGCTGCTGACAGTCCCCGTCGGCGACGGCATGTTCGGGCGTTATCTCGGGTTCGAGACCCTGACACTCTGCCCCATCGACACCGCTCCCGTGAGGAAAGAGCTGCTCGACAGCGCGGAGACGGCCTGGCTCAACAGCTATCACAAGACGGTCTGCGACAGGCTGTCGCCACATCTCGACGCGGCCGAACGGCGGTGGCTGGCAGAGGCGACGCGAGCTTTATGACGAAAGAACAAGGAACATATATATATAATGGAGAGAAAAACATGGCAATCATGCAACCGGTCAGGGGCTTTACCCCAAGATATGGCAAGAACTGCTTCTTCGCAGAGAACGCGGCAGTGATAGGCGACATCGTGATGGGCGACGACTGCAGCGTATGGTTCGGAGCCGTCATTCGCGGCGATGTCAACTCCATACGCATAGGAAACTGCGTGAACATACAGGACGGCAGCGTCCTGCACACGTTGTACCAGAAGTCGACAATCGTCATCGAAGACCACGTGTCGGTGGGTCACAACGTGACAATCCACGGTGCCACGGTCAAGGAATACGCCCTTGTGGGCATGGGTTCCGTCTTGCTCGACGGCGTGGTCGTGGGTGAGGGAGCCATCGTCGCCGCGGGGTCGGTGGTGCTGAAGAACACGGTGATAGAGCCGCACACGCTGTGGGGCGGCGTCCCTGCCAAGTTCATCAAGAAGGTAGACCCCGAGCAGGCCAAGGAGCTGAACGTGAAGATTGCAAACGGATACCTGATGTATTCCGACTGGTTCAAGGCAGAACCGGAGTATAAAGACCTGAACCTCGAAGGCAATAGAGACGAATGATTGACCAGATCACCGTAGACCGCATAATGGATGCCACGCAGATTGTCGATGTGGTGTCCGACTTCGTGACGCTACGAAAGCGCGGAGGGAACTATGTCGGTCTGTGCCCCTTCCATGACGACAAAACGCCGTCGTTCTACGTATCTCCGGCGAAAGGCATCTTCAAATGCTTCGCCTGCGGCAAGGGAGGCAACGCTGTGCACTTCATCATGGAGCACGAGCAGGTGCAATACTCCGAGGCACTGAGGTATCTGGCGCGGAAATATGGCATCGAAGTCAAGGAGAAAGAGATGACCGACGAGGAGCGGCAGGCACAGAGCGAGCGCGAGAGCCTCTACATCGTCAACCAGTTTGCACGCGACTACTTCCACGACACGCTGATGCACAGCGAGGAAGGACGGAGCATCGGCATGGCGTATCTCCGCAGCCGCGGCTTCAGGGACGACATCATTGAACGGTTCCAGCTGGGATATGCCCCCGCGGCACGCGATGCCTTCAGCAAGGCGGCAATGGCAAAAGGCTACAAGAGCAAATACATGACAGCGGCGGGACTGTGCTATGAGCGCGACAACGGAGACCTCGTAGACCGCTTCAGCGGACGCGTCATCTTCCCCTGGCTCAGCCTAAGTGGCAAGGTAGTGGCATTCGGCGGCCGCGTGCTCGATTCGCGCACAAAGGGTGTCAGCCAGAAATATGTCAACTCGCCCGACTCGGATATATATCACAAAGACCACGAGTTGTTCGGCATTTTCCAGGCGAAGAAGGCAATGGTGAAGGAGGACTGCGTCTACATGGTGGAGGGCTATACGGACGTGATCTCAATGCACCAGTGCGGCATCGAGAATGTGGTAGCCAATTCGGGCACGGCCTTGAGCACGCATCAGATAAAGTTGCTGCACAGGCTAACGAAGAACATCGTCCTGCTGTACGACGGCGACGAAGCAGGCATACACGCCGCCCTGCGCGGAACGGACATGCTGCTGGCCGACGGTATGAACGTCAAAATCTGCCTGCTGCCCGAG
This sequence comes from Faecalibacterium prausnitzii, assembly GCA_963639425.1. GTDB lineage: Bacteria > Bacteroidota > Bacteroidia > Bacteroidales > Bacteroidaceae > Bacteroides. The sequence goes on from CAVHVD010000088.1 coordinate 6,769, forward strand.
GGCAATGACCCCGACTCCTTTGCCCGCAGCCACACGGCCACGGAATACAAAGACTTCATCCGAAGCAACTCTACCGACTTCATCCGCTTCAAGGCAAGCCTTCTGCTGTCGCAGACAGAGAACGACCCGATAAAGCGTGCGCAGCTGATAACGGACATTACCGTTAGCATCTCCATGATCCCCGAAGCCATAGTCCGCGATGTCTACATCAAGGAATGTGCCGAAATGCTGAACGTTGAGGACAAGATTTTGGTGAATGAAGTGGCAAAATACCGCGAGAGACGTGCCGTGCAGGAAGCAGAGAGACGCGAGCGCGAACGGCGGATTGCACAGGGAGCATTGTCGCAGGAAGAAAGTGCGGCACCCGCAGAAGCGGTGCCGACAGCCGGTGCGGGAAGCGATGCTACAGCGGTTCAGCCCACGGCAAACTCCGAAGTCGCAAGTGGCAATGCCCAGACCCAACGGGATGCTGAAGCACAGCTGGCATACCCCACCCCCGCCATACGCAATGCGGAACTACAGCTCCTGCAGTCTGTCGTGAGGTATGGTGACATGGTGATGTGCAAGGTGGAGGAAGAAGACGGCAGCACATACGACCTGACTGTGACGGAATATGTGGAGCACGAGCTGAGGGACGAGAGGCTGGCACTATGTAACAGGCTGGCACAACGCATCCTCGCCGAGGCTGCGGAACACGTTCATGACGCAGGCTTCCATGCCGAGCAGCACTTCGTCAACCATCCGGATTCCGCTATCAGCCAGCTGAGCGTGGATCTGGCGAGCGACAAGTATCAGCTGAGCAAAATCCACTTCAGGGAACGCAAGGCAGAGACCGATGCCGACCGTCTGTATGAGCTCCTGACGACGCAGGTCGACTCATACAAGTACGTCATGATTGGCGAACAGATAAAGGAGATTATGGGCGCACTGAAAGAAAGCTCGCTACAGAGAGACGAACAGCGGAGCAACGCCTTGATAGAGCAGTATCAGCAGCTGAAGCAGAGGCAGAACAATCTTGCGGCTGTTCTTGGGGAGAGAGTCCTCAACCTGTAACAACTGCAACGGCTGCCTCAGCCGCGATGAATAAGATTCATGAACTCCTCGCGCGTCTTGGCCTGATTGAATGCTCCGGTGAAATCGGAAGTGGTCGTTATGGAGTTCTGCTTCTCGACACCACGCATCTGCATGCACATGTGCTTGGCCTCTATGACGACCATTACGCCCAACGGATTGAGTGTCTGCTGTATGCAGTCTTTTATCTGCGAGGTCATGCGCTCCTGAATCTGTAGACGATGTGAGAAGACATCCACAACCCGTGCTATCTTGCTAAGTCCCGTGATGTAGCCGTTGGGGATATAGGCCACGTGAACCTTGCCAAAGAACGGCAGCACGTGATGTTCGCACAGTGAGTAGAAGTCAATATCTTTCACGATGACCATCTGACTATAATCTTCGCGGAACATGGCCGAACGCAGTATCTCGCACGGGTCATACTCGTAGCCCTTGGTCAGCGTTATGAAAGCCTTTGCGACACGCTCCGGGGTCTTCTGCAATCCGTCACGACGGACATCCTCACCCACAATGGTGAGCATCCGTTCGACAAGCCCCTTCAGCTCGTCGACCTTCTGCGTGTCCTCTATAATTTCCTTGTCAAGCATCTCTATGGAAAGTGTGTGTGGAGCTCAATATGTCAGGACAATTTGGTCTCTGACAATGGACACCTCTTTGAATTCACCCGTGCTGCGCAGGCTGCGCATTGCGGCATCCGCCTCCTCTATCGAGGGGAAGTTACCGACACGGCACAGCCATCTCGGGGGGCTGAACATGGCATAAACATCATACTGCGGAAAGGCTTCCTTGACTTTCTCTGCCACTTCATTGGCTTCAGTGCGTGCCTGACGGGTATTGTTGCCGGCATACACCTGTACGCGGTAACCCTGCTTCTTCAGCTCGTTCTTCGCCTCAGTCCCGTCGGCATTGCGCACCACCGGCTCGCCCATCACCAAAGCCGTAATATCGGCATCTTGATTGATGTGCACCTGTCCCTCACCGGCCTTGGTCTCCCTAAGGCTGTTGACGATGTTTCTTTGGGCATAGACATGGCCAATGCACAGACACGCCACGGTCATTGCTGCAAGCAGTCTCTTCATATCACACACTGTATGGCTGGATTATTTGTCACGGGAAAAGGCAGGACCCAGGAGCCGGACAGGACATCCTGTACCTGCGACTCTTGAGCCTTTGCCATTGATTGCCTATTATTTGTATGCATCGATGATGCCACGGAAATCAGCAGCCTTCAGAGAAGCACCGCCAATCAAGCCGCCATCAATATCGGGCTTTGCAAACAGTTCGGGAGCATTGCTTGCCTTGCAGCTACCGCCATAGAGGATCGTGGTGTCGTCAGCGACAGTCTTACCATACTTCTCAGCCACACAGCTGCGGATGTAGGCGTGGATCTCCTCTGCCTGATCTGCTGTTGCAGTCTTGCCTGTACCAATTGCCCAAATCGGTTCGTAAGCGATCACGATCTTCGCAAAGTCCTCTGCCGACAGGCCGAACACAGAACCTTCAAGCTCTGCCTTGACAACTTCGTTCTGCTTGTTTGCCTCACGCTCCTCAAGGCTCTCACCGATGCAGAAGATAACCTTCAGCCCGTTTGCAAGTGCCAGCTGGACTTTCTCCTTCAGGATTTCGGGTGTCTCGTTGTAGTAGCCGCGACGCTCACTGTGTCCTAAGATGACATACTGTGCGCCTGTGCTCTTCACCATCTCCGCAGAGACCTCGCCGGTGTAGGCACCCTTGGCCTTGTCAGCGCAGTTCTCAGCACCCAGACCTATCACGTTTTGGTCGAGGAACTGTGCCACTGAAGCCAAGTGAATGAATGGAGTACAGATGATTACACCGCAGTTTGGCTTCTCCTTCGTGAGAGCTTCGTTCAGTTCCTTTGCCAAAGCAACACCGTCTTGCAGGTTCATGTTCATTTTCCAGTTGCCTGCTACAATTTTCTTTCTCATTTT
>CAVHVD010000089.1:0-28265 GCA_963639425.1 Faecalibacterium prausnitzii
CCCGTTCACTAACCGTTCACTTTTCCACACTTTCGTTCAATAAATCCCCGTTTGCTCGAGTAGGTACCCTAACGATGCCCATTCTTAGGGTCTAAGGATGCCCATTCTTGCACCCTAACGATGCCCGTTCAAACGACCTAAGAATGGGCAAGCTTGGAACGCAACGTTGGGCATCGTTGCAACGTGCCGATGGGTCGCGAGCTTCGTCAGCGCAGGCTGTCTGCCCTGTCAGCTGTTCTTCATGTTGATGATGTGACACGCCACGAGTGCGGCGGTCTCAGTGCGCAGGCGTGAGGGGCCGAGGCTTATGGGGCGGAAGCCATTGGACAGTGCCTGCTGCACCTCTTCCTCGCTGAAGTCGCCTTCCGGCCCTATCAGCACCACGGCATCCTCCTTGGCACGTGCTATGTCGCGCAGCTCGGTCTTGTCCTGCTCGTAGCAGTGGGCTATGAACTTCTGCCCGCTGAACGGTTGTGACACGAACGCGCCGAAGTCGGTCATGCCGTTCAGCTTCGGCAGCCGTGCCTTCAGCGACTGCTTCATGGCAGAGATTAGTATCTTCTCTATGCGTTCCGTCTTGACGATGCGGCGTTCCGAGTAGCGGCAGTTGAGGAATGTCAGCTCGTCCAGACCTATCTCCGTGGCTTTCTCGGCAAACCACTCCGTGCGGTCGATGTTCTTCGTCGGGGCGACGGCAATATGTATGTGTCCCGTCCACAGCGGTGGCTGTGGCATGGTCTCCATGATGTCCACGTTGCACCGCTTGCCGGTGGCATGGCCTATAGCGGCACGGTAGAAGTTGCCACGTCCGTCGGTCAGCATGACCTCATCGCCGGGCTCCAGGCGCAACACTCTGATGGCATGCGCCGCCTCTTCCTGCGGCAGCTCGTCGCAGGTGTCGATGTTTGGTGTGTAGAACAGATGCATGATTGTTTGAGGCTTTTGTGCTTGGCGGTCAGTCTTTCTTGCGCACGCTGTTTATGATGTCGCGCAGCCGGGCTGCACTCTCATAGTCCTCGCGCTGCACGGCATCTTGCAGCTGCTTCTCCAGTACCTCCATATACTTGTCGCCGAGCAGCAGTATGCCTTTGTCGCGCTCTTCGGCCTCATCGGCCTTTATGGCGTCTGTGTCGAAGTATGACGTGTTGCCACTCTCTATGCTCGCCACCAACTCCTTATAGGCGTAGATTGGTGCCCCTGTCTTCAGAGCCAGTATCACTGCGTCGCTCGTGCGGGCATCGGCACGCAGTATGCGGTTGTCCTGACGCAGGAAGATGAAAGCGAAGAACACGTTGTTCTCCACACGGTATATCAGCACACGCAGCACCTTGACATCGAGTGCTCCGAGCAGGGCGGCGAACAGGTCGTGCGTCATAGGGCGGTTGGTGTGTATGCCTTTAAGCTCCAGCATGACGGCACGCCCCTCGGCCGTGCCTATGTGTGCCGTGAAGCCGTGGGCACAATCGCGTGTGCGCATGGTGAGGTCGTAGGTGCCGGCCTCCGTCTCGCTCATGCTTATGTTTGTCACCATAAGCTCAACCTTTTCGTTGCTCATTGTCCCTTTCCTCCTTGGCGTGTCACTCGCCCTTGCTGTATTTATACTTGAAGAACACGGCGAACAGCACGGCTATCACGAGCGAATAGGCTGCAAAGATGTACCACACCGTGTTCCAGTCGCCCACGACATACATCGCACCGTCTGCCATCTCGGAGTGCGTGAACATGTTGACCACTGCCTGTGCGCCGAGTGTGCCCACGGTGGCTCCTATGCCGTTGGTCATGAGCATGAACAGCCCCTGTGCGCTGGAGCGCATCTCGTGGCTCGTCTCCTGATCGACAAACAGTGAGCCGCTGATGTTGAAGAAGTCGAACGCCACGCCGTAGACAATCATCGACAGGACGAACATCCATACGCCACCGCCCGGGTTACCGGCACCGAACAGTCCAAAGCGGAGCACCCATGCCACCATGGCTATGAGCATCACCTTCTTTATTCCGTAACGCTTGAGGAAGAACGGTATGAGCAGTATGCACAGCGTCTCGGAACACTGCGATATGGAGATGAGGATGTTGGCGTGGTTGGCACCGAACGAGTCGGCATATTCCGCCACGGCCTTGAAGCTCGTGATGAAGGGGTTGGCAAAGCTGTTTGTTATCTGCAACGCCACGCCAAGCAGCATACTGAAGATGAAGAACGTCGCCAGGGTACGGCTCTTGAACAGCGAGAACGCGTTCAGCCCCAGAGCCTCTGCCACCGTGCGCCTCTGTCGCGTGTTGTTGACGGGACATGGCGGCAGTGTCATGCTGTAGAACGCCAGTATCAGACCCGTCACGCCCGACACCACGAACTGCATGTGCGTGGTCTGGAAGCCGAGGATGTCCACCAGGAGCATCGTGCAGATGAAGCCCACGGTCCCGAAGGTGCGTATGGGAGGGTAGGCGGTCACGGTGTCAAGCCCTGCACTCTCCAGTGCGCTGTATGCCACGGAGTAGGACAGTGACAGCGAGGGCATATAGAAGCCGATGGCAATGGCAAAGAGCGAAATCATTGTTCCGAAGTCGGCGGCCGTGCCGTAGCTCATGCCGTAGTATCCTAATGCCAGCATGGCGATGCCTGCAATGAAGTGGCAGATGCCAAGCATCTTCTGTGCCGGAATCCAGCGGTCGGCAATGATGCCTATCAGAGGTGGCATGAACAGGCTGGTGAAGCCCTGCATGGAGTAGAACACTCCGATGTTGGAACCCTGACCGATGCCGGCCAGATAGCTGCCCATAGATGTCAGGTATGCTCCCCACACGGCAAACTGTAGGAAGTTCATTATGATCAGTCTTGCTCTCAATCCCATGGTGAATGGTGCTGTGTCTTGTTTGTTTTTCCGTCCGGCAAAGATAGCGAAAGCCTAAGATACTATCCAAAGTATCCAAACATACTTTGCCATTTATCTAAACATACTCCGTGCTGTATGTCAAGATACTTTTTTCGTGCGATACATATATGTGGGATGTTCAGGAACCACTTTCTCCTATTGACCCAAACAGCAGGGGCATGACCGCGGCAGACAGCCGCCGCAACCTTTACATTTATATATAGGAGACGCAGCTGAGAAGAGGTGGAATATCCATGTCCTGTAGCGTGTCAGCCCTGCCTGGGCTGGATATTGGGTGTGCGCCTCGCACCCCCAGACTGCGGTCGCTACGCTCCCTTAGTCAGGGGTTACGCAAGATTGTGTCTCTCCGAGACACCACAGCAGGATGCCTATACTATATAGGATAACCTCGGAGTGTGCGGCGCACCAGCCTCGAAGAGGCTGAATTATGAGTAACCTCAGTCTAAGCGTAGCGCAGACTGGGGGGCACGGCACACTCCCTGGTATGTGCCTCGGAGAGGTACACACGCCACTGGATATACATAATTCTTTTTACTGACCCACAATAACGTGCGGCGCAGGAGACGTGGATGAGGAAAGGTACGGGCAAAAAAGAAGGGCATCTGTCACAGACACCCAATCCAAATTAACCTTAAATCTAATACCATGAAAAACACGGTGCAAAGGTATGCACATCTTGCTTACCACAATGAAAACGGTACTAAAATCTCACTCTTGTTAACGATATTTAACTGAAAGCGCATATCAGTAACGCTTTTTGCGCCCCAATATGCGCTTTCGTCTGTCAGAAACTATTATAAGCTGCTACTTCATCAGGTCGCCGATGCCACGGTTCTTGACCGTGTTACGGAACACGCTGAGATACTTGCTGTACGACTCTTTGCCGAGCATGTCCTTGAGGCTGACCAGTGCTTCGGCTATCGCTGTGCGCAGTGTGGCAGACCGCTCGCTGTCTTCCAGCGTCAAGGCTCCGTCGATCTTTTCCTGTAAGGTGTTCTGCCAGGCATCCATCTTGTCGGCCATGGGTGTGGTGAGGCTGAGCATACGTGTCAGTGCTTCTTTCTTCATCACGATGCTGTAGTTCGACTGTCCGTTGCTGTTGCCGGTTGTCTGTACGTCCTGTGCCAATGCTGTCATGCTGATGCAGAGCATTGCTGCCAATGATAAAAATAGCTTTCTCATGACTTGTAATCTTTAAGGTGTTGGTAAAAATGTTCTTTTTCCCCCTTCTTATCTAAGAGGTACGGTGAAGTTATGCGGATTCCTGCAATGGCTTCTTGACATAAATCAAGAAACGGGGACGGACAACGAGAAAGGGGGCTTTTCTTGATTTGCATCAAGAGAAAGCCCCCTCTGTGTTGTCGTTCCGTCGGTCGCCGCTTGCTATTCGACGTAGAGCACCAGTCCTTTCAGATATTCCCCCTCGGGATGGTAGATATTGACCGGATGGTCGGCAGGCTGTGTCAGCTGGTGCAGTATGCTGACGCTGCGCCCCGACTGTGCTGCTGCTGTGAACACTGATGTGCGGAAGTTGTCACGTGTCACAGCTTGCGAGCATGAGAAAGTGAAAAGCAGTCCGCCGTGACGTATCTTCTCAAAGGCTTTGGCGTTGAGGCGGCGGTAGCCTTGAAGGGCATTGCGCAGTGCGTCGCGGTGCTTGGCGAATGCAGGAGGGTCGAGCACGATGAGGTCGTAGCGGTCTTTCTCCATCCCGTCGAGGAAGCGGAAAGCATCTTCTGCGTATGCCTCGTGGCGGCTGTCGTCAGTGAAGTTCAGCTCCACATTCTGCCGCGTCAGCTCGATGGCTTTGGCAGAGCTGTCCACCGAATGTACTGTCTTGGCTCCGCCACGCATGGCATAGACGGAGAAGCCGCCGGTGTAGCAGAACATGTTCAGCACGTCGCGCCCCGATGAGTAGTGCTCTAATAGTGCGCGGTTCTCACGTTGATCCACGAAGAACCCTGTCTTCTGTCCTTTCAGCCAGTCTATGTGGAAGCGCAGCCCGTATTCCGTGGCGATGTTCTCCTTGCTGCCGCCCAGCAGGAACCCGTTCTCTGCCCCGAGCTCAGCCTTGTAGGGCAGGGTGGTCTCTGACTTATAGTATATGTTCTCAATCTCTCCACTCATGACCTCAGCCAAGGCACGGGCAATCTCTGTGCGCTGCATGTGCATACCGGCAGAGTGGGCTTGCATCACCGCTGTACGTCCGTAGATGTCGACGACCAGCCCCGGCAGGTTGTCACCCTCACCGTGAACAAGGCGGTAGATGGTATTGTCGCTGCGGTTTGGCAGTCCCAAGGCACGGCGTTTGGCATAGGCTTCCTGTAGCCGTGCCGTCCAAAAGCTATGGTCTATGTCTTCATCCTTGGCGAACGTAAGCACACGCACGGCTATGCTCCCTATTTGGAAGTGCCCGCGTGCGGCAAACGTGCCGTCCGACGTATGCACATCCACGATGTCGCCCTCTTCCGGCTTGCCCTCGACACGACTTATGGCTCCCGAGAATATCCACGGATGAAAACGCTTGAGCGATTCTTCCTTACCGGGCTTCAGTATTATCTTGCTTGTCTTCATTGTTCTTCAGTCTTTCCCTCTTGTGAACCATGGAACGATGGAAGAGGGATTTGTATCATAGCACTGTTACGGCGATACGTTTTCCCAATCCGTTGAATATACGAAAAAGCGTAGATAGCTGGACATCGGCATGTCCATTCTCCAATTTGGAAATATAGCTTTTCTTGGTGCCTATGCGTTCTGCCAGCTGCTCCTGTGTCAGACCGGCCTTCTTCCGCTCGTCTTTCAGACATTCGGCAAGGCAGAAAGTCTGTGCATCATCATCAAACCTGTCGCGTTCCGGTGTACCGACTTTGCCGTATTCTGCGTTGAGCAAGTCTTCAAACGTCTTGCTGTTCAGTATTGCACTCCTTTTCTTTTCATCCATATCATTTGTCCTCTTTGTCTTCAAAATACTCTTTCTTCAGCCTTTCGGCCATCTTTATCTCTTTTGCTGGAGTCTTCTGAGTTTTCTTTTGGAATCCCTGAAACAGAACAACAACCGAACCTTTGTCAAGACAGCACAGTATGCGGTAGATGTTTCCGCCATATTCAGTCCTTATCTCATAGATGCCATCCGAATCTTTTATGAGCCGAAAGAACTTTGCTGGAACAACCCATTGCGTCTCGACCATAGTCATCGAATAGCCTATCTTCCTTCGGACATCCTCGGGCTGTGCCACGTAGAAATCCAGGAAATAACTCTTATGGAATCGGATTGTCCGTATCTTCTTTTCGTTACTCATGTGCTTGCAAAGTTAACCATTTAAGTAACTTACAGCCAATATGTGTATAGCTTTATTTGTAGAAGTTGTGTCGACCAATCCGTGACTGTCCGATATTCACTCTGCACAGCGGTTTATCATGAAGTCGCCGGTCTGTCGCAGCTCCTCCAGCTTCTCGTAGATCTTCAGGCACGACCACGCATCTATTGCCGCATATTCCTGTTGCGGAATGGTCAGGCTGTCGGCTTCCCAGTTGGACAGCCGTTGTGCCTTCGAAATCTTCTTGCCGAACAGGTTGGCATATATCTTCTGAAGGCTCATGTCCTGTATGCCGAACTGTCGCACCACGTCCTGCAGCTCCACGGTGTTGGCGGGGGTGAATGGTGCACGCTGGTGCAGGGCGTGATAGTCGTCCTTCAGCGACAGGCCGACCTTGCGTATGCGGCTGCTCTCGAGCAGCTCTATCAGCGGCAATGTCAGTCCCGTCTTGTTCAGCCGGAACAGGAAGCAACGGTCGTCGGTCGACACTTGTAGCAATGCCACCTTGTGTATGTCGCCACGCCGGAACGATGGACGTGTCTCGCTGTCGATGCCCAGCGTGTCATGGTCTTTCAGGAAGCGGACGGCCTTCTCTGTGTCTTGCGGCGTATCCACGACGGTGATGTCCACAGCACATTCCTGACGCGGCATGCCGTTTATCTCCTCTTTCTCTATCTTGCTCTTTATGACAATCATTCCACGTCTGTTTGAAATCGAACCTCATGCAGCGCACGCAGCGTGTTGACGAGCTTCTGTCCCCAATACTGTGCGAAGTTGTCGCGGCAGATGGCCAAGGCATCGTTCATTGTCTGGTTCAGTCCTTGCTTGAACACGAATACGAAGTTCTTTATGTCCTGATAGATGTCGGCGATGTCCTCGGATATATGGCATGTCACAGGCTGGTCGCTGTACTTCATGTCCTCGACAAACACGTCGAGGTAGTCGTCGCGGTCAGACATGATGCCTGCCAATGTCGACCGCATGCTTTCATAGACCTCTTCGGTGACATAGCTCTCCGGCTCGTCGAAGCCCAGGCGTCCGATGTCGTCGGGCAGAAGCAGAGCCTTGACATACAGCAGTGGCAGAATCTTCATCACCGTATCCACAAAGCGTGCACGCGGCATGCCCTCGGCTTCCTCAAGGAAGTTGCACAGCTCTGCCGCCACGGTGACGAACTCCACGCTGTTGCGTTCGAATATTATGCTGCTCTTGTTGTCCATGGGTTTTGCAATGGTGGCGCAAAGGTAGCAATTCTGTCTATATATAATATAAGGTGTATGTGCTTAGTTGCAAACGCGGACGAAATTGAGGGACAAATGGCACTTCTGTAACGAAAATGAAAATATTTGTTTCATATTGAGCGTGGGTTAATCCTTTTTAATATCTTTGCGGTCTATTAACATGTGCGTGCCGTATGCGCATTGTTAGGATCGAGGAATTGAATTTTTGTGATAAATAACATGTTTAACAAAAACGTTAGAAGTATGATTAGAAGGAAAATGATGCTTTTGTTGACATTCCTGTTCGTATTGGGGGGGGCAATTAATGCTCAGGTCTCCAGGATAACGGGTAATGTCACTTCTGCTGAGGATGGAAGTCCTGTTACGGGTGCTTCCGTCTTAGTGAAAGGAACAACCGTCGGCTCAATTACCGACATCGATGGTAACTTCACCATCACCAACGTTCCCGCCAATGCCACAACGCTGGTTGTGTCGTTCATCGGAATGCAGACACAGGAAGTGCCTGTCGCAGCGACGGTGAATGTCGTGCTCCAGTCGGATGCACAGCTCGTCGATGAGGTCATCGTCGTTGCCTATGGTACAGCAAAGAAGTCTTCATTCACCGGCTCTGCTTCCACAGTGGGTGCGCAGACACTGGAGAAGCGTTCAATATCAAATGTGGTGAACGCTCTTGAGGGAAACACCTCCGGTGTGCAGGTGACATCAGCAACAGGTCAGCCCGGTGAGGGTGCATCAATCCGTGTACGCGGCTTCGGTTCTGTCAACGCTTCGTCAGCTCCTCTGTATGTCGTCGATGGCGCAGTCTACAATGGTAACATCAGCGACATCAACCCCAACGACATCGAGAGCATGACCATCCTCAAGGATGCAGCTTCTACATCACTCTACGGCTCATCGGCCGGCAACGGTGTCGTGCTTATCACCACCAAGAGCGGCAACGCAAGCGGCGGCTCAAGTGTGAACCTCAGCATCACGCAGGGATGGAACAACCGTGCCTATGCCGACTACTCACGCATGGGTGTCGATGACTATATGGTCACGACATGGGGCATGATCAACGGCATGCGCCTGAGCGCAGGCGACGATGCTGCAACTGCCAGTGCTTATGCCAGCAAGAACCTCATGACCCTACTTGCCAGCAAGGGACTTGAGGAGAGATATAACCCTTACACAGGTGTTTCTGCTGATCAGATTGTCACGACAGCAGGTGTCCTGAATCCGTCCATCACCGGTCTCAAGTATGCCGACGATATGGACTTCGAGAAGGCATCCTACGGCACAGGCTACCGTCAGGAGTACAACTTGAGCTTCAACACCAAGACCGACAAGAGCGATACCTACGCTTCTGTGGGCTATCTGAGCGAGAACGGTTACATGCAGAACACCGACTTCGAGCGTTACACCGGTCGTCTGAACTACAACCTGCAGGCTACCAAGTGGCTGAAGACAGGTTTGAACCTCGGTTTCACACGCACGCAGTCCGCAACATCAAGTGCCACGGCGAGCAGCTCAAGCTCCTACTCGAACATCCAGATGTTCACACGTACCATGGCTCCTTACTATCCGGTTCATGCCCACACTGTTGACGGCGCGTATGCCGATGCAAGCGGTAAGGCAACCACCAATCCTGACGACTATCAGTATGACTATGCCAACCGTCTGATTGGTACATACGTAGGCCGTGACGGTCTGGCAGAGCAGCTGTGGAACAGCCGCGACTACCACCGCATGAACGAGAGTGGGAAGGCATATATCACCATCACTCCGATCGAAGGTCTGTCGCTGACGGCCAACTACTCCATCAACAACCTCGACTATCGTGCCAAGACATACGAGAACCCCTATGTCGGCGACGGTACAGCAGGACCGGGACGTCTGTCGATTGCTGCTAACCGCACGCTCTCACAGACATTCAACCAGATTGCACAGTACAACAAGACCTTCGGTAAGCACGGCCTCGACGTTACTTTGGGTCATGAGAACTACAGCTATAAATATGAGTACTTCCGCGCAATGAAAGTCGGTGAGACCATCCACGGTGTGAACGACTTTGGTAACTTCACCAGCATCAGCTCGTTGTCGTCATACACTCAGACATACCGCAAGGAAGGTTACTTCGGACGTGTGAACTACGACTATGAAGATCGCTACTACGCATCGCTGTCATACCGTCACGACGGTTCGTCACGCTTTGCCAAGGACAACCGCTGGGGTAACTTCTGGTCGTTCGGCTTGAGCTGGCGCATCACGCAGGAGCCGTGGATGAAGGACATCACATGGGTCAGCAACCTGAAGCTCCGCGCTTCCTATGGTGAGACCGGTAACGACCACATCCTCGACAGCGACGGCAACTCTGACTACTATCCTTACCAGACACTCTACGGACTGGGCTACACCAATGGTACAGAGGCCGGAGCTTACTTCAAGACCATCGCCAACCCCAACCTGAAGTGGGAGACACAGGTGTCTACCGACTTGGGTCTTGAGTTCGGCCTGTGGGACAACAAGCTGACGGGTTCTATCGAGTGGTTCCGCAAGGACTCCAAGGACTTGCTCTTCGACGTGGCGCAGGCTTACTCGCAGGGCGTATCGAGCATCATCCAGAACATCGGTAAGGTGCGCAACTCCGGCGTGGAAATCAACCTCGACTACAACGTGTTCCAGACAAAGGATTGGAGACTGTCCGTAGGTGCCAACGCCACATTCATAAAGAACAAGCTCATCAAGCTGCCTGCCGACATGAAGGAAGGCTACGTCTCCGGCTCCAAGAAGTGGATGGAGGGCAAGTCCATCTATGAGTTCTGGCTCTACCAGTGGCAGGGCGTGAACTCCGAGAACGGAAGCGGTATGTACCTGGCAGACACCGACCACTACAACGAGGCTGCTGTCGCAGCTGGCGAGATAAGTGCGTCGTCGCTCACCAAGTTCCAGGGTGCTACATACACGTATGACGGCAAGACCGTTACCGAGGACTATACCTACGCCAAGAAGGATTACAGCGGCGCATCCATCCCCAAGGTCTATGGCGGTTTCAACTTCAACCTCGGATGGAAGGACTTGACGCTGTCTGCAACGTTCTCTTATCAGTTGGGTGGCAAGATACTCGACTCGCAGTATGCTTCGCTGATGAGCAACCAGCGTTATGGTAACTCCCTCTCCTCCGACCTGTCAAAGGCATGGAAGCAGGCCGGCGATGTTACGGATGTTCCCCGTCTGGATGCAACAAGCACGACCAACACGAGCTGGACGCAGTCGTACTCTACACGTTGGCTAACAAGCTCGGACTACCTGAACCTGCGTACCATCAACCTGTCATGGCAGTTGCCGAAGTCGGTGCTCAGCAAGGTGAACGTCAAGAATGCACGTCTGAACTTCACATGCGAGAACGTGTTCATGCTCAAGGCACGCCAGGGCTTGAACCCGATGGCAAACTTCAGCGGCTTGACCTACAACGAGTACATGCCGAGCCGTAACTTCACCTTCGGTTTGAATGTTGGATTTTAATGTGGAGACTAAGAATTATGAGATTGATTAAGAATATTACCTTAGGCCTTGCGGCTCTTGCTTCAGTGGCCGTCACCGGCTGCTCCGACAGCTACATGGATTTGACCCCCACAGGCTCTGTGAGCGATGTGACAATCAGTTCATCGGTAGACAATATATACCTTGCCCTGAACGGCATCCACAAAGAGATGGTGTCGCAGGAGACGGGCTATCAGTGCCTCGGCGGTCTGCCGGGCTTCATGTTCAGCCGCGACTGGCAGGCAGATGACATTACGACGCATGCCACCGGCAACTGGTACACGCGCATGGCCACATGGTCATACGTGAAGTCGGAGTCCAGCGGCTACAACTACAGCTACTACCGTGTTTACTATCAGTGGATTCTGAACGCCAACAAGATTCTTGAAGCTCTTGAGAAGCTTGACAGGGCTTCTTTGGATGAGGCCGGTCAGACACTGTATGATCAGATCAAGGGAGAGGCTCTTGTCTTCCGTGCCTTTGCACACTACGACCTCGTGCAGCAGTATGCCGAGCGTTATGTCCCGGGCGGAGCGAACACACAGGATGGTGTGATCTACCGCACGTCTTCTGAAATCAAGGAGCAGGCACGTGAGTCTGTCGAGAATACCTACAAGCTGATAGAGCAGGATCTCAATGAGGCTCAGACATTGCTTCAGGGCAAGACCGTGAACGATGTCAACCACTTCGACGAGGCTACGGTATGGGCATGGAAAGCCCGCGTGGCTCTGACCAAGGGTGAGTATGCCAACGCTGCATCCAATGCCGAGAAGGCCATCGCACTCGCAGAGGCAGACGGCAAGGCTCTGATGGAAGGCGACCAGCTGCTGTGCGGCTTTGCAGACATAACGAGCGACACCAAGGAGGCTATGTATGCCGCCATGACACCCGACGACAAGACCGTCTACTTCTACTCGTTCATGGCATATATGTCGTGGAACTTCAACTCGTCGGCAGTGCGTGCCTACAGCCCTTGCGTCAACAAAGAACTGTATGAGACAATGTCGAGCACCGACATCCGCCGTGCATGGTGGGATCCCACAGGCAAAAAGGCCAAGCCCGCAAGCACCTTTGCTAAGTATCCGTATCAGAATTTCAAGTTCACGGCACGCTCCACATCCAACGCTGTGTGCGACGTGGCATTCATCCGTATAGCAGAGATGTATCTGATTGCTGCCGAGGGCTATGCCCGTGCAGGAAAGGAAGCACAGGCGAAGGAAGTATTCACCAAGTTCCAGAAGACACGTGACCCGCAGTACACCACCAGCACGAAGACCGGTGATGAGTTCATCACGGAGATCATGAACAGCCGCCGCATCGAGCTGTGGGGTGAGGGACAGCGCATGTTCGACCTCAAGCGTCTTAACGGAAGAATTATCCGTGACTCTCTGTCAGATGCGTCTGTCTGCGGCTTCATCGAGAAGGATGCATCCGAGTGGGTGTATGAGATTCCGCAGCACGAGACCGACTACAACTCCCTCTGCACAAGCAACTATTGATTGCAGTAGGGTCTTGATTTAGACTAAGCCGCCGGCGGATGCGTGTTAAACGCATCCGCCGGCTTTCGTTATGCCTTTTCTGTGGTGTGTCTCCCTCTCAGAGAAGATATACTTACTTCGCAAAGTAAGATATACTTCGATGGCAAAGTAAGTATATCTTGCGTCGGCAAGTAAGTACTACTGACCACGCCGTTTGACATGACACTTGACAGACATAGTCAATGGTATGTGTACCTCTCCGAGGGTGCGTGGCGCACGCCCGATACTGCACATACCACAGGATATGGAGACCCGTGAACGTACAACCGCAAGTCAGTGAACGTACATCCACACCCCGCCCAACCATACCTATATAATTGTAGCTTCTAACGATATATAACTGTGGGGGTCATAGTTATATATGATTAGGGTGTAACGATATATAACTATGACCCCTAACGATATATATCCTTGACCCCCACGAATATATATCGTTGGAAACATGCGGATTCCGTGGCTGTCATCGGTCACATGGACAGTGACTGCCTGCTGATTTGACTTACAGTTCCAACGAGTTGTCTTTCAACAGGAAATCATAAATGCCTATGGCTGTGATACCGGCCTCATCTCTGGTGACAGGGCTTTCCTCTCCTGTGATGATGATCTTCTTGAATGAATCGTCCACCTTGAGCAGGGACGCACGCTCTTGTTTTCTCTTTTCGTCAGACTCTATACGGTAGGCTGATTGTATATAGTAACGTTGACTTCCAAGATTGCAGACGAAGTCCACCTCAAGACTGGAACGTTGTTGCTTTCCGCTCTCATCTCTAATCGCGATAGGGACAACCCCCACGTCTACATTGAATCCGCGTATTCTCAATTCGTTGTAGATCAAGTTCTCCATCAAATGGCTTTTCTCCGTTTGCCTGAAGTTGATTCGTGCGTTGCGCAATCCCAAATCCATGAAATAATATTTGTATGGAGAGTTGATATACCGTTTCCCTTTTATGTCGTAGCGCGTGGACTTTTCTATCAAAAACGAGTCACAGAGGTAGTCGATATAGTTCTTGACCGTGTCGTAGGATGTAGCAGATTTCTTTTCGCTTCGAAACGTATTTGCCAGTTTGTTGGGGTTGGTCAGGGCACCGATGCCGGAAGCCATGATGTTGATCAGCTCCTCCAGGTCATCGTCCTTGCGTATGTCGTAGCGATCCTTTATGTCCTTGATGTAGGTCTCGTCAAACAGCGTTTTCAGGAAGCGTACTTTCTGCTCCTCGGTCTTATATGATAATATTTGTGGTAGTCCGCCATATAGCATGTATTCGTTGAGACCCGCTTGCATTGTACCGGGATAGGCTGACATATACTCCTTGAAGCTCAGAGGATACATCTTCACCTCAAAACCGCGTCCACGAAACTCTGTAATGATGTCCTTGGACAGAAATTTCGCATTACTGCCGGTCACATAGACATCCACATTACGCATTTTTAGGAATCCGTTCAGTACGTCTTCGAAATCGGTTAGCATCTGAACCTCGTCTATCAGGATATAATACATCCCGCTATCCGTGATGCGGCTTTCCACAAAAGCATAAAGGTTATCGGGATTTCTCATGTCACGGCTCTTATAGTCTTCCAAATCCACCTTTATTATGTGGTCTGCCGGTGTGCCGCCGGCTTCGAGATACGAAGTGAATATTTCAAAAAGTAGGTAGGATTTGCCGCATCTGCGCATTCCCGTCACAATCTTGATCATCCCGTTGTTTTGTAGCGAGATAAGCTCATTCAGGTATTTCCCTCGTTCAATACTATTCATTCCTAATCGAAAAAAGTGTCACACTGTGACGTAGTTTTCGATTACAAAGATAGATGTCATTCTTCATTCCGTCAATTCCTAATCGAAAAAAGTGTCACAGTGTGACGGAGTTTTCGATTAGGAATGTCTGTGGCGGGGATGTATGGATATGGGCTGTAACATTCTGTAACATTTCGGTCTTGTTGTGCAGTGTTACAGAGGCTATGGCGTGACGATATGTATCAATAAGAAGTGAAACCGGTGTTTTATGTCACGAATATGAAATAAGTCGTCTCCAAAAGCTTTCAGTTTGATTATTTTTAATACCTTTGCAGCATTTTAACAGAAGTGCTGCATATTCAGTCATGCAATATGCTTGTGGAAGAATAAATATTGATAAGGATAAGAGTATTTTAGTTAAACAAAACGTAAGAAGTATGATTAGAAGGAAATTGATGCTTTTGTTGACCTGCCTGCTCGTAGTGGGGGGGGTAGCTAATGCCCAGGTCAGCAAGGTAAAGGGAAGTGTTACTTCCGCAGACGACGGCTACCCCGTAGTCGGTGCGTCTGTCTTGGTCAAAGGGACAACTGTCGGCACCATCACCGATGTTGACGGTCTGTTTGAGATAAACAATGTTCCGAGCAATGCCACGACACTTGTCGTCTCATTCATCGGAATGGTGGCACAGGAAGTGCCAATATCCGCAGAGGTCAATGTGAAGCTCTCTGCGGACACGGAGATGCTCGATGAGGTCGTAGTTACAGCCATGGGTATCTCGCGCGACAAGCGCACCCTCGGCTACACCATGCAGGACATCAAGGCTGAAGAGCTGACGCAAGGTATGGCGACAGACCTGGCCGGTGCAATGTCCGGTAAGGTATCCGGTCTGAACATCACCGCTTCGTCCGGTATGCCTGGTGCCTCTTCGCAGATCACCATCCGTGGCGTGCGTTCGTTCAGTGGCGACAACACCCCTCTTTATGTTGTCGACGGTATGCCTGTCAACACAGGTTCGAGTGGCATGAGTTCCAATATCTCCGGTTCTGACTATGCCAACCGTTCTCTTGACATCGACCCCAACGACATCGAGAGCATCAACATCCTGAAAGGTCAGGCAGCGTCTGCCCTCTACGGTATGCGTGCGTCGAACGGTGTCATCATCATCACCACCAAGAGCGGCAAGAGCGCGAACAAGGGCAAACCGCAGATAACCTTCACCACCAATGTGACCGCCTCCAAGATCTCTACTTATCCTGAGATACAGACGGAGTATGCACAGGGTGTCAACGGGAAGTTCAATCCCAATGCCTCTTATGCGTGGGGTCCCAAGATCTCGGAACTCCCCAACGACGCTACATACGGCGGCAACACGGACAACAGCTTCACTAAGCAGTATGGCATACATCAGGGACAGTACTACAATCCCAAGCGTGCCACGGCCTTCGGTGATGCTGAGGCAGGATGGACCACACCGGCGACATACAACAACATGAAGGACTTCTTCGAGACAGGTGTTGCATGGACAAACAACATCAGCATCGCGCAGAACCTCGGACGTGGCAACTACTCGTTCTCTTTGGGTAACACCAATCAGGACGGTATCGTCAAGAACACCGGCATGGAGCGTTACAACGCCAAGATGAACGGCTCGCTCCAGATCAACCGCCTCTTCTCCACAGGCTTCAGCGGCAACTTCGTGGCATCCAAGGTCAAGAAGCAGTCGGGAGGTAACGACGGCCTCATGGCAACACTTGCAGGTGCGCCCCCCAGCTACGACATGAAGGGCATCCCGAGCCATGCTGCCGGTGACCTCTACACACAGGTGCATTTCCGCACGCTGACGTTTGACAACCCGTATTGGGCTGTAGAGAACAACAAGTTCACGGAGAAGTCACAGCGTTTCTTCGGCAACGCATATCTGCGCTTCGAGCTGCCCATCGGCGAGGACATGAAGGTCGATGCCAAGTATCAGCTCGGCGAGGATGCCTACACCACGACATATACCGATATGTTCGGCTACGGCCACACGGGCAAGCAGGGCAGTATTGACAACAATGTTGCCACCATAAACGAGCTGAACTCGCTGTTCACCGCTTCGTTCGACTGGAACATCAATCCGGATCTCCACCTGAATGTCCTCGTGGGTAATGAAATCGTGAACTCACACACCACCTACCGTGAGGAGTATGGTCTGAACTTCAACTTTGCAGGCTGGAACCACATGAACAACGCGTCGTCATATTCCGCTTATGAGTCTAAGTATAACGACCGCACGATAGGTAACTTTGCAAACCTGAACGTTGACTGGAAGAACATGCTCTTCCTGAACGTGACAGGCCGTCAGGATCGCGTGTCGAGCATGCCTCGCGGCAACCGCGCGTTCTTCTATCCTTCGGTATCTCTCGGCTTCATCTTCACGGAGCTGGAGCCTCTGAAGAACGATGTGCTGACCTACGGTAAGTTGCGTGGTTCATACGCAGAAGTAGGTATGGCAGGTACGTACCGTCCTTCATACTACACCACTCCGTCCTACGGCGGCGGCTTCTCCAGCGGCACACCGTTCATGTATCCGTATAACAGCATCACGGCATACACGCCGTCTTCTACCATCTATGATCCCAACCTGAAGCCGCAGAACACCGTCTCCTATGAGGGCGGTATCGACCTCGGCTTCTTCAACGGTCTGATCACCTTCGAGTACACCTACTCGCGTCAGAATGTCAAGGATCAGATATTCTCTGTTCCATTGGCAGGCTCCACGGGCTACAGCTCGTTCATGACCAACGGCGGTAAGATCCATACCAACGCCCATGAGTTCACACTCGGCGTGAAGCCGTTTGACACAAAGAATTTCAAGTGGGACGTGTCCGTCAACTTCACCAAGATAGACAACTACGTCGACGAGTTGGCTGAGGGTGTCAACAGCATCTACCTCGGCGGTTTCGTTGAGCCGCAGGTGCGTGCCGGCATCGGCTACAAGTATCCGGTCATCTATGGTACAAGCTATCTGCGCAACGAGAACGGCGACATCGTGGTCGATGCCAACGGTCTGCCGCAGACCGGCGAGGAGAAGGTCATCGGCACTGTGTCTCCGGACTTCCAGATGGGCTTCAACACGACCATCGAGCTGTATAAGTTCCGCCTCAGCGCAACACTCGACTGGAAGAAGGGTGGCGACATGTACTACGGTACGTACACGATGATGGACTACTACGGTTCGAGCAAGCGTTCCGGTGACTTACGCAGCATGGATAAGTTCCTCTTCGAGCTTCCCGCTGTGAAGCAGAACGCCGACGGCACATACTCTCCTAACGACATCTATATCAGCGGCGAGAATGCGTTCAGCTACTTCAGCGCACTGAACGACATCTCGGAGTCGTTCATCCACAAGTCGTCATACCTGAAGTTGCGTGAGGTCTCGTTGAGCTATCCCGTGCTGAACACACCGCAGATAGGCCTGACGGTGAGCGCGTTTGCACGCAACATCCTGCTGTACTCTTCAGTGAAGGGCTTCGACCCCGAGGCTTCTCAGGGCACCGGCAATATGTCGGGTGGCTTCGAGCGTTTCTCTCTGCCGGCTTCGAGCCAGTTCGGTTTGGGTTGCACGGTTAACTTCTAACTAACACAGAACTACAGAACATGAAAAAGATATTATACACGACATTAAGCGCATTTGCGGCACTCTCCATGAGCTTGAGCTCCTGCTCTGAGGATGTGCTCGACAAGGTCAACAAGGACATGAACCATGCCACCGACGTTGAGGCCAAGTTCATCATCCCCGAACTTATCACAAAGACCGCAATCAATGTTTCTGGCGGCGATTTCAATACATACGCAATGATTGCTGTGGAGCATGAGGGCGGTGTGTTCAACCAGCTCGCCAGAGCCGAGACACGTGCAAGCGAGTGGAACGTGTCGTCCACGTTCAACAACGCGTGGGGTTCTGTCTACACATCTCTGCGCAACGCAAAGACCGTGATGGACAAGACCGCAGACGATGCCGAGGGCGTGGATGCCGGCGACAAGAGTCTGCGCGGCATTGCCGAGGTGATGTACGCATATAATGCGGCAATACTGACAGACCTCTTCGGAGACGCACCGTTCTCGCAGGCACTCCAGGGCACGAAGAACCTGAACCCCGAGATGGACACGCAGGAGAGCATCTATCAGACCATAATGACAACCATCGATGCTGCCATAACAGACCTCACGGCAGCCGGTTCCAATTCCGGTCTCGGCAGCTATGACTTCCTCTACAATGGCGACAACACCAAGTGGCTGAAGTTCGCCTACGGACTGAAGGCACGCTTCCTGATGCACACCATCTACCGTGCAAGCGACAAGAACAGCGTCTATCGGCAGATTGTCGAGAACGTGGACAAGTCTTTTGCAAGTGCCGACGATCAGGCTGCGTTCAATGTCTATGACAGCAACAACTGGAACCCGCAGTTCGACTTGCAGTACAGCCGTGACTACTGGGGCTTCAGCAAGAGCCTGTATGACAAGATGGTGGCTCGTCAGGATCCGCGTATCGACCGCATCATCTTCGCTCCTTATTCTCAGAACATCCCATCGGACAGCGAGTGGCTGACAGACGGCACTTGCCCGCTTGTCGACAATGGCTTGCTCTCCTATGGTGAGGTGCAGTGGATGTATGCTTACAGTGCTTATTCCTTAGCTCAAACAGCCAGCACATATCTTCAGAGCTATCATGAGACGCAGATGCTGAAGGCCGAAGCCCTCATTCGCCTGGGGCAGGAAGATGAGGCAAAGGCTGCTGTGCTGAATGCTACGAAGTCTGCCTTCGCCTCGGTTGAAGAGGGTGTTGACGCAGCTATCAACGGTGATGGCGGTCTGTACTTCACGGGCGAGAACGTTCCTCTGACCGATGCTGATGCCGAGGCATACTACAACCGTGTCATCGCTCCTCTGAGCGGGCAGACACTGCTGAAGGAGGTCATGGTTCAGAAGTATCTTGACATGTACAATGCCGGTGGTGAGTCGCTTGAGACATACAACGACATCCGTCGCATGATGGCTCTCGGCGAGAGCTTCGTAGAGCTGGCAAACCCGAAGAATGCAGAGGGCAAGTTCCCACTGCGCTATGGCTACGGCAGTGACGATACTACTACCAACCCGAACGTGCAGGAGGCATTCGGCAACGGACAGTATGTCTATACCGAGAACGTTTGGTGGGCCGGCGGTAGCAGATAACACATACAACTTGCCGACTTCTGTTGGCAGATTGATATTATCATTTTTCCTTCGAGGAGCGGATGAGCCTTGTGCGCATCCGCTCCTCTTACGTATATGCCCCGCATGTGTTTGCGGCAAATATTGGTACACGAATACCTCCAATCATCTACGAATTTAGCCCAAACAGCGAACCTTCTTGTTGCGCATTTGGTAAACTCTACGTACCTTTGCGCACAGAAGCGGACAACATATGATACAAGGCAATCAGTTTGAAGTCGTCTATATGGACGAGGCGATGGAGTTTATAGACTCTCTCCCGATGGATGCACAGAAGAAGATTTACTACAATGCCGACAAAGTTTCGAATGGTTTCAGTAGCAGTGAACTGTTCAAGAAGTTGGATGGAGGATCTGATCTGTGGGAGTTCCGCACTCTCTACGATGGTTTGCAATACCGGCTGTTGGCATTTTGGGATGAGCAGGAGAGGCGGTTGGTGGTTGCCACTCATGGCTTTGTCAAGAAGACATGGAAAGTGCCGTCCAAGGAAATACAGAGGGCGGAGCAGTTGCGAGCAAAGTATTATGAATCTAAATGATATAGAAGATATGAAACTGACAACACTGCAGGAAGCTAAAGACAAGGTCTTCGGACCGGTTGGAACGCCTGAACGCGATGACTACGAACGGAAGCTGGCTGCCGAGCTTCACGCTTATCGTGTAGGCGAGGCCATCAAACAGGCGAGGGAAGCAAAGAACCTCACCCAAACAGAACTTGGTGAGAGGCTGGGAGTGCATCGTGCGCAGGTCTGTAGATTGGAGAGTGGCAAGAGCATCACGCTTGCTTCCATGATGAGAGTGTTCAACGCTCTCGGCGTGCAGGTGTCTCTCGACATGAAGGGCATCGGGAGCGTCGCTCTCTGATGCTCGCCACCGCCTACAAGTAAAGCCCTTGCTTGGCTTTCTTGTAGAACTCCTAACCCGTTGCAAATCTTCCTGCCGGTCATTGTCTGCCTTCGGGAATAGCAGACAATGACCGGCAGACACGTCCGTTCCCCCGGGATTACCTGCCGTGTTGTTTCAGGGATTGGCGCGTTGCTGATGATGTGTCTTTGACATGAGTTTAGAAATTTTTGTTAAGGAAAAGCTTTGTCGTTTCGGAGGGAAGGCGTAACTTTAGCCCCGATGGACATAAACGGGGCTGTCCGAGCGGTCTTTCGCACATCAAGATGTGGAAACTTTGAAAACATGTTATCTAACATATTTTTTATTTTGGACAGCATTATTAAATGACGTTTATTTGCATCGTTATCATGGAAACAATCTTTTTACCTTAAAAAACTAATACCTATTGAAAACTGAAAAAATGGGGCTTTGTGAAAAGCTCCATTTTTGTTTTTTATGGGGTATGTGCATGGGTATGCACATGGGCTCACCTGACAGTCAGGGGGTATAGATGTACTGTCGTGCGGTTGCAGATGGTATCTATACGTCCACGGATTTCTCATGTCCTGTGGCGTGTCAGCCTCTCCGGAGTACAGGATATACACAGCTTTTTTCTACTGAACTCGTGCTTGAACAAGAAGCACCCTAACGTTGGGCATCGTTGCACCCTAACGTTGGGCATCGTTGCACCCTAACGTTGGGCATCCTTGCATCCTAAGCTTGGGCAACGTTAGGTGCCAACGATGGGCATTCATTCACCCTAACGTTGGGCATCGTTGCTACGCTCCGCGGGAGAGGGTGTCTGTGTGGTGCAACAAGTTTTCACTAACTTTGCGCAGTGTAATCAATAAACGAAGGATTTATATGTTTTCAGGAATCGTAGAAGGATGTGCCGTCCTTAAAGGCATGGAGAGAGACAGGGAGAATATCGACTTCACGTTTGGCTGTCCCTTTGTCGGCGAGTTAGGGATAGACCAGAGCGTGTCGCACAACGGCGTGTGCCTGACCGTGGTCAGGAAGACGGCCGACACCTACACCGTGACAGCCATGAAGGAGACACTCGACCGCTCAAACCTGGGGTTGCTGAAGATTGGCGATGAGGTGAACGTGGAGCGCAGCATGCAGCTGAACGCACGTCTGGACGGACACATCGTGCAGGGGCATGTCGACGGTACTGCCGTCTGCCAAGGTGTGGAAGATGCCGGTGGAAGCCATTACTTCACGTTCAAGTACCCGTTTGACAAGGAGATGGCACGTCGTGGCTACATGACGGTGGACAAGGGGTCGGTGACGGTGAACGGTGTTAGCCTTACCGTGGTCAGCCCGACCGATGATACGTTCAAGGTGGCTATAATCCCCTATACCTACGAGCACACGAACTTCCACAACATCACCACAGGGTCGGTGGTGAACATCGAGTTTGACATCATCGGGAAATATGTGAGCCGTCTGCTTCAGTTCAAGTAGGCGGCATCCCTCACTGCCGTCATCCGCGCAGCAGGTAGTACTGCATGATGTACACGGCTGCACCGGCGAGATAGCCCACGAGGGCGATCCATGAGATGTGCTTCAGATACCAGATGAAGTCGATTTTCTCTATGCCCATCGCTGCAACGCCTGCTGCCGAGCCGATGATGAGCATGCTGCCGCCAGTACCGGCGCAGTATGCCAGCAGTTCCCAGAAGTAGTGGTCTATCGGGAAGTCGTACATCCCCATTGAGGCAGCGACCAAAGGCACATTGTCGACCACAGAAGAGAGGACGCCGATGATGATGTCTATCATGAAGTACTTGCTCGGTTCCGCCAGGCTTATCTGGTCGAGGTTGGTCGCCATCATCGTGAGGTGTCCGCAGGCCTGGAGTGTCCCGACGGCCATGAGTATGCCGAGGAAGAACAGTATGCTGCTGAAGTCCACATTACGCATGATGGACGCCACGCTCAGGGCGTTGTGGTTGGGATCCGCAGGGTCTTTAGGGCGCATCTTCTCCGACGCTATCCACAGCACGCCCAGGCCACCCAGCATACCGATGTACGGTGCCAGATGCGTGAGTGTCTTGAACACCGGCACGAACAGCAGGAAGCAGATGCCGAGGATGAGCATGACCTTGCGCTGGCTGTGAGGCACGCGCGATGCGGGGCTGTCGTCCGTGCAGTCCAAGGCCACGCTTGTGTCAACATGTCCCTTCATGGTGAACGAGAGGATGATGAACGGCACGACGATGCTGACGAGGCTTGCGGTGAATGTCATGATGATGATGTTCACCGCACTGATTTTCTGTGCTATCCACAGCATGATGGTGGTGACGTCGCCTATGGGCGACCACACGCCTCCGGCATTGGCGGCCAGCACAATCATACCGGCGAAGAACCAACGCTCCTTCTGCGTGGGGACGAGCTTGCCGAGCAGTGCCAGCATGACGATGGTGGTGGTCAGGTTGTCGAGCACGGCTGACATGAAGAACGTCAGCAGGCCGAGGATCCACAGCAGTTTTACTTTCGATGTCTCATGAATCTTATCGGTGATGATGCGGAACCCTCCCCAGCGGTCGACAATCTCGACGATGGTCATGGCTCCGAGCAGGAAGAACACTATCTCCCCCGTCTCTCCGAGATGTGTCAGAAGCCCCTCGGTGATGTAGCTGCGCACGTCCGAAGCTGTTCCTGCTATCGCCGGTGTCATGGCTCCTGCGCCGCCCACGGCCACGATGCTCCACATGGCTGTGCACAGGACGAGTGCCGTGGCGGTCTTGT
Organism: Faecalibacterium prausnitzii; assembly: GCA_963639425.1. Taxonomy (GTDB): domain Bacteria; phylum Bacteroidota; class Bacteroidia; order Bacteroidales; family Bacteroidaceae; genus Bacteroides. Next base: position 23,131 of record CAVHVD010000089.1, read on the forward strand.
TTGTTTTCAACGGATGCTCCAAGGCGATACACAGATAGCCGAACACGAAGACGACTACCATCAGATAGAATGCAAATGACATAAAAAATCTCTAAAGGCGATAAATGACAAACCGTCCGGCCACGCCGAAGCAGCCACTGCCGAACCATACCGTTGCAAAGATATGAAAATGCCGAACAGCGTGCAAGCGAAATCGCAAATATCGGGTCGTGTGTCTGCGGCTCTCCCCGCGGCCGCAAGCACGGTGCATTTGCCTATGTCGGCGGAAATGCCGAATATTGCAGTCAATTTGTATAACCAAGTCCCTCACGGCGAGGGACGCAAAAACATTTCTTTGACTATGAAAGGGAAAATTCTGACAGCCCTGCTGTGTGCGTTGGCACTTGCTTCGTGCCACCTCAAGGGCGACGGCAGCCGCACGTCTGCTGCTGGTGCTGATTCGGTGAAGGTGCTGTGGGCCACGTTCAACATCCGCCTGGATACCCCGGCAGACAGTCTCAACAGCTGGCAATACCGCAAGGATGCCGTGTGCCGCTACATCAAGGAGAAGGGCATCGACATCTTCGGCATGCAGGAGGTCAAGCACAACCAGTTGGTCGACATTCTCGACGGACTGCCCGGCTACGGCTATGTGGGCGTCGGCCGCGACGACGGCAAGGAGGGTGGCGAATACTCACCGCTGTTCTACCGCAAGGACAAGTTCGACGTGCTCGACGGCAACACATTCTGGCTGTCGCAGTATCCCGACAGCGCAGGCTTCATCGGCTGGGACGGCGCATGTCCGCGCATCGCTTCGTGGGCCAAGTTTCAGGATAAGGGCACGGGCAAGATATTCATGGGCGTGAACACGCACTTCGACCACGTGGGTGTTGTGGCACGTCGCGAGGCCGCGCTGCTCATCATCGACCGCATCAAGGAGATTGTGGGCGACAAGCCGGCAGTGGTGACGGGTGACTTCAACGTCAACGACCAGGCAGAGGCATATCGGACGATGACCGGCAACGAGTTCGTGCTGAAGGATGCGTACAAGATGACGGACAACAACGCAGGGCCGACGTACACGTTCCATGACTTCGGCCGCCTGCCGCTTGCCGACCGTGAGAAGATAGACTTCATCTTCGTCACGCCGCAGATTGCGGTGCAGAAGACCGAGATTTATCAGAATCCGGAGACAAAGACCGGCCACATCAGCGACCACAACCCGCACCTCGCCTGGCTGGAGTTCTGACGGCATTTCCGCACAGTCCCCGACAAACGTGGGCTTTGTCATGAGAAGACGTTATCATCGTCAGGTGATAACGTCTTCTTTTTTCACGTCCGCAGGCCGCCTGTCTGTGGACGTACAGCCACAGACAGCCCTGTTGTACGCATATAAACACGGCTCCGAGGGTGCTGTGATGTCTGTCTTCAGATTTTGCCTTCGATGTCCTTCAGCTCGACGAGCTTGTTGACGATGGCATAGATGGTGAGACCCGAGGGTGTGTGTATCTGCAACTTGCGTGCTATGTTGCGGCGGTGGGTGATGACGGTGTGTACGGACAGGCTGAGCTTGTCGGCTATCTCCTTGTTGGTGAAGCCCTTGACCACGTAGGTGATGATTTCCTTCTCACGCTGGCTCAGCATCTCCTTCTCATCCCCGCCGCTGTCTGCGTCGTCGCGGCTCAGCAGGCGTTCGAGTTTCTGGGATATGGCATCGTAGGTGTCGTAGATGGAAATCGTCTCGTCGTAGCTGCGGAGCTGGGCAGGGTCGGCCACGCTGCACAGCAGTGCCACGTACCTGGTGGTGCCGTCCTTGCCGGTCTCCTGCTTGAAGGTCGTGAGGTCGAACCACCCACCCATGAACGGGTCGACGACGATGATGTCCGGCATCTGCATACGGACGTAGCTCCGCAGGGACTCTGCCGAGTTGACCTCGATGGCGTTGATGCGTATGTCGGATATTCGCTTGAGCACCGTGGCAAGCCCGCTCCGCACGATGGCCGACGATGAGGCGATGATGACCTTTATGACGTTATTGCCGTTCATCCCCGAGCTTCCTTTCCAGCCGCGCCACGATCGGCACGAACATACAGTCTTCGACCTGGCAGTGGGTCAGTACGTCCTGCTCGCAGTTGAAGATGTCGAACAGGACGGAGTTCATAAGGTTGTTGTTGCCCTGTTCAGGATAGTACTTTATGATGATGTTCTTCAGCTCCTTCAGCTTCGCGTCGATGCGGTTGTGCTTGCTGCTGAAGGAGACGATGTTGTACTTGTCCGAGGGGTATCCGGACACTAGTTGCTCGACGTAGGTGAAGACGGCCTTGTTCTCGTAGTCCATGTGCCGACGTATCTCGCGGGCATATTCGTCGAAGAAGCGCAGTATGAGCATACCGACGTTGTCCTCGCTGGAGAAGTCGAGTGCCTCTATGAGCTTGCGGCGCAGCGTGGGCAGGGAGAAGTCGAGGAAATAGGAGTGGGCGTTCTTGAGATAGTCGATGAGGGCACTGAGCGACACCGCGCTGTCGTTGTCGGCATCGTAGACCTGCTGCCCCTCGTTGATGAAGTTGGCCACGGCGAGAAAGGTGTTGTAGTCCACTCCGTGGCTTAGGCACACCTCCTTGACGTTCTTGTCGCCGAAGCCGAGTGATATGCCGAAGCGGCTCATCACCATGAGTATGGAGTAGTTGTCGATAATCAGGTCGCTAAGCTTATCGGTTTCCCTGTACTTGTGCTGCATGGCTCTTCCCTCCCTCTCTCTTGTCTGTGTTGGTTCTTTGATGTAAGTGTCTCTGAACCGCAAAGGTAGGCATTTTGCGACGAAACGTGCAATACCCACAATCAGGTATTGGGCACGGCAGACAGCAGGGTGTCGATGAAGGCGAGTATCTGCTCCCGCTCGTCGGGATGGAACCAGCGGATGGCGTCGTCGCGCCTGAACCACGTGAGCTGCTTCTTGGCATAGACGCGGGTGTTCTTCTTTATCTTCTCGATGGCTTCGTCGAGGGTGTACAGCCCGTTGATGTGTGCGAACAGCTCCTTGTAGCCCACGGTGTTGAGTGAGTTGAGATGTCGCATGGGGTAGACACGGCGTGCTTCGTCGAGCAGACCCTGCTGCATCATGAGGTCCACGCGACTGTTTATGCGCCGGAACAGCTCTGCGCGTTCGCGGTTGAGGCCTATCTTGATGATGTTGAATGGTCGCTCGACTTTGGTGGCGGTGTGGAACGATGAGAATGGCCGCCCCGTCTGGTAGCACACTTCCAGAGCGTGAACGATGCGCTTGGGGTTCTTGAGGTCGGCTTTGGCGTAATAGGTAGGGTCGAGCAGGCGCAGCTCGTCACGCAGAGCGTCGATGCCGACTTCGGCATAGCGTCGTTGTAGCATCAGGCGTGTGTCGGGCGTGATGGTGGGGATGTCGTCAATGCCGTTGCACACGGCGTCGACGTACATCATGGAACCGCCGGAGAGCAGTGCCACGGGGTTTCGGGGGAACAGGGTGGAGCTGAGCAGTGAGAGTGCCTCGTCGGCATAGCGTGCGGCACTGTAGTAGCCGTCGAGCGGCAGCGTATGTACGAAATAATGCCTGACCTGTCGCAGCTGTTCGGGCGTGGGTGCCGCCGTGCCGATGCTGATGCCTGAAAAAATCTGTCTCGAATCGGCTGAGACAATGCTGCAACGGTAGCGTTGTGCCAATTCGAGACTGAGGTCGGTCTTGCCCACGCCCGTGGGTCCTACAAGTGCTATCAGCGTGTTTCGCTTCACGGAGTGAGGGATGGCCTGACGGCGCATCAATAGATGTCGCTGCTGTCGTAGGTGGTGTCGGCATCGCCCCCGAAGCCTTCAAAGCTGTCGCGGTCAATGTCGTCATCGTTGTAGCCCTGGTCGCCGTAGAAGTCCTCGCCGAGGTCAAGGTCTTTCTGCTTCTGCTTCTTCTCGGCCTCCTCGAAGTCTATGGTCTGGCGTGGCGGCACACCCTCTTTCCTGGTGCAGCGGGGCATCTTGATGTCCTTGCCGGTGATGATCTCTGACAGCTGGACAAAGAAGCAGCGGTCGGTCATGTAGTCGAAGACATAGATGAGCTTCTGCTTCTCGTCTTCTACCAGTTCGTCAATCCTGGTGTCGGACATGACGTAGTTGTCGATGTCTGAATTGCTGTCCATCTCCTCAAGCGTTATCTCTTCCTCCTTGCTCCAGTCGTCATCGCAGACGAAGAAAGACGTGAGCTGGTTGTCTTCATAGCCCACAGACTCGAGTATGGCTTTGTGGAAATCCAGGAATGTCGATTCTGGACTGATCTGTATCTCGCGGAGGAAGTCGTCGACCTCGTCGGATATGATGGTAAACCTGTAAATCATGACTGTTGTCTCCTTATATCTCTATCGCCCGCCCGGGATGATACCACGTGCAGAGCCTTTTATGAAGTCCGCAATATATCGTATTTCATCGGTCATCTCAATGCTCTCCTCCACCTTCTTCAGTGCCTCTGTGGTGTTGAGGCCGCTCTGATAGATTATGCGGTAGGTGTTGTGGATGTTCTCGATAAGTTCGTTTGAGAAGTTGCGACGGCGCAGACCCACGATGTTGATGCCTGAATAGACCGTCGGCTCGCGTCCGGCTATGATGAACGGCGGCACGTCCTTGCTGAAGCGGCAGCCGCCCTGTACCATGACGTAGCCGCCGATGTGGCAGAACTGATGTACGAGCACCACGGCACTGATGATGGCATTGTCGTCGACCACGACCTCACCGCCAAATTTTGTGGAGTTGCCGATGATGGTGCCGCTGCCTATGATGCAGTCGTGGGCAATGTGCATATTCTCCATGAAGAGGTTGTTACTGCCGACGACGGTCTTGCCCTTGGCGGCGGTGCCACGGCTGATGGTGACGTTCTCGCGTATGCTGTTGTTGTCGCCGATGACGGCCACGGTGTCTTCACCACGGAACTTGAGGTCTTGGGGCACGGTGCTGATGCTGGCACCGGGGAATATGGTGTTGCCGTTGCCGATGCGTGCACCGTAGTGGATCGACACATTGTTCATCAATGTGTTGTCGTCGCCAATCTCAACGTTTCTGTCGATGAAGCAGAAGGGGCCTATCTTGCAACCCTCACCAATCTTTGCTTCCGGATGAATGTATGCCAATGGACTGATTTCGCT
>CAVHVD010000090.1:0-1916 GCA_963639425.1 Faecalibacterium prausnitzii
GGAGTCCTACGCCTACGACGATGCCATCAACTCGGGCAGCCACATGTACCTACAAGGCGGCTATGTCTACGCCTACGGCAGCGGCAATGACGGGCTGGACTCTAACGGTAACCTCTATGTACAGGGCGGCACCATCGTGGCCTACGGAGCGTCGCAGCCCGAAGGCGGCATTGACGCCAACGAAGAGAGCAACTACAGCGTGATAGTCACCGGCGGTACGCTGGTGGCCGTCGGCGGCAACAACTCCGTCCCGTCGAGCAAGAGCACGCAACCCACAATCATGTTCGGCGGCAGCGTGAGCAGCGGCACGTGGCTGACCGTCGACAGCAGTTCGGCAAACATCCTGGCATTGCAGATGGGACGCTCCTACAGCGGCGGCAACAGCAGCACCAGCTTCTTCATCACCTCTCCCGAGCTGACGCAAGGCGGCTCATACACCTTGTCGACGGGAGCCACGGCAACGGGCAACGATTGGCACGGGCTGGTGAGCGGAGCCACCGTAAGCTCTGCGGGTACGGCGGCAGCCACGGTGTCGTCACTGTCCCTGCCCTACTCGTCGACAGGCTCAAGCTCACAGGGCGGCGGTGGAGGAATGAACGGAGGCTTCACACCCGGCGGAGGCCACGGACGCTGATGGCAATGACGACGATGGACGACATTGTGCGCGACTTTGACCCTATATCGCTCGAAGAGATGGACGGGATAAGGCTGATGAACCGCACCGACACCAAGTTCGTGACAACAGCCGACACGGCACGTCGGCTGCTTGTCATGGCTGCCGCCGACTACAGGGTGCAGGAGACGGGTGGCGAACGCATCATGCCGTACTATACGCTCTACTTCGACACGCCCGACATGAGTATGTTCACCGCCCACCACAACGGACACGCCAACCGTCAGAAGCTGCGCATACGCTCATATGTGGATGCGGGGCTGAACTTCCTTGAGGTGAAGACCAAGAACAACCACGGCCGCACACGAAAGAAGCGCATAGCCATAGACGGCTTCGACCCGCTGCATCCGCAGCACGGCATCGGCTTCGGCGGTGACGGCACGCAGGACTTCTGCCGATATGCCGGCTTCGTCCGTCAGTACCTGCATTACCGTCCGGAAGCGGTGCGCGAGCAGATCGAAAACCGGTTCTGCCGCCTGACGCTGGTGAACCGCCTCAAGAGCGAACGGCTGACGGTGGACAGCGGCCTGCGCTTCCACAACCTGTCGACAGGCAGGGACGTGAGCCTGGACAACATCGTCATCATCGAGCTGAAACGCGACGGACAGGCTGTGTCACCCATACTGCCGCTGCTGCGCGAGCTGCGCATCAAGCCTATGGGCTTCAGCAAATACTGCATCGGTTCTGCGCTGACAAACGCGGGGCTCCGCGTCAACCGCTTCAAGATGCGACTACACACAATCGAAAAAATGAACAACAATGGACTACATATTTGACTTTTCCTTCTCCACGCAGTTTGCATCCATGCTGCTCCGCTTCCTCATCAGCATGGCCGTCACGTGGCTCATCGCAGACAAGCTGTACTTCAGCAAGAGCCACCGCCGCGACTTCTACTTCACGTTCATGCTCATATCCGTGGCCATCTTCTTCCTGGTGTTCTTCATGATCTTCGTGCTCGAAGACCTGAAGGCAAAGACATCGATAGGCATCGGCATCGGGTTGTTCGGCATCTTCAGCATCATGCGCTACCGCACGGATGCAATACCCGTGCGCGAGATGACGTACCTCTTCGTCATCGTTGCACTATCGGTGGTCAATGCCATAGGCTCGGAGGTGACGCTGAGCGAGCTGCTTGTCACCAACGCACTCGTGGTGCTGTCCATCTGGCTGTGCGAGAGACAGCTGAAGCCGCAACCCAGCAAGCTGGTGCAGTATGACCGCATCGAACTGATAAAGCCCGAAC
>CAVHVD010000090.1:1926-13046 GCA_963639425.1 Faecalibacterium prausnitzii
CCCGAACGGCGCGACGAGCTGACGGCCGACATCGAGAGCCGCCTCGGACTGAAGGTGACGCACATCGAGGTTGGAGGCGTGGACATGCTGAAGGACATGGCTGTGCTGAGGGTCTACTACCTGTCGGACGGCGTGTCAAACACCGTAGACTCGAAGCTGAAGCTCTCGCGTGCCGATATGGCAAATGTGCAGTGAGCACAATCAAAACGAATAATATTCAATCTGTAAGAAACCAAAACACACTTATCAAGATCATGAAACAACGACTTTTACTCTTGCTGGCAATGATGGCCTTGCCTTTGGCAATGATGGCACAAGGCAGCGATTTCGGAATGTGGTACTCCCTGGGAGTGGAGAAGAAGATAGACAAGAAATGGAGCGTGGGACTCGAAGGCGAGTTGCGTACTCTCGACAACGCCTCTAAGACAGATCGCTGGAAGATAGGCGTGGACGGCAAGTACAAGCTACTCCCCTGGCTCAAGGCCTCGGCGGGGTACAACCTGCTGCTCGACAAAGACCATACCTACCACGACGACGGCTCGCTGAACAAGCGCGGACACTACACGCGCCACCGCTTCCACCTCGGGCTGGAGGGCGAGCATGAGTTCGGCGGCGGCTTCACGCTGTCGCTCCGCGAGCAGTGGCAGTACACGTACCGCCCCGAGCAGACCGTCAGCGAACGCTACGACTACGACCAGGACGACTGGGACGGCAGGAGCAAGACATACAAAGGAAAGGGCAAGAGCCTGCTCCGCAGCCGTCTGCAGCTGAAGTACAAGATTGCAGGCACGCCGCTGCGCCCCTTCGCCAACGTGGAGCTTTACAACGGCTGGGGCATCAAGAAGGTAAGATACGGCATCGGCATGGACTGGAAGGTCAACAAGCAGAACACGCTGTCGCTCCAGTATAAGTTTCAGGACACACACCGCGACGACGACGGCGACTACACCTTCGACCGTCACCTCCTGGGACTGGAATATAAGCTGAAATTCTGACGCTACGCGGCGCGGGCACACACCCCGCTTGAACCACCCGTCTGTGGCTGTACGTCCACAGATTTGTGGTTGTACGTCCACGGAGCTGTGGTTGTACGTCCACAGAGTTATGGTTGTACGTCCACAAAGTTGTGGCTGTACGTCCACAGACCGTGGACTTACAGCCATTAGCTACATCCTTGTCTCAAGCACCTTGAAGAGGTCGGCGTCGTCGAGCACGGGGAACTTACGGCGGAACGACTTCATGGCTTCGAGCCGCAACACGGCCGTGGCCACGTCTTCCTCGTTGTCCCTGCACTGCGTCACTATGCGCCCGTAGGGGTCGACAATCATGCTTCCGCCGGAGTAGCGGCAGTATTCGTCTGCCCCCACCCTGTTGACCCCTGCCACGTAGCACTGATTCTCGATGGCGCGTGCCTGCAACAGTGTTTTCCACACGTCTATGCGTGCTTCGGGCCAGTTGGCGACGTAGAGCGCAAGGTCGTAGTCCCCGCAGTTGCGGCTGAAGACCGGAAAGCGCAGGTCGTAGCACACCTGAAGCAGAACCCTGACACCGCGGAAGCACACCACCGTGCGGCGGCTGCCGGGCTTGAAGCAGCGGTCTTCGCCGCCGAAGGAGAAGAGGTGCCGCTTGTCGTAGGTACTTGTCGTCCCGTCCGGCTCGACGAAATAGAAGCGGTTGTGGTACGTCCCGCGCGAACACATGGCAACGCTCCCCGCCACGGCACACCGGCGGCGGCAGGCTGTGCGCTGCATCCAGCGAAGCGTCGCGCCACCGTCTTCCTCGGCAATGCCCTCGGGCTGCGTGGCGAAGCCAGTCGAGAACATCTCGGGCAGCACGACAACGTCGGCATCAGGCTCCACGCTGCTGTCTATGAGCGCGTCTGCCCGTTGCAGGTTGGACTGCACGTCAGCCCACGCAATGTCGGTCTGGAGTATCGAAATCTTCATGTGCGTCGTATATGAATCAAGCCCCCTCATCCATGCGACAGGGACTGTGCGAAGATATACATTCCGTCAGACACTGACGCAAAACGGCATGGTAATGTTTCCGCAAGAGGGTCAAACTTCATACTTTTGCACCACGGAGACCATGGAAGACGTTTACAAGACAATAGCGGCGACAGCCGAAGGCACCTACACCGAGAAGCGAAGCAAGTTCCTGGCATTCGCCGTGCCGGTGACAACCGCTGACAAGGTGAGGGATGCGGTGAAGGCATACGAGAAGCGGTATTACGACGCACGCCACGTGTGCTATGCCTATGTGCTCGGAGCCGACCGCAGCGCGTTCCGTGCCAACGACAACGGCGAGCCGAGCGGCACGGCAGGGCGTCCCATACTCGGACAGATAAACTCGGCAGGACTTACGGATGTGCTCGTGGTCGTGGTGCGCTACTTCGGCGGCATCAAGCTGGGCACAAGCGGGCTCATCGCAGCATATAAGGCCGCAGCCGCCGAAGCCCTGCATGCGGCGACGGTGGAAGAACGCACGGTAGATGTCGACGTGAGTTTCGCTTTTGAGTTCCCGTTCATGAACGACGTGATGCGCATAGTGAAAGAAGAAGAGCCGCGTATAGTCAGCCAGAGCTATGACAACGACTGCCTGATGACGCTACGCATACGCAAGAGCCGCGAAGAACGGCTGCTGTCGCGACTGCGCAAGGTGGAGACGCTGCGCATCACGGACTGAATATTCCGTGTGCGTCAGAGAAGCAACGGCACGAGCTGTTCCAGCTCCGTGATGCACGTAAGTCCTTCGAGATGCTCCTCGCCATCGGCACAGCACTTCACCACCTGACAGCCGAGCGACAGTGCCGGACGCATGTCGTTCTTCATGGAGTCACCAACGACCAGCACATCACCGGCCTCAAGCCCCACACCGTCGAACGCCAGTTGCCATATCGCAGGGTCGGGCTTGCGGATGCCGACAACGGTGGAGTCGGTGATGCTCAGGAACAGCCGTGTCATGCCGAAGTCGCCGACGATAGTCTTCAGATTGCCGTAGAAGTTGGACACGAGCAGCAGACGGTAGACTGTGGAAAGCCGTTCGAGCACACGCCGTGACATGGCGATGTACGCGCCCGTGACCTCGGTCACTGCCTCGGCGGCCTTGACGGGCAGCTCTGTACGGTTGTATTCGGTATCGGGCACGATGCCGCGCCTTGTCATCTCGGCAAACTGCAGCTTGGCTTTCCACGACTGCGTGGCTTGCAGGCCATCCGTCGGCTTGACGGGCTGCAAGCGTTCCATCTCACGCTCGGCGGCGACGTAGGAGTCCCAGAAGGTGTCGCGCGTCAGACGCAGGCCGAGCTTCTCGTTGTAGATCTTGATGTAAAGGTTCGCCCAGTGCATGAACGGCGAGTCGAGCGTACCGCCAAAGTCGAATGCCAGGGCTTTGATTCTGTCTTTCTCAATCATGTCTGTCTTCTTGCGTCAAGGGTTCATCAGCTGTTTCCGTTCCGTCGGCAGTGGCTTCATGGTTCTTGCTGTTCCCGACCTTCATCAATGCCAGGCCGATGACAATCCACACCAGCTCGCGCACACGCGTCAGCAGTGCGGCAAACACTCCGTAGGCACCAGCCATACGCATGCCGTCGACAGCCAGTGCGAACCCACCTTCGCGGCCTCCGAGCTGCATGGGCATGAAGAACAACAGGTTGGCCATCAGCGATGAGAATGCAAGGATTATGACGCAGCTGACGAAGCTGACATCGGTGGCAATGACGTTGAGGATGAGCCATACCTCACCGCTGCTGACTATGCGTGCCGCGTACTCCAGCAGCAACGAGCTATAGAATGTGCTCTTCTTCTGCCGGTGCAGGAGCGATATTTGTTCGTCTATGTTCTTCAGGTGGTGCGCGTTCCGCTCTGCGAAACGGTCTGCCGGACGCTTCAGGAACGGTATCTTGCTGCCGATGTTGATGAACGCCACGGCCATGCCGTGCCTGTATCCCTTGGCAAAGAGTGTGCCCATGACGATGCAGAACAACAGTATGAAGCCCATGAGTATGCCCATCTCGACCGTCACCTTGTAGAAGCAGACATATATCAGCACCGCACTGGCCCAGAGCATGAAGTGGCTGAAGATGTGCATCATGACGTAGAGAATAACCGACGACGTGGCTCTCTCGGTGCCCACATACGGCTTCAGCTCCATGATGCGATAAGGCTCGCCACCCATCAGTCCCACGGGGGTGACGTAGTTGAGGGCGAAGCCCGAGACGGTGAACTTGTAGAGCTTGAGGAACGACAGTCCGTTCATGGGGCCACCGCTACGCACGATGACATACCACGACAGCGTGTTGATGGCATAGACCACGAGCCACAGCAGCAGGATGAGCGGCAGGTAGCCGCCGGCACTGCGAAGGTTGGCAAGCAGCTCGTCGTAGGAGATGTTCATTGTCAGCAGCATCACAACCACTGCCGCCAGGCCGAACGCAAGAAATATGTTGCGGTATTTGCTCTTCATCTGCCGTGTGCGTTTCAGTTCATTCTCCGTCGATGAGCCGGTACATCTCGCCGCTCAGCCGCTCATGACGGCGCACCATATACACAAGAAGCACATTGAGCACCGTCAGCTCGAACACGAAGTATATCCACGGCATCGACGCAAGCAGCGACAAGCAGAGCACTATGGCACGGGTATTGAACGATAGTATGTTGGTGTACTTCATCAGTGGCAGGCTCTTCCGGCGGAACGTCTGCCTGATGTCTTCCGGAGCTACGCCGTCGCCATACTTCAGGCACAGCGCACGGAAGAACCGCTGGAACTGCGGCGTTGCTGCCTCCTGACGGGCGGTGTAGCCCTTGTAGAAGAACAGGAACAGCTTCTGCACGAAGTCGCCGTGCCACGACAGCGAGCGGTACAGCTCTTCCTGTCTGTCGGCACGGTCTAGCTCACTGCCCTGCTTCCCCTTGAGGAAGAACAGGTGTATGTTTCGATAGTAGTCGGCAATGGCCGCCTGTGTGCTGTGCGAGTAGCCCGCCGCCGCCGCCAGCAGCCATATCCATATCGACCATGTTGGCGTGAGCCGCAGCACGATGGCAAGATAGATGGAGAAGAACCAGATGTCCCCACTCACGCCATCGAGTATGCGTCCTATCTCCGACTTCTGGCCGGTGAGGCGTGCCAGCTGTCCGTCGGCACTGTCGTAGGTGTTCGCCCAGACAAGCAGAGCTATTCCCGCTATCGTCAGCGGCAGCGAGTCGAAGTAGAACATCACGCCCGCACCTATGCCGAGGAATATCGACGCAATGGTGATGGCGTTCGGCGTTACGCTCATGCGCTTGAACAGCAACGCCCAGTGCAGTCCAAGCGGACGATAGAACTTCAGGTCGATCCACTCCTCTGTGTCCGCCGACTTCAGCGACGATTGTAGCTGTTGCTGTTCCTCTCGATTCATCCTTGTGTATTTTCAATCTTTCTGACTATGATTTCTGCTATGGCGCGTGCAGCCTCGTCGCGGCAAGGTGCGAAGCTGGGCCAGTCGTTGAAGTCTATTATCCTCATCGTCCCGTCTTCATCCACAATGGCATCGCCGCCGTAGACATCGACGTTCAGAGCCGACGCCGCACGGCTGCATATACCCTTCAGCGTGTCCTCGGAGAACGGAATACCCACGGGTGCTCCGTTGATCTTCTCCAGACCGAACTTGCTGTGCTTCATGTTGTACGGGTAGAACCAGTAGAAGAAGTCGGTGCCGTTGACACCGTAGAACTTAATCAGGTCGCCGGTGAGGTGTTCGTTTATGACCACACGCCCGATGCCGCGCAGTGCGTACTCGTTCATCACCTCCTTCAGCTCACCAAGGCTGCGCACGTAGGTCACGTCTTCCTTGTGAATGGCATGGAAGTCGGCACGCTTCACCCAGCACGGCTCGAAGATGTCACCCATGCCATGTGGCATATCGTCGGTGACGTTCATCACCACGCTCCTCGGGTGCGGCACGCCGTTGTCCGTCAGTATCGTCGTCATCCTCTCGCGCGTGCAGTTCTCTATGCCGAAGCCCGAGTTCACAGCTACCGCACCACTGCGTTCCTGCTGTTGCAGACGCTGCAGAGCCGCACGGCTGCGCACCATATTATATATGTAGCGTTCGTTGCTGTGACCGGCGATGTAGTCCAGCTCTGTATAGACGTTCACCGTGTGTCCGTCAGCGCGTAGGTTCTCCGCCACGGCGGTGAAGATGGCTGCATCGTTACCCACGTGATTCGGAGAGAAATCGGTGTGACGCTGCACACCCGCAATCGTATGTCGACTCATCTACTTACCCGTTTTCAGAAACTCCTCGGCCACGGCAATGTCGGCGGCATGGTCAATGTCGATGACCTTGGTGAACGGATAAGCCTGTAACTTCATCCCCTGCTCTATCATGTAACGCTGGAAGCCACGCATACGCTCCACGCCACTGTTGAGAGCCTTCGGCAACAGTTCCAAAGCTTTCTGGTTCATGCAGTAGATGCCACCACTGATGTAATGGCAGCCCTCGTATGCCTGATCCTCATAGCCCGTCACCTCGAGCGTGCCGAAGTCGGTGCGCACATACAGCGGCTTCTCGTCGTCTATATAGGAGGTGACACCCATCAGGGCATCGTCGCGGAACGTGTCGGACGTGAAGTATCTGATGTAGTCGTGGAACTCACGCTCGCTGAACACGGAGTCTGTCGTCGTGAGGCAGAACTTGGAACTGCCGCGACGCAGGTAGGGCATTATGCAGAAGTGTCCGTTCCTGTCCTGCTGGGCGGGGTTCTCAAGGAAGAAAGCCCGCAGCTCGCCGAAGCTGTGGAGCGAGGACGGTGTCGACTTGACCACGATGTTGAGCGGCACGTCCGTCTTCAGTCCCATCAGGTAGTCGTAGACTTCGGGCATCCTGTCGTTGACGATGACGCTTATCGACTCGGCATCGTTCTGCTGGAAGATGCGGATCATGCGCCCTATCAGCTCCTCACCGCCAACCTTGACAAGCGGCTTGGGCACGCTGATGCCCTCCGATGCGAGGCGCGACCCCTCTCCTGCCGCTATTAATCCATATCTCATTGACATAACACGTTTATGATATAGTAACTTCTAATCACCAAAGGGCAACCTTTCCAATGCTGCTGCCCAAGTCTATCGACGCGGAAGCTATCCCCAAAGCTCTGAACACCCTGCTCATCGTCGGAATGGTTATGCTGTAACCCTTCTCAAGCCGTGAGATCTGCGCCTTCTTCACGCCTATACGCTCTCCCAACTGTTCCTGCGTAAGGTTTTGCTGCATTCTCGCCTTTTTGATGGCCTCACCTATCCTGTAGGCATGCACAGCCTCTGCGACCTTGTGCTCGTGTTCATCCCTGCGTGGAGTTCCTTTCTCTCCATAGAACTCAGTCAGGAGATCCTCGAAAGGTGTAAGCTTCATTTCCTGTGCCATATCTCGTTACTTCTTACGCTTGAAAAACCCTTTATCCATCTAACCTATTGTGCATTGTTCACACTGCAAAGGTACGAAACGTTTCCTATACATGAAACGGCACGGGGAATATTTTCCTTTTCTCCATGTTTTTCAGGAATCAGGCTTCACAGTTGCAGCTCGTTCAAAAGCGTTTACTATCTGTTTACTAACCGTTCAAAAATTGGGCACTGATTGCCCATTGAAGCCGTATTTTTGTTCAAAAACCGTTCACTTTTCCACACTTCCGTTCACTAATTCCGCGTTTGCCCTTGTTGGCACCCTAACGATGCCCATTCTTAGGGTCTAACGATGGGCAAGCATAGCACCTAACGATGCCCGTTTAAAGAACCTAAGAATGCCCAAGCTTGGAACGCAACGATGCCCATCGTTGGAAAACAACGACGGGCATCCCCACAGTGGTCGGAAGCCGGCATCTGCACGGCCTCCCAAGGCCTCCGTTCTCTACATTCTGTTGACGGCATCGCTGCCGGCACCGGTGCCGCGATACTTGCTGCGCGTGGTGTTGAACTTATACCTCACGGTCAGCGTGACGTAGCGGCTGTACCTCCGGTCCGAATCCTGTTGGAAGCTGGTGTTAAGCGTGCGTAGAAAATTACGCGGGTTCTGACGGTTCAGGATGTTCTCCGCCTTGGCCTCAACCGTCAGAGCTTCGTCCTTGAGGAACGCCTTGCGCAGCGACGCATCAAGAACGTACTGCGAGCGCATGATCCTGGCATTCTCGTAGTTGCCACGGCTCTGCGTGCTCAGGTTGACGTTGGCGGTCAGCCTCCACGGCAGGCTGAAGGCGTTGTTCAGCCGGAACGAGAAGACGGGATTGTTGAACGTGTAACGCGTGTTGCCGTCGGTGGTGGAGAACCACTGCTTCAAGACCGAGACGCTATACTGCGGCGACCACAGCCCAATCTTTGGCGACGCGCTGACGTATGCCGTCAGTGTCTTCAGGCTTGGATAATTGGTCTGGCCCAGGAGAGTCACCGATTCGTTGCCCTCCAGCTGACCCATCCAGTAGATTATGGCATTGCGGCGGTCCTGCCATCCGGCGGAGAACTGCAGGAACTTCCACGTTCCGCCCAGCTCTATGCCGTGCACCGTCTCGTTCTTCAGCAGCGGGTTGCCGGTCTGCATCGTGAAGCGGTTGGCATAGGTATACGTGCTGCTCAGCTGCGAGTAGCTCGGACGTTGTGTCTTGACGGAGTAGCTCAGCTGCAAGCCGACGTTCCCTATCTGCGTGGCAAGGCTCGCGTTGGGATAGAGGTTGCTGTACGTGCGGCTCTGCTCCGGCTGATAGACACCGTCGTTGTAGTATCTGAAACGCACGTACTCGTAGCGCAGTCCTGCGGAGAGCTGTCCCACGGGGGTTTTGTGACCGTATTCGAGGAACGGCGCGGCTGTCAGCTCGGTCAGCTTGTTGTCGGTATTGCCGAGCAGCGGTGTGCCGACGATATTGTAGAGGTCACGGTGATGGATGTCGGTGTACTCCGCCCCGTAGGTGAGGTCGCCTCCCAGCAGTGGCGACGTGAGCACGAGCTTCGATGCCAGCATGCTGTTGTTTGACGAGCTGCGGATGTCGACCACGGCCGACTGCGATGTCTCGCTGTGCTCGTCGTTCTGCATATAATCGATGCCCGTGCTGAAGTAGACGTCGGTGTTGAAGTCTATCTGCGTCTTGCCGACGGTGCCGCTGTAGTAGACGTTGGCACGGTGTGTGGGCTTGTTCTTCTCGTGGTCTCTTATGTAGGATGTCATGTTGTCAAACAGCTCGCCGTTGGCATTGAAGATGCCGGAGTATGTGATTGTACCTCTGGCAGAGCCAAGAATGTTGGCCGAGTAGCGTGCGCCGATGGAGTGATTGGAGTTGAAATCATAGCTGAAGCCGCCCTGAAGGTAATGGTAGCGGTTGCGAAATCTCTCGTTGTCACTTGCGAGAGACTCCCACAGGGTGTCTCTCTGTGCCGTGATGGTGTTGGTGTTGTCCACGACGTGCTTCCAGCTCCTGTATCTGTATGTGCCGAAGATGTTCAGCCCGCCGTGCCGCCAGTTGAGGTTGACCAGCTGCGTGGTGTTGCTGTAGCGGTTGTAGGCATACGCCGAAGCCGCGTCGAAGGCGAAGCCCTCGCCCTGTGCCTTCACGGTGCGTATCCTGATGACAGCCTTGACGGAGGAGTCGTAGCGCGAGCCCGGGTTGCGTATCACCTCGACGCTCTTGATGTCGCTGCCCTTGATATTATCCAGCTCCGAGAGGTCCTGCACCTTGCGTCCGTTGACGTAGATGATGGGCGACCCTTTGCCGAAGACCTCCCACCCGTCATTGGTCTTGGTGACCGTCGGCACATTGCGGAGCACATCCTCGGCAGTGTTGAGCTTGCTCAGCACCGTGCCCTCGATGTTTGTCTGCAAACCTTCCGCACCCTGGCTGTACTGCGGCATGTGGCCTGTCACCTCAACCTCGCCCAGCAGCTGCGCGTCTTCCTCCATTGTGATTGTCCCCGCGTCACTGCCCGTGCAGGCAACGAGGGCATCCTTGTATCCCACCGAGCTGACCCTGATGATGCCGCCGTCGCAGCGTGCTTCAAGGCTGAACGTGCCGTCGTCCATGGTCACCGCCCCCTTGACGAATGTCGAGTCTGGCATGGACAGCAGGACGACGTTGGCATAGGCCAACGGCTCTCCGTCCTGTGTCTGTACGCGGCCTGTTATGGTTTCTACCGGTGTCTGCCTTGACTCGATGGATGCAGACTTGTTCGTTGTCGTGTTTCCTGTGGCTGCCGTTGCCGTGGCTGTGACTGCGAGCAACAACATTAGCGATGTGATTTGTCGTTTCATTGTGATCTTTCGTTTAACCATTCACGCATTAGACGCGACGAAGCGGCGGAAAGGTTGCAGCGGAAACAAAAAAAGATCACGGCTGCGCGACGTGGGGATCACGTGCGGACTACTTCCACAACATCACAATGCTGCCCGCAGTTATCAGCAGCACACCTGCGATGACCCTCGCGCTGACCGGCTCTTTCAGTAGCAGGAAGGCAAGCAGGACGGTGATGACCACGCTGAGCTTGTCGATGGGTGCAACGCTTGACACGTCGCCGGTCTGCAATGCCTTGAAATAGAACAGCCACGACAAGCCCGTCGCAAGTCCCGAGAGCAGAAGGAAGCACCACGTGTGCCGGCTTATCTCCCTGATTTCACCTGACAGTCCGTTAAAGAACACGATGCCCCACGTAAGCAGCAGGATGACCGTCGTGCGTATCGCAGTGGCAAGATTGGAATTGATGTCTCTCACACCGATCTTGGCGAAGATGGCCGTCAGTGCGGCAAACAAAGCAGATAGAAGAGCGTAATACTTCCACATGGTCTTTCATGAATGTTTGAGTTGGAAATGCACGGAAAAGCGGTGCCGCCCGCCTGCGAACCTATACTCCACAGTCCAGTGGTGCAGGTCGCAGACGGCCTTGACAATGGCAAGCCCCAGTCCGTTGCCCTTCTGCCGGACATCGCCGGACCGGAAGCGGTGGAACAGGCTGTCCGTGTCGAGCGGCTTGCCGTCGGCAGACGTGTTGCTCACGGTCAGGCATCCGTCCTCCACGACGACCAGCACCTCGCTGCCGCGTGCCGAATGGCGTATGGCGTTGACCACAAGGTTCTTCAGAAGACACTCCAGGAGGACGGCGTTGGCACG
>CAVHVD010000091.1:0-5606 GCA_963639425.1 Faecalibacterium prausnitzii
TAAATGTTTGCGTATTTCTTTGAGTATCAAAAGTTTTCAGAGTTCTATTTGTAGATGGTAATGCTTTCTTTGCAGTCCGTCACTTTCCCACGCAGAACGTTTACTTTCCGATGCAAAAGTGGCGGAAGATGTTTTGGAGTATATCTTCGCTTGTGACTGTGCCGACGATGTTGCCAAGGTGATGGGCGCATTCACGGACATCTTGCGACAGCAGATCACCCGAAAGTCCGGCATCAAGTCCGGCATGTACTCTGCGTATGGCTTGCAGTGCAAGGCGTAGAGATTCATAATGGCGCACGTTGCTGACTATGACTTCGTTGTTGCTGACGTTGCGTACACCGCTGAGGCTGACAAGCAGTCGCTGCAAATAGTCAAGGCCTGTACCATTGCGTGCAGAGATACTGATGACATTCGTGCCTTCACGGAGGCCACGTATTGAGGATGTCTGTTGTTGCGTGGCTTCCCGTAGGTCAGTCTTGTTGTAGACAATCACAAGTTGGCGGTCTTGACAGTGAGGCAATATCTTGTCGCGCAGTTCGACAAGATCGCTGTTGTCCTGCGTCGTGTCGATAAGCCAAAGGACGATGGAAGCCCGGTCTATCATCTTGAATGTGCGCTCTATGCCCATCGTCTCTATGCGATCCGACGTATCACGGATGCCTGCTGTATCAATGAAACGGAATGTCAGCCCATCAATGTTGATGCAGTCCTCTATCACGTCGCGGGTGGTGCCACTGACCTCACTCACTATGGCTTTGTCGTCCTTCAGCAGAGCATTCAGCAAGGTCGACTTGCCTACGTTAGGCTGTCCGACGATGGCGACAGGGATGCCGTTCTTTATGGTATTGCCAAGGCTGAAGCTGTCTGTCAGACGGCTTATGACGCTTTCTATGTCTGCCGCCAACTGCTTCAGCTTACTGCGATCGGCAAATTCAAGATCCTCGTGATCGCTGAAGTCAAGCTCAAGTTCGAGGAGTGAAGTGAAGTGCAGCAACTGTCCGCGCAGTTCCTGCAGCTCACGGCTGAAGCCACCGCGCATCTGTGTCATTGCTAACCGATGTGTCGCTGCCGATTGTGATGCTATGAGGTCTGCCACTGCCTCTGCCTGACTCAAGTCCATTTTGCCGTTCAGGAAAGCACGCTCGGTGTATTCACCCGGCATTGCCATGCGGCATCCTGCATCGACAAGCAGCTGTAGCACACGTTGCAGGATGTATGTAGAACCGTGGCATGTGATCTCCGTACTGTCTTCACCTGTGTAGGAGTGGGGCGCACGGAACAAAGATACCAACACATCATCAAGCGGCTCGGAGCCATCTGTTATCTGCCCATAGGTCAGTGTGTATGGCTGCACATCCTCAAACCGCAATCCCACGCGTGCCGGTCTGAAGATTGCGGACGTAGCCTGTATAGCTTCAGGACCACTTACACGCACAATACCCAACGCTCCGCCAGGGGCTGTGGCAATGGCGCAGATGGTGTCGGATGACTTGTGTGGATCTTCGTTATTCATTTACCACACTGAAGCTAAGCTTCCCTGCTTGCTTATCATAAACGATGCGCACCGTGTCACCTGCGTTCATGGACGTGTTGACAAGAACCTCCGACAGACCGTCTTCGACAAGGTTCTGTATGGCACGCTTGAGAGGACGCGCTCCGAACTGCGCATCATAGCCTTGCTTGCCGATAAAGTCGAGCACGTCGTTGTCATATTCAAGGTTGAACCCGAGCTTCTGCATGCGCTCCGACAGCTTCTTCATCTCGAGAGCCACGATGCTGCGTATAGCTTCGGGCTGCAGTTGGTCGAAGGTTATAATCTCGTCTATGCGGTTCAGGAACTCCGGTGCGAACTGCTTGTCCAACGCTTTCTGTATGACGCTACGCGAGTATTCCTTGTCTTGTGCCCGCTGTTGCGCGTTGAAGCCAATGCCGACTCCAAACTCCTTGAGCTGGCGCGTGCCAATGTTTGATGTCATTATTATGACCGTGTTCTTGAAGTCAACCGTGCGCCCCTGACTGTCGGTCATCCGACCTTCGTCCATGAGCTGCAGCAGCAGGTTGAACACCTTGGGGTGTGCTTTCTCAATCTCATCAAGCAGGACTATCGAATAGGGCTTGCGACGCACCTTCTCTGTGAGCTGTCCACCTTCTTCATACCCCACGTACCCCGGTGCCGCACCTATAAGGCGTGACATATTGAACTGCTCGGTATATTCGCTCATGTCTATGCGTATGAGGTCATCGGTACTGCCGAACATGAATTTTGCCAACTGCTGAGCCAGATATGTCTTGCCTACGCCCGTAGGGCCGAGGAACAGGAACGTGCCTATCGGCCTGTTCGGGTCTTTCAGACCTACGCGGCTTCGCATAATGGCTTTCGACAGTTTCTCTATGGCATCGTCTTGCGCAATGACATTCTTCTGCAACTCCGTCTTCATGCTTGCCAGACGTACACCCTCGGCTTGCGCCAGACGCTGCACCGGCACGCCGGACATCATCGACACCACATCAGCAATGTCGTTCTCATCGACCGTCTTACTGTTACTGCGTTCGTTGTCCGCCCACTGCTGTTTCAGCCTGGCAAGGCTGTCCGATATGTCGCGTGTCAGATCACGGTAGCTGGCGGCCAGCTCATAGTTCTGGTTTTTCACCGCTTTGTCTTTTTGCAGCAGTGCGTTGGCAAGAGCCCGTTCCTGTTGCTCAATCTGCGGCGGCACCTTCTCGTCGCTCAGATGTGCGCGCGAACCGGCTTCGTCCATGGCATCGATGGCCTTGTCGGGGAATGCACGGTCGGTGATATAGCGACCTGTCAGTTCCACGCAGGCCTCCAGTGCCTCCTCTGTGTACGTCACGAAGTGATGCTCCTCATACTTGCCCTTGATATTGCGCAATATCTGCAAGGTCTCTTCCTTGGTCGTCGGGTTCACCACCACCTTTTGGAAGCGTCGCTCCAGGGCACCGTCTTTCTCGATGCTCTTGCGGTATTCGTCGAGTGTGGTAGCCCCGATGCACTGTATCTCTCCACGAGCCAGCGCAGGTTTCAGCATGTTCGCAGCGTCCATCGAGCCGCTGGCAGAGCCTGCACCTATTATGGTATGTATCTCGTCGATGAACAGAATGACATTCGAAGAAGCCTGCAACTCCTTGATGATGGCACGCAGACGTTCCTCAAACTGTCCGCGGTATTTCGTGCCTGCAATCACGCCGGCCATGTCGAGCATCAGCACACGCTTGTCGTAAAGCATGTGTGAGACCTTGTGCTCACATATTCTGAGTGCCAACCCTTCCACGATGGCCGACTTGCCCACGCCGGGGTCTCCAATCAGTATGGGGTTGTTCTTCTTCCGACGGCTGAGTATCTGCACGACGCGCTCTATCTCCCTTTCGCGTCCTATCACAGGGTCAAGCTTGCCGTCTGCGGCAGCGCGGGTCAGGTCTGTGCTGAACTTGTCGAGCACAGGTGTGCCGGGGCTTTGCGTGTGCTGGCCGTTGCGGCTCTGTGTCGCCTGCTGACTGTCTGCTCCGTTTTGTGTCGCCCCCTGCCGGTTGTCGTCTTGCGCCATGTCGTCATCCTCGTCATCATCCTCGGTGAAGCCCATCCCATTCTGTGGAGACTGCTGTTCCAGCTTCTGCACGAGGTTACTGTAGAACGCATGGTAGTCAACGCTCCACTCGTCTTTCAACACGTTGGCAGCCCTGCTCGTGCCGTCCTTGAGGATGGCCAGCAGAACGTGCTCGGTGTCGACAACTTCTTCATGCAGCTGACGTGCTTCGAGTATTCCAATCTTCAGTATGCGGTTGGCTGCGTCATTGAGGGTCACCTCCGCATCGGCACGCAGGGTAGGGTCTGACTTTTCTCTAAGACCAACCTCAAGCTCGTTCTTCAGTCCCTTGAGGTCTACGAACATTTCGTACAGAGCCTTCACGGCATTGCCATTGCCGTCGCGCAGAATTCCCAGGAGCAGATGCTCCGGGGTTATTGCGCTATTGTGCAGCCGGTTTGCCTCTTCCTTGCTGTATGAGAGTATATCTGATATTCGTTGTGAAAATCGGTAGTTCACGTTTGTCTTCCTTTCCTTCTTAGCAGATTAAACCTATTGACCTGTGTACGTTGCCCATGAATAAACATGTGCAAATATACATACAATCGAAAAATGCCACAGACAAAAGTTGTGCCATAAGTGTAAAATTAACCTACATTTGCACGGTATTGTGTGTATTGACTGAGGAGATCACTATGATAATATTGCAATTGCTTGTTGTGCTCGGTGCGTTATATGTCGGTTCGCGCTACGGCAGCATAGCTCTCGGAGCCATCTCGGGCATAGGGCTTGCCGTACTCATATTCGGCTTCGGCATGAGGCCCGGCACGCCACCCACGGATGTCATCTACATCATAATAGCAGCTGTCACTTGCGCGGGGATGATGCAGGCATCGGGTGGCATGGACTGGCTGATACAGATTGCCGAACGCCTGTTGCGACGCCATCCCGACAGGATCACGTTCTATGCTCCGCTGTGTACGTTCTTCCTGACGATGCTTGTCGGTACCGGACATGTGGTGTACACGCTCATGCCGATAATCTGCGACATAGCCCTGAAGAAAGGCATACGGCCTGAACGTCCATGCGGTGTCGCCTCCGTTGCTTCACAGCTGGGCATAGTGTGCTCACCCATCGCTGCGGCCGTCGTGGCATTCACAACCATATCGTCACAATATGGCTTCAGCATCACCATTCCACAGGTGCTTGCCGTGACCGTCCCTGCCAGTCTTGCAGGATTGCTGTGCGCTGCCGCCTGCTCCTATCGGCGTGGACTTGACCTTGACAAAGATCCTGACTTCAAAAGACGAAGTGCAGACCCTGCCACGTACAAGTATATGTATGGCAACAGCGTGACGACACTCGACAAGCAGGTGTCGCCTTCTGCCCGCCGTGCGGTGTATGTCTTCGTCTGTGCGCTGTGTGTCATTGTGGCTCTGGCGGTGTTCCCTGCGTTTCTTCCGACGTATGTCTCCGCTGACGGCAGCACGTCAGAACGGTTGAAGATGAATGTCGTGATTCAGGTCGTCATGCTGTCGGCGGCGGCATTGATGGCCATTGTGTCCGGAGCAAAGCCCAAGAAAGCTGTTGAGGGGACGGTGTGGCAAAGCGGCATGGTGGCTGTTGTTGCCATCTACGGCATAGCATGGCTGGCCGATACATACTTCTCCAACTACATGACAGAAATCCAGTCTGTCCTCGGAGGCATTGTGACGGAGCACAAATGGGCCATTGCCTTAGTGTTCTTCCTCACGTCGATGCTTCTGAATTCGCAGGGAGCCGTGGTGGTCTCCATGCTTCCACTGGCCTATTCATTGGGGCTGCCGGGATACGTCATGCTGGGAGTGCTGCCAAGTGTGTACGGATATTTCTTCATACCCAACTATCCGTCAGACATTGCGACCGTCAACTTCGACCGTTCCGGTACCACCGTCATTGGACGCTATCTGCTGAATCACAGCTTCATGATGCCTGGTCTTGTCTGTGTGGGCGTGGCCACTGTGGTGGGATACCTCCTGTCGACGGCAATCTACGGCTGACAGAACACGCCACGCAGGTCTATAC
>CAVHVD010000092.1:0-3573 GCA_963639425.1 Faecalibacterium prausnitzii
TCTTAGGGCTGAGCGCACAGCAACAGAAGCCCATCACCCTCGACTTGTGGCCCGACGGACTGCCAAACGCCAACGGCATCGAGCAGCAGGGCTACGACGACTCCAAGAACAACTACAAGCCGTCCATCACGGTCTATCTGCCGAACTCGGACAAGCCGACACGTGCGGTCGTGATATGCCCGGGCGGTGCGTACTTCATGCTGGCGATGGACAATGAGGGTCACAACTGGAAAGGGTTCTTCAACAATCAGGGCATTGCGGCAATCGTGCTGAAGTACCGCATGCCACACGGCCACGATGACGTTCCGCAGTCCGATGCCTACGAGGCGATACGCACTGTGAAGCAGCATGCCAAGGAGTGGAACATCAACCCTGACGACATCGGCATCATGGGCTCCTCCGCCGGAGGACACTTAGCATCCACCGTGGCGACGCACGCTGCCGACGACGTGCGTCCGGCATTTCAGATACTTTGGTATCCCGTAATATCCATGAATCCTAAGATCACGCACATGGGGTCGCACGACAACCTGATTGGCAAGACACCGACTGCCGAGATGCAGAAGAAGTACAGCAATGAGCTACAAGTCACCGACAAGACACCACGTGCTTTCCTAATGCTCGCCGACGATGACGACGTGGTGGATCCGCTCAACTCCACCCACTACTACGAAGCCCTAAAGGCGCATGGCATACCTGCCACGATGCACATCCATCCCTCGGGCGGACATGGCTTCGGCAGTGGCGAATGGTTCAAGTATCATGCCGAGATGCTACTCGAGCTGCGGGCGTGGCTGCAAAGCTTCTGAGTGCGCCGCGCACGCCATTATACGTCCAAGCCCGAGACATTAATGTCCCAGGGCATTTCGATTAATGTCTCGGGGCGGAGACATTAATGTCCTGTGAGTGCACCTCTCCTTCTACTGGTCCAACAAAAAAGATCGCGGTGTTCCTCTTCATTGAGGAACACCGCGATCTCTTCTCACTGTGTTATGTCGGTATGTGTCCGGCTTGCACCTATCACATCATGCCGCCACCCATTCCCGGGTTGCCACCCTGCATGGGAGGAATATCTTCTTTCTTCTCCACGATGACACATTCTGTCGTCAGGAACATTCCGGCGATGGAGGCTGCGTTCTCAAGAGCTACACGCGTAACCTTGGCAGGGTCTACGACACCGGCTGCATGCAGGTTCTCATATACGTCCTTGCGGGCATTGTAGCCGAAGTCACCCTTGCCCTCGCGAACTTTCTGAACAACCACGGCACCTTCCTTGCCTGCGTTTGCCACAATCTGACGCAGAGGCTCCTCGATGGCACGCTTCACAATCTCGATACCTGTGGTCTCGTCGTCGTTCTCGCCCTTCAGTCTTTCGAGAGCAGCCTGTGCACGGATGTAAGCCACGCCACCGCCGGGGACGATACCCTCTTCTATGGCAGCACGTGTAGCACGCAGTGCGTCGTCCACGCGGTCTTTCTTCTCCTTCATCTCAACCTCAGAAGCGGCACCTACATACAGCACGGCTACGCCGCCTGCCAGCTTGGCCAGACGCTCCTGCAGTTTCTCAAGGTCATACTGCGACTTCGTGTTCTCCATCTGCATCTTGATTTGCTCGATGCGGTCGTGGATATTCTTCGTGTCGCCGTCGCCGTTGACGATGGTTGTGTTGTCCTTGTTGACAACGACCTTCTCTGCCGAACCCAGCATCTCCACCGTGGTCTGGTCGAGCTTCAAGCCCTTGTCCTCGCTGATGACAACGCCACCGGTCAGGATGGCAATGTCCTCAAGCAGATCCTTGCGACGCTCGCCGAAGCCCGGAGCCTTGACAGCGCATATCTTGAGCTGTGAGCGCAGGCGGTTCACAACCAGTGTTGCGAGTGCCTCGCTGTCGACATCCTCGGCAATCACCAACAGAGGACGACCGGTCTGCACAGCCGGTTCCAGGATAGGCAGGAAGTCCTTCAGGTTCGAAATCTTCTTGTCATAGATCAGGATGAGAGGCTTCTCCATCACGCACTCCATCTTCTCCGCGTCGGTAACGAAGTAGGGAGACAGATAGCCGCGGTCGAACTGCATACCTTCCACGACACCGATTGTCGTGTCTGTACCCTTTGCCTCCTCGATGGTGATGACACCGTCCTTGGAGACCTTGCGCATAGCATCTGCCACCAGCTTACCGATTTCGGGGTCGTTGTTTGCCGATACGGAAGCGACCTGCTCAATCTTGTCGTAGTTGCTACCTACCTTCTCTGCCTGGTCGTGGATAGACTCAACGACCTTGGCAACGGCCTTGTCGATACCGCGCTTGATGTCAATGGGGCTTGCACCTGCGGTGACGTTCTTCAGACCTTCCGACACAATTGACTGTGCCAGAACGGTGGCAGTCGTCGTACCGTCGCCGGCGGCGTCGCCGGTCTTCGAAGCCACTTCCTTCACGAGCTGTGCGCCTGTGTTCTGATAAGCGTCAGCAAGCTCAATCTCCTTAGCCACTGTCACACCGTCCTTGGTGATGTGCGGTGCACCGAACTTCTTCTCAACAATCACGTTACGTCCCTTGGGGCCAAGTGTCACCTTGACGGCGTTAGCCAGCGTATCGATTCCGGCCTTCAGCTGATTACGGGCCTCAATATCGAATTTGATTTCTTTTGCCATGATATTTACTCAGTTTTTTTGTGTATGTTTCTTGTTTGTTGTCTCCCTTGCTTATTCGACTACGGCGAAGATGTCGCTCTGGCGCATGATGAGGTATTTCCTGCCCTCGACCTCAAGCTCCGTGCCTGCATACTTGCCATAGAGAACCTTCTCGCCGACCTTGACGGTCATGGGGTCGTCCTTCGTGCCGTTGCCGACAGCGACGATTTCGCCTCTCACGGGTTTCTCTTTCGCGGTGTCAGGGATGATGATACCACCGATTGTCTTCTCTTCTGCAGCGTCCGGAAGAACCAGAACTCTGTCTGCTAATGGTTTTACATTCATAGTTTTTAATTTTTACAGTTTTTGTTTTCTCGTTCTGTGTTGTCTGCACGACATCTGCCCACGGGGGCACGACGCCATGCACCCTCCGCTCTGCGAAAACCATGCCAAAAAGCGGAGGCTGCGAAGCCGACAACCGGCGGCTGACATAATGTCTGCCATCGTGACACCGTATCGGACAAAACGACCCCGATGCTGACAGCCGTGGGTGTTATGTCCTGCCGCGTGGGCATGATGAGCTTAATGGGCATTAGGGGCGACTTCGCCTATTCTGCCTATAATGCCTATAATGCCTATAATGCCCATTTTTGCCCATTATTTCATTTTTCTTGTCACTGCCGTGCTTTGTATGATTGTTTTTTTCATACCTTTACCCACGGATGGGGCGAGGCTCTCTCCATGAGACACACATATTTATAAATCAAAACAAAAACCATTGATGACATGAGAACATCTTTTTCTTTCCTTGCAGCCGCAGCCCTGCTGACGCTGGCTGCCTGCAGCGACGACGATGTCATGGGGGGGTAATAACAGCCTTCTGCGTCTGAGCACCGCGAACATCATCTCCGAAACCCGTGCAACCAGTCAAGAACTACAGCT
>CAVHVD010000093.1:0-6609 GCA_963639425.1 Faecalibacterium prausnitzii
ATATATATATTTATATATATAAAAATCGGGGTTGAGGTTTTGCAAGTGCAATTCAAAAAAACTGATACTGAGACAAACTGAGACAAACTGTGCTCGCCGGCCTGCACCTTGGGCTTCTCTGTCTGTGTGGGGCAATGAAAAATATTTTGAAATCCAAAACGTATGTTTCTCTTATGTTTTTAATGATATACCATGCCGAAATGATGATTTCCTGCCACTCCCTCTTGCAAAACGGCTGTCCATGTAGTAATTTAGCGGTGCAAAAGACAAGTGGGTTCGTGACTCGGCAGGGGGACGGCAGTCTCTGCATTTAGGGGGGGGGGAGACAGAGTTATGCTTATACTTATAGGGAGTTTGGCAGTCCTTGCAGTGGTGGCCGCCATGGCCGGCGTGCTCAGGACGCGCAGCCTCAGGCGCAGGATTGAGGCCGGTGAGATAAAGGAGATGCCGAAGGTGAAGATGGTGACAGACTGCGGCGCAGACTCGTGTGAACTTGACAACGGTGGCTCGTGTGAAGTGGAGGACTGTCTGAAGCTGGTGGTGAGGCAGGACGTGGAGTACTATGACGACGAGGAGCTTGATGCCTTTCGTGGTATGGCTTCCGACGGCTATGACGACGAGCAGGTCGCCGCCTTCGGCGAGGTGCTGGACACCATGCAACCCGACGACGTGGCAGGGTGGCTGCACAGCCTGGAGCTGCGTGGCATCGCGCTGCCCGACCAGCTGAAGGACGAGGCTTACATGCTGCTGGGCGACAGACGGGGCAACACCGCACCGGCCACAGCCTGACATGGCAAGCGCACGAAGAGAAAGAGGGGACACACGATGGAACTGCTGCAATACACATTCTTCCAGCACGCGCTGATAGGTAGCCTGCTTGCCTGCCTGTCGTGTGCCACCGTAGGCACCTACATCGTGTCGCGGCGCATGGTGTTCATCAGTGGCGGACTGGCTCATGCCTCGTTCGGCGGCATCGGCATGGGGCTGTTCTTCGGTCTGCCGCCGGTGCTCACGGCGGCGGTGTTTGCCGTGCTGTCGGCATTCGGCATCGAGTGGATAGGGGGACGTGGCAGGAACGTGCGCGAAGACTCTGCCATCGCCATGTTTTGGACATTCGGCATGGCGGTGGGCATCATCTTCTCGTTCCTGTCGCCGGGGTTCACGGCTGACCTGTCGACGTATCTCTTTGGCAACATACTGACCATTACGTCCGGAGACATAGCATTGCTGGCAACGGTGACGGCAGCGGTGTCGCTGTTCTTCCTGCTGTTCGCGGACACGATTGTCTACACGGCGTTCGACCGCGAGTTTGCCATGTCGCGCCGCATGCCGGTGCGTGTCATGGAATATGTCATGATGGCATTCATAGCACTGACAATCGTGGCCTGCCTGCGCATGGTGGGGATAGTCCTGGCCATATCCATGCTGACGATTCCGCAGATGACGGCAAACCTCTTCACCCACCGCTTCAAGAGGATAATACTGCTGTCGGCAGGCATCGGCTACGCTTGTTGTTTGGGTGGATTGGCACTGTCGTACCGATATAACATCCCTTCCGGAGCGACCATCATATTCCTGTCGATAATAATGTTCATCGCGTGCAGGTGCGCCAAGGGATTTTCCGTATCTTTACGCCGCAGGAGTAACAACTGAGAGAGAAACAGCATATCATTCACAAACAACAATGGCAGAAATAACAATACAGTCGTTAGACCATATACAGGAGGCTGCACGCCAGTTCGTGTCCGCCATGGGCGATGACACGGTCTTTGCCTTCTACGGCAAGATGGGCGCGGGCAAGACAACATTCATCAAGGCCGTGTGTCAGGAACTCGGCGTCACGGACAATGTGACATCCCCCACATTTGCCATCGTCAACGAATACCGCTCGGACACCACCGGCGAACTGATTTACCATTTCGACTTCTACCGCATCAAGAAGCTCGACGAGGTCTACGACATGGGCTACGAGGACTATTTCTACAGCGGAGCCATCTGCTTCATAGAGTGGCCGGAGCTGATTGAAGAGCTGCTGCCGGGCAACACCGTCAAGGTCTGCATCGAGGAGACCGACAACGGGGCACGGCATCTCACGACGGGAAGCATGGAGTAACGGCTACGCAAGAGGGAAATCATAATGGAGAAATACATACTGCAAGCAATATTGGTCAGCATGGGGACGGTGTCGCTGTTGGCTGCCGTCATGAACTGGGAGTGGTTCTTCAGCGCAGCCAATGCCCAAGTCGCCGTGAAGATGATGAATCGCCGCAACGCACGCCTGTGGTATGGTTTCGGCGGCATTGTGGCGATACTCGTTGCGCTGCTGCTCATCTGAAAAGCAGCTGCTTCGCTGTTCCTTGTGTCTTCCTGCGGCTTACTCGACAGACTCGTTGTAGTCCATCTCGCCCTGTACGACAAAAAGCACCTCATCGTGTCCGTAAGGTCCCATGCCGTCTTTCTTTGATTCCTTCAGGATGTAGTCGACAACCTTGTCGAGGTCGATGTCTATACATCCGTCGGCATCGGGAGGCGTGTCGAGCACGCCGCTGTTGACATAGTACTCGTCCATCAGGTCGAGGAAATAGTACAGCTCGTCGTCGGTGAAGCGCGTTTTCAGCTCCTGTGGCAGGTAGCTCTTGATGTACGCGATGGTCTTCTCATCGTCGATGTCGTCTGCCGAAAATTCGTCGTTGACAGCCATAACAAAACAAAATCTTTGGGGTTAAACGTAAAGCTCCACTCACTTCAGCAGAGCCTCTATCTTCGACACGAATGTGGGCTTCGGTGCCGAACCCACTTGCTTGTCGACCAGCTCGCCGTTCTTGAAGAACAGCACAGTGGGGATATTGCGGATGCCATACTGCGACGGCAAATCCATGCTGTCGTCGACATTGCACTTGCAGATGGCGACCTTGTCCTTGTATTCCTCCGCCAGCTCATCGATTATCGGGCTGACCATGCGACACGGACCGCACCATGTTGCCCAGAAATCCACAACTACAGGCTTGCTCGTGTCTGCCAATACCTGCTGATAATTCTCATCGTTAAGTTCAATTACTGCCATGTTCTTTAATCATTAAAAAGGTTATTATCTGTCTTCTGTCTCCCACATCGGGCAATGCTTGCAAGCAAACAGCGTGCCAAACTCAATTTATCTTGTACTGCAACCCATACGAACTCTCAAGGAAATCGACCAGCTCCTTGTCTACCGACAGTCTGTCGCGCGACACGAAGTCGGCAGACATCCGCGTCTCGGGGTCGACCACGCAGAAGCGAAGCTCCGAATTGCCACGGTGACTCTTCGACATTTCCGTCAGTTGCGTGATGGTGTCATCGTCGATGACACCGAGCGGAATCCGTATCGTTATCCTCTCTATGAGCTTATCGTTAGCTTCAGACAGCAGTTCCACGCTGTCTATCTTCAGCTCCAGGTCTCCGCTCTTGCCCCACTTGCGCGGCTGCACACGCGCCCGCATGAAGACAAGCATCTTCTCCTGCAGATAGCCCCGCCAGCGTGCCCAGTCATCGCCCCAGAAAGGTATCTCGTGTGAGCTTGAAAAGTCCTCCAGCTTGATGATGCCGTAAGGGTTGCCCTTCTTGCTGAGGCCGCAGCGCACGGCTGTGACCATGCCGCCAAACGTCAGGCCTCCCCGCGTGGCAAGTCTCTGCAGGTCTTCCAGCTCGTTGAGGTGCGTGTTCACCACGTTCTTGAGCACCACGGAGTATTTGTCAAGCGGATGCGACGAGAGGTAAATCCCGATGAGATCCTTTTCCTTGTTCAGCCTGTCAAGGTCGCCCCACGGCTCCACGACAGGCACCTCGGGCGTGGCTATCGGCACCACTTCCATCGCTCCAAACAGGCTGTTGACGGCGGCAGACTTGTCTTCCTGGTACTTGTTGCCATAGCGGACAAGCGTCTCGGCGAAGCTCTCGCCACGGGCGTTGAGGCCGAAGTATTGCTCGCGCTTCAGCCCGAAGGCATCAAAAGCTCCCGACTGTGCCAGACACTCAATGTTCTTCCTGTTGCAGGCCATGAGATTGATGCGCTGAACCAGGTCGAACACGCTCTGGTACTGTCCGTTTTCCTTGCGCTCCGTCACTATCGTGTCGGCGGCACTCGCACCGAGACCCTTTATGGCGCAAAGTCCAAAGCGGATGTTGCCGTCCTTGTTCGCCGTGAATTTCTGATTGCTTTCGTTGACATCCGGCCCCAAGACCTGTATGCCCATGGCCTTACATTCGTTCATCAGCTTCGTGATGTCGCTGATGTTCGACAAGCTTCGGCTCATCACGGCCGCCATGTACTCGGCAGGATAGTGTGCCTTCAGGTATGCGGTCTGATATGCAACCCACGAATAGCACGTGGCGTGGCTTTTGTTGAAGGCGTAGGAAGCAAACTTCTCCCAGTCGGCCCAAATCTTTTCGAGCACCTCGGGGTCATGTCCGTTGGCCTTGCCGCCGGCAATGAACTTCGGCTTCAGGTGGTCCAGCTTGTCCCGCTGTTTCTTCCCCATGGCCTTACGCAGCGTGTCAGACTCTCCGCGCGTGAAGTTGGCAAGCAGACGCGACAGCAACATGACCTGCTCCTGATAGACAGTGATGCCGTAGGTGTCTTTCAGATATTTCTCCATGCACGGGATGTCATATTTTATCGGTTTGCGTCCGTGCTTGCGGTCGATGAAGTCGGGAATGTAGTCCATTGGTCCCGGACGGTAGAGGGCGTTCATGGCGATGAGGTCTTCAAACACCGACGGCTGCAGTTCCCGCAGGTATTTCTGCATTCCGGCAGACTCGAACTGGAACGTCCCCACGGTGCGTCCCTCGCAATAGAGCCGGTAGGTCTGCTGATCGTCAATCGGGATCTTGTCGAGGTCTATCTCCACGCCGCGCGAATCACGGATATTGTCCACAGCCTCCTTCAAGATGGACAGCGTCTTCAGCCCGAGGAAGTCCATCTTGATGAGTCCGGTCTCCTCGATCACCGAGCCTTCATACTGTGTACACAGCAGCTTCTCGCCTGTCTCCTTGTCTTCGGCGGTGCTCACCGGCACCCAGTCGGTGATGTCGTCGCGGCAGATGATGGTTCCGCAGGCATGTATGCCCGTACCACGGATGTTCCCTTCGAGCATCTTCGCATATTTCAGCGTGTCGCGCTCCAGCGGGTCGTCCGACCGTTCTGCCTTCTGTAGCTCCGGCACGTAGTCGATTGCGTTCTGCAGATTCAGCTTTTTCTCGGGGATACGGTCGGGAATGAGCTTGCAAAGACGGTCGGATTCCGTCAGCGGCAGCTTCTGCACACGCGCCACATCCTTTATGACCATCTTCGTGGCCATGGTGCTGAAGGTGATGATGTGTGC
Organism: Faecalibacterium prausnitzii; assembly: GCA_963639425.1. Classification (GTDB taxonomy): domain Bacteria; phylum Bacteroidota; class Bacteroidia; order Bacteroidales; family Bacteroidaceae; genus Bacteroides. Next base: position 5,358 of record CAVHVD010000093.1, read on the forward strand.
AACTTTCTCCTTGCCGTATTTCTTTGTCACCCAGTCGAGCACGCGATAACGTCCGTCGTCGTCGAAGTCCGTATCAATATCGGGCAGCGATATGCGGTCGGGATTTAGGAAACGCTCGAACAGGAGGTCATACTTTATGGGGTCAATCTTCGTAATTCCGAGACAATAGGCCACGACGGAGCCGGCGGCACTGCCACGTCCGGGACCTACCATGACATCAAGCTCCTTGCGTCCGGCATTGATGAAGTCCTGCACTATGAGGAAATAGCCGGGGAAACCCATGGTTTTCATCACGTGAAGTTCGAATTTGATGCGCTCCAACACGTCGTTTCCGACAGGATTTCCATAGCGTTCCTTCGCACCTTCCAGCGTCAGCAGCTCCAGATAGTCGGCCTCGAACTTTATGCGATACAGCTTATCGTAACCGCCGAGTTTCTTTATCTTCTTCTCTCCCTCCTCGCGGGTCATTATCTCGTTGCCGTTCTCGTCGCGCGTGAACTCCTGGAACAGCTGCTCCTCGGAGAACTTCTTTCTGTACTCTTCCTCCGTGCCAAACTCCTCGGGGATGGGGAAGAATGGCATGATGGGAGCGTGATTGATGGTGTAGAACTCCGTCTTGTCGAGCAGTTCGAGCGTATTCGACAATGCCTCGGGGTCTTCGGCAAAGACGGCGTTCATCTCCTCACGCGTCTTGAACCATTCCTGCTTGGTGTACATCATCCGCGTCGGGTCATCCAAGTCCTTGCCTGTGTTGAGGCATATCAGGCGGTCGTGTGCCTCGGCGTTCTCTTCGTCGACGAAATGCACGTCATTGGTACATACCAACTTGACACCGAATTTCTTCGACAGCTTCCGCAGCTCTTCGTTGACCTTCAGCTGCATGGGGTAAGCCTCATGATTGGCACGCGGCACGGTGGCATGATGGAGCTGCATCTCCAGATAGTAGTCGTCGCCAAACACGTCCTTATACCATTTTATTGCCTCTTCTGCCCCTTCAATATCATCTGCCGTTATGTGCCGTGGCACTTCTCCTGCCAGACACGCGCTGCACACCATCAGTCCTTCGTGATATTTCTTCAGCTCTGTCCTGTCCGTTCGCGGGCGCATATAGTAGCCTTCAGTCCAAGCGTGCGACACTAATTTTATGAGGTTATGGTAGCCCGTGCTGTTCTTTGCCAGCACGATGAGGTGATAGCCGCCCTGATCGGGCTTGCCGTTGCGGTCGTGCATGCTGTGGCGTGCCACGTACATC
>CAVHVD010000094.1:0-4059 GCA_963639425.1 Faecalibacterium prausnitzii
CCTGAATATAGAATCCCTGCATGATACAAAAATAATGGTCAAAATAGTTGGATGGAAACATAGAAAGCACAGAACTGTGACTGTACGTCCACAAACGGGTGGTCTGACGGCAAGGGGGAAAGGCATATACAGCCGCAGACGAAGATTTCACGGTTTCTTCCAGAAGCGGGAGGTGATGTCGGTCATTGTGCCATCGGCATCGCAACGGTACAGACGCTGATTGGTCGTCGGCTTGTTCAGCGGTCCGAGATGGCGGATGTAAGGCCCAACCTTTATATAGTCAAAATCTCTCCTGTCGATGCTGCGCGGCAGGAGCTGGCGACCGCTGTACCATGCCACCTTGAGCTGCGGATGGCAACTGTGCACATGGCGTGCCAACTCACCAACAGCTTCCGGCTCGGCATCTCCACCCATAAAGCAGATACACGTCATGTCACTGCTGTTGCGTGCAATCATGCCGTCTATGACATCTGCCGTCAACGGCGTGCCGGCATCACTCCATAGATACCGGCTATGACATCCAGGGCACCGGCACGGACAGTTGGAGATGTTGACAGACAGCGTAACCTCGTCGGGTATCTCCTGAAACACGATTCCGGTATTGACGTATCTCAGCACGTCTCAACTCTCCACAAGCTTCTCCTCGCCGGCATAGTAGCGGCGGTGTGCTTCGGCCTGCCGTGCAGCGGAGAAGTTGCTAACACGCTTCAGGTAGCCGATGATGCGCGTCATGTAGTCCACATTCTTGCTATGGCAGACAGGACACTCGTGCAGATAACGCTTGTCGATGTGTCCGCAGTCGTTGCAGATGGTATTGGGGATGTTGAACGTGAAGTAGTTGCATCCCTCTTTGGCAGCCACGCACAGCAGCTGACGGTATTGTGCCTTGCTGAGGTGCTCCTCCAGGTTCATGTGCAGTGCCGAACCGCCGGTGAGATGTTCGATATATGGCGCACCGTGCAACTTGAACTTGTCTATGATGCTCAGGCTGTCGTCTTCGACAATATAGAAATAGCTGTTGTAGCAGTCGCGCGGCACGAGATAGCCGTCTTCCCGATCCCACTTCGAGTGCTTGACACCCACGTTCTCGGCGGGTATCATCTCGCAGTTGAAGAGCGTGTCTTTGGTGCGGTACTGCTTGTTGAACTTCTCAACCAGTCCCAGCACTTCCTGCACGAAGTGCTTGTAGTCCGGATTGTCGTTGATGGTCAGCCCCATGAACTCGGCAGCCTCAACCAGTCCGTTAACACCTATCGTCAGATACTGCCTGCTCATGTTGATATACCCTGCATCAAACAAGGGCAACATGCCGCATTTCTGTAGTTCCTTGAGGTTTTCATTATAAGCCAGCTGCACCTTGTGGCACAGGTCGATGATGTCGCTCAGGTATTCGCGGTAGTCCATCTTGTGATTCACGGCATACTGGATGCAGCGGTTCAGGTTGATGGTTAGCACGCTCTTGGAGCCTGTCGATACGCCTCCGGCACCCAGCGTGTAGCTGAAGCCGTTGTCCTGTATCTCATTGCGCAGTCGACAACAAGAACTCAGCGAGTCGGCATTGTCGCTCATGTAGGTGAAGAACGAGTGTCCCTCGCTGTACATCTCTGCGGCAAAGTCGCCCCATTCGCGGTCTTTGCAGTCGCCGTTCTCGGTCAGCAGTGCCATTGTCTCCACAGGGAACGTCAGCACAGCCTTCGTCCGCTCCTTGTTGAACCATTTCATGAAGCGTTTCTGCAGCCATGACAGACCGTCCCAGTCGGGCTTGCTGCCGTCGGGGAAGTAGAAGTTGCCAAACAGACTGTCGAAGTAGTAGCGGTCATAGTAGCTGATGTTCCAGAACACAGCCTGAAAGTTGCGTGCCCCTGTCGGCTGATTCAGCGAGTAGACAATCTGCTCGAAGTAGTCTGTGATTATCTTGTCGAGCGTGCGTTGTCTCAGGCTCATGTCCACCACCCTCTCAGGATGCTGCCAGTAATCATTACCGTATTCCTTCTGTATGAAGTAGTTCATGTACATCAGGAACTCAGGTGTGGCGCACGCACCTGCCAGCATCGAGCTGACGATGAAGACCATGTTGATAAATCCGCCACAAAATGACTTGAGGTTTGTCGGTGCAGTGGAGTTGCCGCCAATGCCGGTGGTGCCGCCGATGAGCCAAGGGTACATGGTTATTGAGGCACAGTAGTTGGCAAGGCTGGTCTCGTCATTCTTATATATGAAATGGTGTGTCAGCAGTTCAATGTAACGGTCGGCAAGCTCCTTGCCGTACATCTTCTTGATGCTGTCCGTCAGCAGGCGGCGGTTCAGACGTATGAAGTTCGACTTCGGCAGTTCACCGATGAGCGTGGCTATGTTCTTATGTTCAACGTTGGCATTGGCGTCGTACTTGGAGCCGGATGCTGCATTCGATGCGGCGCAATAGTCGGACAGGAACTGCATCTTCTCCAGTGTCTCGCGGTCTTCGGTGTGACGCTGACGGTAGAGCATGAACGACTTTGCCACCTTGAAGTACTGTTCGCGCATCAGTGCTTCCTCGACCTGATTCTGTATGTCCTCTACCTTTATGCCCTCACGGATGTCCAGATGGCTGATTATCTTCGACAGGCTGCCGAGATCAAGCGGTTCGTTTACGGACGCGAATGCCTTGATGATGGCATTCATTATCTTGTCGAGCGAGAACCTGTCGGCCTTGCCGTCTCGCTTGGTGATGGTGAAGTTCTGCATTTCCATTGTTCTTATAGTTATGGTTTCCCGTTTCTTCGTGTGGTCAAAGGTATAGATAAAAAACAACACGCTTGTACGTCCACAACAACATTTTTCCGTGTGCAAAATTGTCTGTTTTTAGAAACGTGTGTCTATTAACAGCTTACGGCAAAGGAAAATTTTCACTGCCGCACAGTATGCAATTTCGGCAAACAGCATCGTTGTATTACATCTGTAAAGTTTTCTTAAATAAGACAAAATGTCACAAATCAACAAGCTATCACAATCCAACGCACTAACACAAAACTACTATACTTCAACGTGTTACATATCACACGTGACATTGTGACATAGTAGTGAAAATCCAGCAAAGTTCACAATAATGTTCACACAAGTATTTCCGCAGGTCAGGAAAATGGCATTGCACGGTGAATACGCATTGTTACGTCGGAGGAAGAAGTTATATCTTTGCGGACACAACACATCAACACGTAAACACTAAAGACCAACAAAGATGAAAGCAGACATGAAAGACCTTATTACGGTGGAGCCGGCGACGGCCGATGATGCCGCGTTTGTGGCAACGGTGATGGCCGAAGCCATCGGGATGCCTGTCATGGAGAACGGCGGGACATCAGACGAGAACCTGACGGACATCTGCCGCCGCACCGACACGCTCTACTCATGGCAGAACGCCGTCATTGCCAAGATCGACGGAGAGCCGGTAGGCGGACTCATCTCCTACGACGGACACGGCTATCACGAAGTGAAAGTCCGCACCTTTGGACTCGTGCCCAAGGACATGTTGGAGTTCGACGTCGACAAGATGGACGACGAGACCGGCGACGGCGAGTATTACCTCGACTCACTGGCCGTGCTCCCACAACAACGCGGTCACGGCATAGCCTCCCTGCTGTTGAAGTACGGCGTTGAGAAAGCCCGTGAGAAGCATCTGCTCCCGATACTGGCGTGCGACCCCGCCAATGCCAACGCCCTGCGGCTCTACACGAAGATAGGGTTCCGTCAGGAGGGCACCATGTTCATCTTCGGACATGAGTACATGCGCATGGTGTGGCGCGATGCCCATGATGCCGAGGGGTGACGAGACCGTCAGGCCTCGTCTCTCTTTGCGTCGGTGAAGAGCGGCAGCTGCTCCAGCATGGTGCGTAGCGACAGTGCTACACGTGGAATAGTCTCCACAACGGTAAGCCCGACGAGGTCGTAGGCCGATGCCACATCGTTGATGAGCTGCACGACCTCCTGCATGCGTATGCCGCGACGGTGGCCGTCGCCGTCTGTCGGCCGTGGCGATGAAGACATCATCTCCCCCGGGTCGAGCACATCGAGGTCGAGGTG
>CAVHVD010000095.1:0-22458 GCA_963639425.1 Faecalibacterium prausnitzii
GCCAAGGAGAGCGTGCAGCAACGCCTCAACGGCACAGCACGCGACGGTCTCTCGTTCACGGAATTTACATACCAGTTGCTTCAGGGCTATGACTTCCTGTATCTGTACCAGCACTATGGATGCAAAATGCAACTCGGCGGCAGTGACCAGTGGGGGAACATCACTACAGGTGCCGAGCTGATACGCCGCACATTGGGTGGCGAGAACGAAGTATTCGGTCTGACCTGTCCGCTGATAACAAAGGCCGACGGCAAGAAGTTCGGCAAGACCGAGAGCGGAAACGTTTGGCTCGACCCGAAACGCACATCGCCCTACAAGTTCTACCAGTTCTGGCTGAACGTCAGTGATGAGGAAGCTGCCAAGTATATCAAGATATTCACATCACTTGACGAGGAGACCATCAACAGCCTGATAGCCGAGCACCAGCAAGACCCCGGGCAGCGCAAGCTGCAGAAGCGTCTGGCCGAGGAGGTGACGGTGATGGTTCATTCGGAAGCAGACTACAACACAGCCGTAGAAGCATCGGGCATATTGTTTGGAAACGGGACACACGACGCACTGACAAGGCTTGACGAAGACACACTGCTGTCTGTCTTCGAGGGCGTGCCGCAGTTTGAGGTGTCGCGCGACGAGATTGCAGCAGGCATCAAGGCGGTGGATCTCTTTGCGGAGCGTAGCAAGTGCTTTGCCTCCAAGGGCGAGATGCGCAAGCTGGTACAAGGAGGTGGCGTGTCTCTGAACAAAGAGAAGCTGGATGCCTTTGACCGCATGATCACGGCAGATGACCTGCTGAACGGCAAATACCTATTGGTGCAGCGCGGAAAGAAGAACTACTTCCTGCTGACAGCAAAATAAAGGAATAGAGAGAAAACGCCGGAGCGGACTTTCGTGTCAGTGCAGTCCGGCAGATGCAATCTTGGCGGCAAACTCCATTGATATGGAGTTGCCGTACGAGAGGCATGCCTCTGATGCCAGCGTGATGCCATACGCTATGATCTCATCCCACTGGCGTTCGCTGATGTTGTCGAGGTCGTCAAGGCCGATGCCCATGCGGAGCAGCCCGAACAGCAGTCCGGCATTGAAGTTATCACCGGCACCGACGGTGCTGACAGCCGTTATGGGCTTGACGGGATAGTCATTACGTAGCTTGTCCGTGCGCACAGAGACGTTGCCACCACCCTGCGTGTAGACGAAGTTGCGGCAGTAGAAACGAATCTTATCGTTGTAGATGCGGTCGGCATCGTTCATGTCGTAGAGGCACATGAAGTCGTCGGCAGAGCCACGCACGATGCCTGCATATTCCATGTTCTCCAGCATGTATGACGCTAACTTCAGTGCTTCGCTCTTGTGAGGATAGCGGAAATTGAAATCGTAGAACACTATCGCTCCCTTGTCTCTTGCCGCATTGAGCAGCTCCAGGTGTTTATCACGCAGGGCGGGGGTCACCGAATAGTATGAGCCGATGATCACAATGTCGTCTTTCTCCACCTCCGGCAGATCCACGTCGAGCCTCTTCTCGGGATAGTTCTTATAGAAGCTGTAGGCAGCATCGTTGTTGTCGTTGAGGAATGCCAGTGAGATGGGGGACTTGTTGTCGGCGTATGTGTCGATGTAGTCGGTGGCGATGTTGTTGTCCTGCATGTATGTCTTTATGAGCCGACCCACATGGTCACCGCCGACCTCACTGACGAAGCACACCTTGACTCCCAGACGTGCCAATGACACAATGGCATTGAACACCGAGCCGCCGGGCACAGCTGCCGTGGGTTGGTCATTACGGAACAGGATGTCCAGTATCGTTTCTCCTATGCCTATTACTTTCCGCATGACGAAGATGTTGACATTGACCTTGACTTCTCACCCAAATATCCGCCATGATGCCGCTTGGAGTAGTCCTCAATGGTGAACCCTGTACGTTTCATCACCTCCACGACAAGGATGTCGCCAATCACCGTCATCACGGTGGTTGATGTCGTGGGTGTCATCCCCAACGGACACACTTCCTTGGGGTTGCCCGTGCTTATGCAGATGTCTGCTTCCTTTGCCAGCGGGCTGTCGGGATTGCCCGTTATGGCAATGAACTTGAGGTCAGGGGTGAGTATCTTCACCAAACGTGTCAGCTCGACTATCTCGCGTGTCTTGCCGGAGTTGGATATAAACAGGATGATGTCATTGCCTTGCAAGATGCCGAGGTCACCATGCTGCGCCTCGCTCGGATGCAGGAACACGGCAGGAATGCCTGTGGAGCAGAACGTAGTGGCAATATTCTCTGCTATCTGCCCCGCCTTGCCCATTCCGCTGGTCACCAGCTTGCCTCCCTTGGCATGCACTTGCTCCACGATGGCATCCACAGCCTGCTCAAAAGCATCGGTGACAGGAATGTTGAGCACTGCCGCAGCCTCGCGGTGCAGGATATCTTGTATAGACTTCAGCATTTCGTCTTTCATGTTCGGTATCAGTTTATAATGTCATGCAAATATCTGAAATTCCACACTAACCGCCATAAGTTTTCAGTACTTTTGCAGCCCACATACACCTGAAGCCGCACAATGGAACAAGAACGCTATCACACCGCCACGCTGTCCAACGGGCTTAGAATCATACACATGGAGAGTCCGTCAATGGTGACATACTGCGGCTTTGCCGTCAATGCAGGCACACGTGATGAGGATGCCGCCACACCTGGCATGGCACATTTCATCGAGCACATGCTGTTCAAGGGCACGGCGAAGCGTAAGTCCTGGCATATCCTGAACCGTATGGAGAACGTGGGAGGCAACATCAATGCCTATACCAACAAGGAGGAGACGGTGCTCCACTGCTCGTTCATGCGCGAACATCTGTCGCGGGCTGTGGAGTTGCTGTGCGACATTGCCTTCCGCTCCACCTTCCCCGCCCATGAAATATATAAAGAGGTGGAGGTCATCATGGACGAGATCGACTCATACGAAGACTCGCCCGCAGACCTTATATTCGATGACTTCGAGAGCCTCATCTTCAGCCGCCATCCGTTGGGTCGCAACATCCTTGGCGACAAGGAGCATCTACAGCAATATACTTCGGCAGACGCGCTGGCGTTCTACAACCGTACCTACTGTCCGGACAATATGGTGTTCTTCATCATTGGTAACCACAGCTTCAGCCATATCGTCAAGCTGGTGGAGAGATACTGTTCCGACGTGGAGCGCAGAGCCTGCATGCCGCGACGTGACAAGCCTGACGGCATGCACGGATGCACACAGACACTGACAAAAGATACGCGACAGACGCACGTGACGATAGGTGCACCGTCATTCAGCGGCAATGACCGGCTGCTCGTTGCCGCCAATCTGCTGACAAACATACTTGGAGGTCCGGGCATGAACAGCCGCCTCAACGTGGCACTGCGCGAACATAGCGGACTGGTCTATGACGTTGAGGCCAGCAATACGGCCTATACCGACACCGGTATCTTCTGTGTCTACTTCGGATGCAACAAGGAAGACACCGAGCGGTGTCTTGACATCGTGGACAAGGAATTCGGAAAGATACGCCGCGGCATCACGCCTTCACAGCTGCACATGGCAAAGAAGCAGTTCATCGGACAGGCAGGAGTGTCCTCTGACAACAATGAGAGCAACGCCCTCGGCATGGCACGTACCTTCCTGCACTACGGTCGCTTCGTGACATTCAGCGAGTTCTGCTCAAAAGTGGAGAACCTGACACCCGCACAGTTTGACGATGCAGCCAACCGCATCCTTGCGCCCGAGATGCTGTCAACACTTATGTATCTCCCTTAGACGTTCCATGTGCCGGAGGCTGAACTCACAGCCGCAGTACTGCTGATTGTAGAACCCATATTCACGCAACAGAGTGTTGCGCCGCTCCTGCAAGCCACCCTTGCGCCAGTTCTGTTCCCAGAATGTCACACCGGGGAACATTGATGCCGCCCGCCGTCCGGCTTCGTTTATCTGGTCAAGGCTTTTCCAACGTGATGAGGCAAGCGTGGTGGTGAATGTCGTGAACCCATGTGCGGCGGCATAGCGTGCCGTCTCCGTCAGCCGCAGCAGGAAGCAACGGAAGCAGCGGCGGCCGCGCTCCGGCTCGTCTTCCAGTCCGCTGATGTCGTGCCGCCATGTGTCGTAGTTGTAGTCGGCATCAATGAATTCAAGTCCCTGCGAAGAGACAAAACGCTGAGCCTCTACCTTGCGCGTCTCGTATTCGGTCTGCGGATAGATGTTCGGATTATAATATAATATGGTGGGACGGATGCCGTTTGCCAGCAGACATTCTATAATCGCCGACGAGCATGGAGCACAGCAGCAGTGCAGGAGCACGCGGTCTTCGCCGTTAGGAGCTTTCACTTCAAGCATAGGTAACAATACTTTTTTTCAGAACAACAGCACTCTCCGGACCCATATTGAACAGCAGATCCACGATGCTCAAGTTTGGCAGAAAGCCATGTTGCCGACCGAACACCTGATAGTACTCCACCGGACGGAACTCCGCATCCGCTTCCCTGTAGTCTTTCTTCGGGTGGATGGCCTCACGGAAGTCGTACTCACCATCACCGAAAGCGGTCTTGTACTCATTCGTAAGCCTTATGTCCGGATCAATGTCGAGCAGTCCGCACACCATACGACATAACTCCATGTCGAAGTCTGCCAGGAATTCATACTTCCTCTCATAGAACGGAGCGAAGTCATCACGATAGAACTCGAAGTAAGGTGTATTTCCGTATGCCGACTCCAATGCCGTGAGATGCAGGTGTCTCCAGTTGCCATGATCGGATATGCGCACATCCTTCATCAGGCACTTCGAGCCGTCACTCTTCTCGACAGGTACTGTCAGTATTTGTCTCCCTTCAGGTCCGGCAATGAAGCAACGGTTGCGGTATGTCTGCTTCATATAGCTGTCGTACCGCTCGATGAAGCTCCTGTCGCTGGCCAGCAGCCACGCATAATACTCCACCGGAGCCAGATAAGCCATACTGAAATATGCATCCATCACATCTTTGCCCCTCTCCGTTCCTCCGTCGTCACTCGACTTCCTTGAGAAACCGGCCAATGTCCTTGGTCAGCCATACGCGACAGGCCTTCCCGATGAGCAGGCTCTTTGGCACCAGACCGAATATCTTTGAGCCGGACAAATCTGCAGGGTTATCGCTCGCAATCCAATGGTATTCGCGGCTTAGCTTCGCAAACCTCACGGGCTTGCCGTTCACCAGCAGAGTGTCACCACGCACATCGGCATGCTTTCCTTCATATAGAGCCAAGGTGTTGCGTAGCAACATCACGTTCCACGGCTGCACCTCCACGTATCCACCTATCTGCGGCAGATACAATGGCATGGCATCTGCGGCGAGACGGTGCTCCACGTCTGCGTTCACGAACAGAGAGTCAAGGTAGACAACATCGCCAGGAACTGCAATACACCGTCCTATGAGTACATCGCCGTCGGCTGTCCCGACAGCAGGAGCATCGAACACCAGCACGTCACCACGCTCCACGGCTCTCTCCTTCAGACGATGATAGCCGAACGAGTCCTCCAGCGGCATGCGCAGACCATAGCTCCACCTGTCAACGAGAACGCTCTCGCCACGGTGCAGGCCATCCTCCATGCCGGCAGACGTGACCTTGTATGTGGTCATTGCGAATGTGCGCAGTGCCACTATGACAGCTGCGAGCACCAGCATGGCAAATACCAATCGGAAGACTGTTCTCATTGTTACAGGATGCGGATATTACTCATCGATGCCGGTTGTGCGGATTACTTGATGTTGTCGACCCAGTTGAACAGGCGGTTCCAACGGATGCTGCTGCCCGACAAGCGGTCTTTGTCTATCGACAACCAAATAAAGATTGGTTTGCCAACGATGTGATCTTCCGGAACAAAGCCCCAATAGCGCGAGTCCGCACTCTTGTGACGGTTGTCACCCATCATCCAATAGTAATCCATTTGGAACGTGTATTCGTCTGTCTTCTGTCCGTTGATGTAGTAGCCGTCGTCCTTGACTTCGAGGCTGTTGCCTTCATAGGCCGTTATGCACCGTTCGTATATAGGCAGGTTGTCGTCAGTGAGGCGTATCGTCGCACCCTTCTTGGGAATCCATATAGGGCCGTAGTTGTTGCGATCCCAATTCGTGTACAGGTTCAGCGGATAGAAATCGCTCATGCCGGTGGTCTGCTCCGGCTCCATGACGATATGGCTCACCAGCTTCGTGTTGCTCTGCAAGGCGGCAAGCATCGCCTTTGTCAGCGGGAGGTCATACACCGGTGCCAAGGCTCCGTTGGCGGCTCTCTGTGTCAGCCCCATGCCAACAAGCTCTTCCTCCCAGCTGACCGTATTCAGCTGCAAGCGGTCTTCTGTGCTGATGCCTAACTCGTTGAAGACGGTTTCCGGAATAGGCATGCCAGTGGTCTGCACGAAGTAGTCCAGTTGCATATTCTCAGGGTCGGCAATCTGCTGTCCGTTCAGCCACACGTGCGCATCAATAATCTGCAACGTATCACCAGGTAGGCCGACACACCGCTTCACATAGTTGTCACGACGATCCACAGGACGTGTGATCACCTTGCCATATACAGCCTCGTTGTTCAGGATGGCTTCGCGCCCTGCGTTGTAGTAGACATCAAACACGGTGCGTTGCTGCCGCCGCGTCAGGCTGTCCATATTCACCGTGCTGTTGCGATACACACGCTTGCCCTCGGCATAAGCCATGCTGTAGAAATCACTCTGTTGCTGGTTCAGTGCCACAGTATCACCGGCAGGGAAGTTGAACACCACGATGTCGTTCAGCTTGACCTTGCCTAACCCCGCCACACGCTTGTACTTCCACTGTGGCCATTCAACATAGGACTTGCCTCCTGTCGGCAGCGTGTTCTGCACGAAAGGTAATGACAGCGGCGTATTGGGAACACGCGGCCCATAGCTTAGCTTGCTCACATACAGGTAGTCACCGACAAGCAGCGACTTCTCAAGCGATGACGAAGGGATCTGATAGTTTTGAAAGACAAACAGATTGACGAAATAGACGGCAACCACAGCGAATACGATGGCATCTACCCAGCTCATCACGGAGCGGCCAAGACCGTTCTTCCACGTGCGCCAGAAGCCCCAAGGTATTATGTGAGTGATGTACGAATCAAAGATGAACGGTATTACTACCATTCCTAACCAGCTTTTCACCCACAGTAGGAACAACACATACAGAGCCAACACAACAGACAGCTTGATCCATTGTCTGCGTGGCACATTCTTGAAGTCTATGTTCATAAAAACAATTAAGGTTTCGTTCTTTATTTCAATGAATTAAGGTGTGAAAGGTTCGCTTCTCCTTATTGTTTCAGGAAGGGGAACAGGTCGTTCATTGTCAGCCATCCGCTATGTTTCGCAGTGTACTCTGCCGCCAGCACTGCTCCCAACGCAAAGCCGGAACGGTTCTTGGCATCATGCGTGATGGTTATGCTGTCAGCCTCGCTCTCATATCTGACGCTGTGTATCCCGGGTACCTCACCACTGCGTATCGAACTTACCGGCAACTCATCGGCAGCACACTCCGTTGTGCCGCTGACAGTGCCGTCGGCAGCGGTCAACGAGCCTTTCACCCATCCTTTCTTGCGATCCAGCGCAGCCACGATGTCTTCTGCCAGCGTAATGGCAGTGCCACTCGGAGCATCCAGTTTGTGGATGTGGTGGGTCTCGCTCAGCGTCACCTCGTAGGCATCAAATCCGTTCATTATACGTGCCAGATACTTGTTCAGCGCACGGAATATGGCCACGCCGAGGCTGAAGTTGGAACTCCAAAACAGTGTCTTGCCCTGCTCATCACAGAGCCGACGCATCTCGTCATCATGCTCGGCAATCCATCCGGTGCTGCCACACACCACCTTCACACCACGTTCCATAGCCTTCAGCACATTGCCATAGGCTGTCTTGGGACTTGTGAACTCTATAGCCACATCTGCCGATGCGAATGATGCACCGTCCATGTCTCTCTGGTTGTCAACATCTATGCGTGCCACGATGTCGTGACCTCTCGACAGGGCAATGCGTTCGATCTCCCTGCCCATCTTCCCATATCCTATCAGTGCAATCTTCATATTCTTAGGATTCTTCGTTGTTGTCTAATTGAGCTACAAAGCTAATATTTTCCTTACATTTGTACATTGCATTAAAGCCTTGTTAACATGGAACAGCTGCTTCACTATGTCTGGAAACACCGTCTATATCCACCCATGCCACTGACGACCACCGACGGCCAAAGTGTCGAAGTCATTGATGCAGGGCAGCACAACCATGATGCAGGACCGGACTTTTTCAATGCCAAGCTACGCATCGGCGGCATCATGTGGGTCGGCAACGTGGAGATACACCAGTGTGCCTCGCAGTGGTTTGCCCATGGGCACCAGCAGGATGATGCCTACAACAACGTCATCCTGCACGTCGTCGAGACCGCCGATGCACAGGCCGTGTGTCATAACGGCAATGCCGTGCCACAACTCATCATGCACTGTCCCGACGACATCATCAACCGCTACGACGCACTCCGCCAAAGAGATCTCTACCCCGCATGCTTCTCTGCCAACAACCACTTGCCACGTCTGAAGATTCACTCCTGGCTGTCTGCCTTGCAGGTGGAGCGGCTACAGCAGAAATCCGAACTGCTGAACGCCAGGCTCACACGTTTCGACGGCGATTGGGAGCGCATGCTCTTTGTTACTATAGCCCGCAACATGGGCTTTGGCCTCAATGGAGACGTGTTTGAGGAGTGGGCATCGCGATTGGATTACGGTGCCCTGCGCCATCATCGTGACAACCCTATGCAGATTGAAGCTGCCTTCATGGGGATGTCAGGACTTCTCCCTGCTGACGATGAGGCGGCGACATCCGACAGCTATTGCCGCCAACTGAAGAATGAATATCGTTTCCTCAGCCACAAGTTTGGCTTTGCCGCACCGCTATCTCCAAGTCGGTGGAAGCTGCTGCGCCTGCATCCGCGCAACTTCCCATGCCTGCGCATATCGCAGCTGGCCTACCTGTTCTGCAAGGAAGAATCGCTCCTTTCACGGGTACTCGAGGCCGAGAGCCTCGACGGCATCCGAAGCATCCTTGACCTCAGAGCTTCGACATATTGGGATACGCACTATAGCTTCGGCAGTGCCGGCAACCGCAGTGCCAAGACCTTGGGACAGCACAGCCGCGACCTGATTGTCATCAACAGCATCGTGCCCTTCCTCTTCGCCTACGGACGTCACAAGAGCAGGGAGGAGTTATGTCGGCGTGCCCTCGGCATCCTTACGCAACTCAAGCCCGAAGACAACCGCGTCACACGTCTATGGGCACGCTCCGGAATAGACGCAGAGAACGCGGCGGACTCGCAGGCACTGATGCAGCTGCAACAACAATACTGCGACCGCCGCGACTGCCTGCGCTGCCGCTTCGGCTACGAATATCTGAGGAACAAGTAGGTCTCCGGCTTCCTTCAGACGTGCGTCTCAAGAAACTTCAGGCTTCCACTCACCGACACGCTGTCGGCAACAGCAGGAATCAGCAACGTATCACCGGCCTGAAACGTCTCCGGCATCAAGCCATCGACACTGATTGTACCACTCCCGGCAATGCCGATAAGGATGACAAAGCTGTCGAGTGAGCCATAGTCGATTGTTTTCGCCTCGTTGATGTCGTAGAGCGACGTGGTGAACAGGGGACAGGAGACAAGTTCCACCCTCTCGTTCTTGCGCGGTGTGTAGTGTGTTCGATAGTCGGCCACCACGCTGTAGTCAATGCAGTCCCGAGCCTCGGCCGTATGCAACTGGCGGCAATGTCCGTCTTTGTCCTTGCGCTTGAAGTCATAGATGCGATATGTGACATCGCTCGTCTCCTGAATCTCTGCCAGAAAGACACCGGCACCGATGCTGTGTATCCTGCCAGCAGGCAGGTAGAAGACATCTCCCTGACGCACATCATAGCGGTCAAGCACATCCGTAATGGTGTCGTCGTTCACCATGCGTTCATAATCCTCCGGCGTTATCGGCTGCTTGAGACCACTGTAAAGCGTGGCTCCGGGCTCACTATGCATCACATACCACATCTCAGTCTTGCCACGTCTGAAGCCCCGTTGACGTGCAGTGTCGTCGTCGGGATGCACCTGCACAGAGAGCTGGCTGCGTGCATCGATGAACTTGATTAGCAGAGGAAATTCATTACCAAACGTCTCATAGCAAGCTCTGCCCACGAGCTTGTCTTTCAGGCGGGCAACCAGCTCGCTAAGGCTCATGCCAGCATGCTCTCCGGTACTGACCACCGTCTCATGACCTGCCACGCAAGACACCTCCCAGCTCTCGCCGACAGAGTCAAGCGAAGAGCTCAGTTTCTTGAACGGAATAATCCTGTCGCCGCCCCAAAGCGTCTGCTTCAGCAGCGGGACAAACCTAAATATCTTTGTTTCTGCCATACTCTTCTTTCACTATCGCATTTGTGTCCGCACAACCGGTCAACTAAAGACAATGCCAGCCGAACGCCAACCAGACGTACCCGAACTCGTTGAGGCTCAACACATCTTCGGCAAAGGTACGCATAAAAGAGGAACGGTACAACCGATAAAGGCACGGTTCATCCGACAAACCGAGGGGCATTAATACTTTCGTCGCAGACACGCAAGCCCGTTCAAAAGCGTTTACTATCTGTTTACTAACCGTTCAAAAACCGTTCAATGATTGCCCATTGAAGCCGTATTTTTGTTCAAAAACCTTCATTTTTGAACACTTCCGTTCACTAATTCCGCGTTTGCCCTTGTTGGCACCCTAACGATGCCCATTCTTAGGGTCTAACGATGGGCAAGCTTGGACTCTAACGATGCCCGTTTAAAGAACCTAAGAATGCCCAAGCTTGGAACGCTACGATGGGCATCGTTGCAACGCGCCGCCGACAGCCCTTGATTATTCATGATGCCAAGCCCTAACCTTCCCGCAAAAGAAGTATGCAGACCAAGGCGGGAACGTCCTTTTTTGTATTTTTGCGCACAGAACAGGAAAAGCAAAGTACATATATCCAATATATATACATGGAGTTCACGTATGATGTCATAGTGATCGGTGCAGGTCATGCCGGCTGCGAGGCGGCAGCGGCGGCGGCCAACCTCGGCTCGAAGACGTGCCTTGTGACGATGGACATGAACAAGATTGCACAGATGAGCTGCAATCCCGCTGTCGGAGGCATCGCCAAAGGACAGATTGTGCGCGAGGTTGATGCTCTTGGCGGGTTCATGGGCATTGTCACCGACAGGACAACCATACAGTTCCGCATGCTGAACCGTTCAAAGGGGCCTGCCATGTGGAGCCCACGCTCACAGTGCGACCGCAACAAGTATATCTGGACATGGCGCGAGATCCTGGAGAACACGCCAAACCTAAGCATCTGGCAAGACCAGGTGAAGGAGCTCATCGTTGAAGACGGTGAGGTGCGCGGCGTGAGCACCATTTGGGGTGTGATGCTGAAAGCGCGGTGTGTGGTCGTGACGGCAGGGACATTCCTCAACGGACTGATGCACATCGGGCGTAGCATGGTGAGTGGCGGTCGCATTGCCGAGCCTGCATCGGTCGGACTGACCGAATCGATAGCGGCAAACGGCATAGAATATGGGCGCATGAAGACGGGTACACCCGTGAGAATCGACGGACGAAGCGTGCATTTCGAAGACATGGAGGTGCAGGACGGCGAGAACGACTTCCACAAATTCTCGTTCCTCGACACCAATGTCCGCCACCTGAAGCAACTACCGTGCTGGACAACATATACGAACAGCGATGTCCATGACATCCTGCGAAAGGGATTGCCAGACTCTCCGCTGTATAACGGACAGATACAGAGCATCGGCCCGCGTTACTGTCCGAGCATTGAGACAAAGATCGTGACCTTTGCCGAACGTGATTACCACCAGCTGTTTCTGGAGCCGGAGGGCGAGACCACACGAGAGCTGTATCTCAACGGCTTCTCCTCCTCCCTGCCGATAGACATACAGATTGAAGCCCTCAAGCAGATACCGGCATTCCGTGACATTGTGGTCTACAGACCGGGCTATGCCATCGAATATGACTTCTTTGACCCGACACAACTGAAACACACGCTTGAATCGAAGAAAGTACGCAACCTGTTCTTCGCAGGGCAGGTGAACGGAACAACGGGATATGAAGAAGCTGCCGGACAGGGGATAATGGCCGGTATCAATGCACACATCAACTGCAACGGTGGAGAGCCTTTCGTATTGGGACGCGATGAAGCTTACATCGGCGTTTTGATAGATGACCTCGTGACAAAAGGTGTCGACGAGCCATACCGCATGTTCACATCGCGTGCAGAGCACCGCATACTGCTGAGGATGGACGATGCCGATATGCGATTGACGGAGAAAGCATACAACATCGGTCTTGCCACAAGACACAGGTATGACTTGATGAAGTCGAAGCGCGACGCGATAGAACGGCTCATCAGATTTGCGAAGGAATACTCGGTAAAACCTGAGAATGTAAATCTCGAACTCGAACGGTTAGGCACAGCAACCCTGAAACACGGATGTAAGTTGATGGAACTGCTCGGACGGCCGCAGGTGTCGATGGCAGGGATGGCAGAGCTAATGCCGGACGTTAAGGCTGTCATGGCAGAAATAACCGACAGACACGACGAGACAATCGAAGCAGCCGAAACACTCATAAAATACAGCGGCTACATCGAACGTGAGAAGCAAGTTGCGGAGAAGTTACATCGGCTTGACAATATAAAGATACAGGGGCGGTTTGACTATGGCAACATACAGTCTCTGTCCACCGAAGCACGGCAGAAGCTGGCAAAGATAAACCCTACAACGATAGGACAGGCGAGCCGCATACCCGGAGTGTCACCGAGCGACATAAACGTGCTGCTCGTGCTTGCACAAAGATAAGTCGGAACCCTTTTGTTCCACGTGAAACTTTAGAAATATAAATACCTTAAATTCAAAAAGAATGGACAACAACGAACTGATCAAGAACCTGCGCACCGTCCCCGACTTCCCTCGCAAGGGAATTATGTTCTACGACGTAACGACACTGTTCAAGAACCCTGCCGCGATGGAAGAAATAGCCGACCGCCTGTATGAGATGTACAAGGACAAAGGCATAACAAAGGTTGTAGGCATCGAGTCCCGCGGATTCATAATGGCACCAATATTGGCTGTGCGGTTAGGCGCAGGCTTCGTGCCAGTCAGGAAGCCCGGGAAGCTACCGGCAGAGACAATAGAGCAGAGCTATGATAAGGAGTACGGCAAGGACACCATACAGATGCACAAGGATGCGATAGAGGAGAACGATGTCGTGCTGATACACGATGACCTTTTGGCTACCGGCGGTACGATGAAAGCGGCATGCGACCTCGTGAGACAGCTCCGTCCGAAGAAGATAATGGTCAACTTCATCCTCGAACTACCGGAACTTGGCGGGCGCAGTGTGTTCGACAAAGATATTGATGTCACAACAATTCTCAAAGTTGCGGGCAAATAGAGCAGAGAAGTGCCGCAGAAGGTAGAAGCGGAGAGAGAAAGGAATGAGCGACCATCCATCATCAAGGGAGCTTGCGGAAAAGCTGCGCGGGATAATAGGCAGTTTGCCCGAGAAGCCCGGCAGCTATCAGTACTGGGATGACGATGGTGTGATCATATACGTAGGCAAAGCCCGTAACCTGAAAAGGCGTGTGTCGTCCTACTTCAACAAGGTTCAGGACTCCGCAAAGACCAGGATGCTTGTCAGCAAGATAAGGGACATAACATATACTACGGTCAACACCGAGGAGGATGCGCTAAACCTGGAGAACAGGCTTATAAAGAAGTATAAGCCAAAGTATAATGTCAAGCTCAAAGACGACAAGACATACCCTTCTATAGCCATCAGCACAGAGGATTTCCCGCGTGTGTTCTCCGCACATCAGAGGGATAAGAGAGCGACATATTTCGGTCCATATACGCACGGCCAGACGAGAAAAGACCTCCTGGAGCTGATAAAGCATCTCTACCCTATCAGGACATGCAAGCTGAACCTGACGGAAGCCAACATTGCAGCAAGCAAATTCAAGGTATGCTTAGAGTATCATCTTGACAACTGCGAGGCACCGTGCATAGGCAGGCAGAGCAAGGAGGAGTATAACAGAAACATCAAGGATGCGGAGGAGATACTCAGAGGCAACACCCGTGACCTTGAGCAGCAGATGCTCATGGAGATGACGGCACTGGCAGCCGACCTCAAGTTCGAGGAAGCGGATGTCATCAAGAAGAGATACCTATTGCTGAAGAACTACAATGCACGGTCTGAGGTCGTCAACTACAGTCTTGACAATATCGACGTGTTCAGCATTGAGGAGGATGAGGAGAAAAAGTCTGCCTACGTGAACTTCATGCACGTCAAAAGCGGAGCCATAAACCAAAGCTTCACATTTGAATATAAGAAGCGTCTCGACGAGACGAAGGAAGAGCTTTTGGCTATGGGAATCAGCGAGATGCGACAGCGGTTCGGTAGCTCTGCAAAGGAGATTATAGTGCCTTTCGAGCCTGGTTTCGCTATGAACGAAGCCACATTCACCGTTCCGCATCGCGGAGACAAGAAGAAACTCCTGAGCCTATCGGAGATGAATGTCAAGGAATACAAGCTCGATCGCATGAAGCAGGACGAGAAGCTGAACCCTGAGCAGCATGCCGTCCGTCTGCTGACGGAGTTGCAGAGCCTGCTGCATTTGGACAAGCTCCCGATGAGGATTGAATGTTTCGACAACTCGAATATCCAAGGTTCAGACCCCGTGGCAGGATGTGTCGTCTTCATCAAGGCCAAGCCATCGAAAAACGATTATCGGAAGTACAACATAAAGACTGTGGACGGGCCGGACGACTACGCCTCCATGCGTGAGGTTGTGCAGAGGAAATACAGCCGTACTATCGAAGAAGGCACTCCCCTGCCCGACTTGATAATCACCGATGGCGGCATCGGGCAGATGAGCTCCGTAAAAGAGGTGATCGACGGACTTGGGCTGGACATACCGATAGCAGGGCTTGCAAAGGACAGCAAGCACCGTACCTCAGAGCTTCTATACGGCTTCCCGCCACAGACCATAGGCATAAACACCAACTCGGCACTGTTCAAATTCCTGACAAGGATACAGGATGAGGTTCACAGGTTCGCCATCACGTTCCATAAGGACAGGAGAAGCAAGCATCAGGTCACATCCGAGCTGGACAACATAAAGGGGATTGGCGAGAAGACACAGAAGGCTCTTCTGAAGCACTTCAAGAGCGTGAAACGTATCGGTGAGGCCACGGAAGAGGAGCTTGAGACAGCGATAGGAAAAGCAAAAGGCAAGCTCGTGAAAGAATACTTTGAAAACAAAGG
Source organism: Faecalibacterium prausnitzii (assembly GCA_963639425.1). Classification (GTDB taxonomy): domain Bacteria; phylum Bacteroidota; class Bacteroidia; order Bacteroidales; family Bacteroidaceae; genus Bacteroides. Next base: position 15,387 of record CAVHVD010000095.1, read on the forward strand.
AATAACATAGTAAAACAGAAGACTGTAACATGAGAATAGTGATACAGAAAGTCATGCACGCATCGGTGACAATCGACGGTCTGTGCAAATCGAAAATAGGCAAAGGACTCCTGGTGTTTGTTGGGATAGAAGAGGCCGACACGCAGGAAGATATGGACTGGCTTTGCAAGAAAACGGTAAATCTGCGTATCTTTGAAGACGAGAATGGTGTGATGAACCGCTCCGTGAGGGATGAAGACGGGGAGATATTGGTCGTGAGCCAGTTCACGCTGATGGCATCAACCAAGAAAGGCAACCGTCCGTCGTATATCCGTGCAGCCAAGCCGGAGATTTCCATACCGCTCTATAACGACTTCTGCGACCATATGTCGCAGGAGCTGGGCAGGCGTGTCGGCACCGGCGAATTTGGTGCAGATATGAAGATTGAGCTTCTCAACGACGGTCCCGTGACCATCTGCATTGACTCAAAAAACAAGGAATAGAGGGAATGACCATAGCAGAAGCACAGAAGCTCGTGGATGACTGGATACACGCATACGGTGTCCGCTATTTCAGTGAGCTGACAAACATGGCCATACTGACCGAAGAGGTCGGGGAACTGGCACGAGTGATGGCACGCAGATATGGCGACCAATCATTCAAGCCAGGCGAGAAAGACAACGCCGGAGAGGAGCTAGCAGACATTCTGTGGGTGCTTCTCTGCATTGCCAACCAGACAGGGACAAACCTGACAGAAGAGCTCCGAAAGAGCCTCGACAAGAAAACAAAAAGAGACAAGGAAAGACATATCAACAACCCGAAACTAAAATAACACAACATTCTTATGGAAGAGAAATTCAAAGGATTTGACCTGATAGAGAACAACGAAAGACAGACACGCAGCGAGAGCAAGTATGAGGCGATGCTGAAGAAGTACAAGACCAATATCGACGACAACGAAGTGAAGGCCGCCGTAAGCAAACTCCTGACAGAAAAAGCCGCAGAAAACAACACCGAAGATGTCAAGAAGTTCCTCTTCAGCTGCATAGACCTGACCACGCTGAAGGTGACAGACAATGATGAATATGTCATGAACTTCACGAAGAAGGTCAACCAGCTCGACAACGACTATCCTTTCCTCAAGAACGTTGCTGCTATCTGTGTCTACCCATGCTTTGCAGAGATTGTGCGTGCCACGCTCGAAGCCGACGGTGTCGGGATAGCCTGCGTCTCCGGCGGGTTCCCTGCGTCACAGACATTCGTGGAGGTGAAGATTGCCGAGACAGCCATGGCACTGAAAGATGGAGCCGATGAGATTGACATCGTGCTGCCCGTAGGTAAGTATCTTGCAGGTGACTACGAGGCCGTCTGCGACGAGATTGACGAACTCAAGGAGACGTGTGGTGACAAGAAGCTGAAGGTCATACTCGAGACAGGAGCACTGAAGACTGCCGCCGACATCAAGAAAGCCGCCCTACTCTCACTGTATTCCGGTGCCGACTTCATCAAGACATCCACAGGCAAGATCGACGTAAACGCCACGCCCGAAGCTGCTTACGTGATGTGCCAAACCCTAAAAGAGTATCATAAGCAGACGGGAATACGTAAGGGCTTCAAGGCCGCAGGAGGCATAAACACCGTGCAGGATGCCATCAACTACTACACCATCGTGAAAGAGATACTCGGCAAGGAATGGCTCGACAACAAATACTTCCGTTTAGGGACAAGCCGCTTGGCGAACATGCTTCTCAGCGACATTCTTGGCAAGCAGACGAAGCTGTTCTGACAGTGGTCTTATGCTTTCATAAAGCCCTACCCAATTCGTAGGCTTTCTGCGGAAAATCAGTCTTTTCAATGTCGGCACGTGTCAAACAGCTTGTAGCGGAGAGAACGCCTAAGTTCTCCCACTTCATGTAGTTGGCAAAATGCTCGAAGAATACGGCAGCAGCCTGTGCCGAGTCTGTGCTATCATCTGCCATGGAAAGCAGGAGCATTGTCTTCCTGCCGCCCTGCAATGCGGAGTCGTTGGCATAGAAACGATCTATGATGCTCTTTACCTGTGCGTTTATGTTGAAGTAGTAGATGGGAGACACGAAGACAATGACATCTGCATTGAGCAAATGCGGATTGAGTTCTTCCATGTCATCCTTGTACACGCAACCGTTGCCTTTCTTGTAGCAAGTGTTGCAGCCTATGCAACCGTGAATGTCCTTGAATGCAGCATCAAAGCGGAACACCTCATGTCCGGCCTCCTTAGCCCCTTCCGTGAATCTGTCTGCAAGAAGTGCCGATGTCCCATGCCTGTGGGCACTGCCGGTGATTACTGTGATATTCATAATGTTTTGTCCTGTGGATGTTACTTATGTCTTGCCTTTTGAGGACATTACTTCGTGCGGTCGATGCAGTAGTCCAAATAGGCTTTCAGTGCCTGTAGCACGTCGGAATCATGGAACGGGGCAAGCAGAGCCAATGCCTTTGAGCGCAGTTCGTTGATGACGCTGTAGGCATACTCAATGCCTCCATTCTCCTTCGCAAAACGTGTCAGCTTGCTGATTTCGTCGTCAGAAGCCTCACGTCTTCTGACGCGGAGTGCAAGCTCCCTATACTCCACATTCTGCGTGCTGTTCAGAGCATAGAGGACGGGTAGCGTCAGCTTACCTTCAAGCATATCGTTTCCTGTCGGTTTACCTGTTTCAGACGTATCAAGATAGTCGAAGATGTCATCACGTATCTGGAAGCACAATCCCACATGTTCGCAGAATTCCGACAGGGTCTTCATGGCATCCCTACCCGCTCCCACCGATATGGCAGCCACCTCGGCCGCAGAGGTGAAGAGAACGGCCGTCTTGTTGCGGATTATGTCGAAGTAGACATCATACGACAGGTCTGTCCCCTGCGTGTTATAGAGCTGTAGCAGCTCACCTTCCGCCAGCTTTCGTCCAATGTTCGACACGATGTCAATAATCTGCACATTGCGTGTCATGCCTGCCTGCATCAGCGCATTGGCAAGCAGGAAATCACCGGACAGAACAGCAACCTTATTATTGAAGACCTTATTCACCGATGGCTGACCGCGACGCTCGTCACTGTCATCCACCACATCATCGTGCACCAGACTGGCATTGTGCAACAATTCCAAAGCCAATGCCGAGAAGAAAGTGGAGTCAGGCACCCAACCACTCAGCAGCTTGGCACACAGAAAGACCAGCATGGGTCTCATCATCTTGCCGTTGCGGTTGAGAATGTAGCTGACGACGTTCTGCAACAAGACATTATCAGTCGACAAGGCCGAGGTATAGAGGGACTGCAGTCTATCCATTTCCTCTCTTATCGGAGACAATATGATGTCCAATTTCTCTGACATAAGTTGCATTTCGGCGCACAAATTTAGTCATTAAAAGGGACTACAAGTGATTTTTTGTATTTTTACACCTAAATATCTTTAGTTTATGGAAACCCGAGAAACCCTATTTCTTCTTGATGCCTACGCCTTGATATATAGGGCATACTATGCCCTCATAAAGAATCCGCGGATCAACTCAAAGGGACTGAACACGTCTCCCATCTACGGTTTCGTCAATACACTTGAGGAGATCCTAAGAAAGGAAAACCCTGCATACATAGGAATAGCTTTCGACCCCTCGGAACCGACATTCCGCCATGAGCTTTATCCGGAATACAAGGCACAGCGCGAGAAGACACCCGAAGACATTCGCCGTGCCGTGCCCGTGATAAAGGATATTATTCGTGCTTACAACATTCCCGTACTTGAGGTCGACGGCTACGAGGCCGACGACGTGATAGGTACACTGTCGAGACAAGCGTCGGACAGCAATGTCCGAACCTATATGGTGACTCCCGACAAGGACTATGGGCAGTTGGTACGGGAAAACGTCATGATGTACCGCCCCAAACACAGCGGAGGCTTTGAGGTAATGGGCACCGAGGAGGTGAAGCAGAAATATGGAGTGGAGAATACTCTTCAGATCATCGACCTGCTGGGGTTGATGGGCGACAGCTCTGACAACATCCCCGGCTGTCCTGGCGTTGGCGAGAAGACAGCACAGAAGCTGATAAGGGACTTTGGCAGCATAGAAGCGTTGCTTGAGAGGACAGACGAGCTGAAGGGCGCACTGAAGAAAAAGGTAACAGACAATGCAGAGCAAATAAGATTCTCAAAGTTCCTTGCCACCATAAAGACCGACGTGCCCATAACACTCAACCTGAAAGAGCTGAAGAACAACGAACCCGACATTGCTTCTCTCCGCACAATATTCAGGGACTTGGAATTCCGCACCATGCTTGAAAGAATCAACAGCCGTCTCGGACATGAAGTCACAGCAAACTCCACTGCCGAACCCGACTTGTTCTCTGCCACTGTAAGCGACGCACCAAAGACTAAGGTAAAAAACGAAAGTGCAGTGCCTGTTCAAGGCGATTTGTTTGCGATAAATCCGACCAACTGTCAAGGCGACGGATTTTTTTCAAAGGAAATCGAGTTATCAGGGGCTTCAATAGCATGTCATTATGCTGATAATGAGAACGATATAGCCCATTTTTGCAGTGTCATGAGTACCGCCCAATCTGTGTCAATCAGATTGGATGCCGCAGGCATTGAGCCAATGACCGCCGTTCTTAATGGCATTGCACTCTGCTGTGACGCAGAAGAAGCATACTACATCCCCCTACCCTCTGCCGACAAAGCCGAGACAGCCCGCAAGCTGAGACTGCTGGAACCGGTGCTTGCGAAGACCGACAACGTCAAGGTCGGACACAACATCAAGTACGACATCATTGTGCTTCACAACCACGGGCTTGATGTCAAAGGCAAAATCTTCGACACGATGCTGGCGCACTATCTGCTGCAGCCCGAGCTAAACCATAGTCTCGGCTATATGGCAGAAGTCTGTCTTGGCGGCAGGACGGCAGAGAGCAACGAGCCGTACAGGAGCGTCTGCCTCAATGCGGTGGCAATCTGCAAACTAAAGAGCCTGCTCGAAAAGGAAATTGAGACGAAACACCTGGGACACCTGCTGTACGACATGGAGCTTCCACTCGTGCCTGTCCTGGTACACATGGAGACAAACGGCGTGCTGATAGACACAGCCGCCCTGAGACAAACCTCGACAGACTACACCGCCCGGATGAACAAGATCGAGCAAGACATCTATGCGGATGCAGGGACGACATTCAACATCAGCTCGCCCAAGCAGGTGGGTGAAGTGCTGTTCGACAGGCTTCACCTGTCCGACAAGCCCAAGAAGACCAAAGGCGGACAGTACGTCACATCGGAGGACGTGCTCGAATCGCTGAAGTCCAAGCACCCTGTCATTGGTAGAATATTGGAATATCGCAGTCTGAAGAAGCTGCTCGGAACATATATCGATGCTCTTCCGCAGCTCATCAATCCCGAGACGGGGCGCATCCACACGTCATTCAACCAAGCCGTGACTGCCACTGGCCGCCTCAGCTCGAGCAATCCCAACCTACAGAACATACCTGTCCGCGACGACGAAGGGCGCGAAATACGCAAAGCCTTCATCCCCGACGAAGGATGCCTGTTCTTCTCTGCCGACTATTCCCAGATAGAACTGCGCATAATGGCACATCTCAGTGGAGACGAAAACATGATTGAAGCCTTCCTCGAAGGACACGACATCCACGCCGCCACAGCAGCAAAGATCTACAAGGTAGGCATCGACGAAGTGACGAAGGAGATGCGCCGCAAGGCCAAGACTGCCAACTTCGGCATCATCTATGGTATCTCCGTCTTCGGACTCGCCGAACGGCTTGAGATAAGCCGCACCGAAGCCAAGGAGCTTATAGACGGATACTTCAGGACATACCCTCAGATAAAAGCATACATGGACAGCAGCATCGAGTCCGCACGCCGCAACGGCTACGTCGAGACCATCTTCGGCCGCAAGCGTTATCTTCCGGATATCAACTCCGGAAACTCCATCGTGCGCGGATATGCCGAACGCAATGCCATCAATGCACCGATACAGGGCAGTGCTGCCGACATCATAAAGATGGCAATGATAAATGTCTTCCGGCAGATGGAGAGTAACAATCTGAAAGCGAAAATGATTCTGCAGGTTCACGACGAACTCAATTTCAGTGTTCCGCCCGAGGAGAAAGACATCATTCAGGAGATTGTGATCCGTGAAATGGAAAACGCATACACCATGAGAGTGCCGCTGAAAGCCGATTACGGATGGGGAAGCAACTGGCTTGAGGCACACTGACAGACTCCGTTAACTTTAATTAACCTTGAAGCAAAAAGCACGGTTTGAAACTGTAAGTTGAGCAAGTTGCAACCTTCATTTCCTGTAAGCGTCAAATGAAGACGCACCGGTGCTTCAATGCTTGCAAAGAGACACTTTGCAAAATAGTTTCATGTGACACCATGCTTAAAAAAGTGCGGTTAGAATTTGCTTTGTCAAGCAGTGACTGTACATTTACATCGTCAAACGACAAGAATGTTTGACATATTGAAAAACCTAACTAACACTAACACAAGAAAGGATCAAACCATGAAAACTCTTAGACTATTCTTATTGGCGTCTTTGATGACAGTATGCAGCACCAGTGTTTTTGCAGACAAGAACGACAAGCTGGTTTACAATAACGAAGAAGTGAACGGACTTATGGTCAGCCAGACGGTCTACAAGAACGAGAACAGCATGCTCACGAACTTCATGCAGTACAACTACAAGTATGACGACCAGAACCGCATGATCGAGAACGTAAGCAAGAAGTGGAACGGTGCCAAGAGCGAGTGGCAGAACGACATGAGCATCCGCTACACCTACGAGGGCAAGATGGTCACCACGTCCTACTACAAGTGGAACAAGAACAAAAAGGAATTTCAGCTGATTCCCGAGATGACGGTAACGATGGACAACACCAACATGTGAGAAAATCTGTCGTCCCGCAACACATCTACAGCTTAACACTACTTTTTGGTCCTGACACAAGAATAAAAGGGATTAGGGAGACTGACCGATTGGGTCAGTCTCCTTTTTTTATCCGATGCAATGGCTTACTTTTGTGCGTGAGATGAGGATAGTCATTGCAGTCATATTCAGCA
>CAVHVD010000096.1:0-14328 GCA_963639425.1 Faecalibacterium prausnitzii
CCTGAATATAGAATCCCTGCATGATACAAAAATAATGGTCAAAATAGTTGGATGGTAACATAGAAAGCATAGCTCCGTGGACGTACAGCCACAAATCTGTGGACGTACAGCCACAGACGGGCAGTTCCGTGCCCTCGATTTTGCCGCTGTGGGACGTCCGCTTCTGTGGTTCTACGGCTCTGATTTTCACGGCCGTGTGTCCTTGGCTTCGCTGTCCTACGGCTCCGGCATCGCGCTCGTGCCGCCGCAAGAGAAAAGCCCCGCCGTCCGACTTTGCAGTCCGGAGCGGCAGGGCCACGCAAGAAGAATGAAGAACAATTCTCCGTGTCGCTATTCGCTGCGCAGGTTCTTCGCGGGATTGGCGTGTGCCGTCGTGTGTACCAGCAGCACGGAGACGAGGAGGACGACCGCCAGCAACGCCAGCACGCAGAGCGCGAACAGCCACCACGTGAGCTGCACCTTCACGGCAAACATCTCCAGCATCATGTCGCCAACGCGCCATGCCGCGAGACATCCGACCACGACTCCTGGCACAGCCACCCACAGCAGGTGACGCTGGAACAGAAGCTGTATGTTCCCCATGTCCGCGCCAAGGATGCTGCGCACGGCAATCTCGCAACGGCGGCGTGCCACCTCGTCGCGCACGTAGGCCACAAGTCCGCCGAGCGAGATGAGCAGGATGCACAGCCCTGCGAAGAGCACCGAGTTGCGGATGTTGCGCAGTTGCTGATACTGGTTGCCCACCTGCAGGCTCATCATGTAGACGGTCGGCGGGTTCGTGGGCATCGTGTTGTTCACGATGTCCTGCACGCGTGCTATGTTGTCCGACCCCATGTCGTGCAGACGGATGTAGATGTTGTTGCCTCCGACATACAAGCCATACACCATGACCGACGGACGCTGGTCGCGGTTGCTGTACAGGCTGCCCACCTGGAAGTCCTTATATACCCCGACGATGGTCAGCGGGTTCTTCCTCTCGTAGGAGGTGATGTTCACTGCCTGCCCTATGGCCGACCCTGTCCATCCGGCATGTTCGCGCATCTGCTCCACGAAGCTCTCGCTGACCATCACCTCGCGGTTCAGCGAGTCGGCCAGACCCGTGGTGAACGTGCGTCCCTCGAGCACGGGGATGTCGAGCGTGCTGAAGTAGTCGTCGCCCACGCCATACAGGTCGGCCACATTCATGTAGACCTCCCCCGTCTCGCGGTTGTAGACATTGTCGCCGCTGGATCTATTGGGCAGATACTGGTCGCCGTAGGTCACCCCCGCCACGTTGGGTTCGGCCTTGAGCTGCTCGAGGCAGAGGTTCACCTCGCGCTGCGGCACGCCAACGTATGTCGCAACGAGCGTGTTCGTGTAGTCATATCCGAGGTCATACTTCGTCAGCTTGTCATACTGCAAGCCGATGATCACTATCAGTCCCGCGAAGAGCGATGTCAGCACGAACTGCACGAACAGCAGTGCCAGCTTCCACTGCCGCTTGCTCTCGGTGTAGCGACGGTAGGCGTAGGTCACGGGTATCTTGGTGTAGATATATGCCGGCAGCAGGCCGCAGATGAGGACGACAAGCAGCACCACCGCCGCACACACGACGACGGTGGTCGTTGAGAACAGGCTCTGCAGACTGTGGCCGAGATACTGCTGCACCACGTCCTGTGAGGCAAGGACAATCAGCACGGCAAGCGGCAGGCTGAGACAGCACACGTGTACGAACGACTCCGCCAGCACCATGCGGCTGATGTCGCTCTTCTCCGCGCCGTAGCACCGGTATGTGGCTATGCTCTTGCTGCGGTTCACCATGCCCGAGAGCACGAGCAGGATGTAGTTCAGCACCGAGACAAGCAGCATGATGATGCCGAAGCCGAGGAACACGAAGTGCATGAGGCGTGCGTTGTCGTCGGCAAGATAGCGGTTCTTCATCGGCTCCAGGCTGACGGTGTATTTCATTCCCATGCGGTCCAGGCTTTCGCCGACGTTGTCGCGTATCATCTTGTCCATGCGCTCCTGGAGCGAGGCAGGGTCGGTGCCGTGGCGCAGGCGCACGAAGCTGCGGTAACGGTCGTTGCCGAGCCAGTTGCGTGTGCCGTCATAGCTGAAGAAGAGGCCGCACGACTCCGTGCCGACGAGTATGTCGATGTCGGCGAGCGTCGTGTTCTCCGGCAGTGACTCGAACACGCCTGCAATGGTCATCGCCGCCCGCTCGTTGAACTTATACTTCACGGTCTTCCCAAGGATGTCCGCACCCACGGTGCGGTAGAGCTTCTCGCTGATGTATGCCTGTCCGGCCTTGGCGAGACCGGTCTTCGGGTCTTCACCGGCTATGGTCTTCAGGGGGAACACATCGAAGAAGCTCGTGTCCGTCATGTAGAGGTTGCCCGCCAGCTCGCGCCGGTCTTCCGTGAGGAAGGAGCCGTCGGAGCCACTCATCACGGCCGTATATCTCGTCGCCGCCTCCACCTCGGCACACATGTCCTTGATGCCCGGTGCTATCGCTCCCGATGTCGAGCTGTAGCTCCGTGGCTCACCGCCCTTGTTCTGTATGTTCTCGACGACGGCATAGGTGTCGTCGAGGCGGGGGATGAAGTCGTCGTAGGAACGCTGGTAGAGGACTTCGGCCAGCAGCAGCAAGCCGAGCGACAGACCGATGCCCAGACACAGGATCTTCATCACGTTGGCCTCGCCCTTGCGTGGCAGAGACCTGAATGCTCTCTTTATGCTGTTCATGATTGGTTTGTCTCCTTTCTATGAATCTTTGATGGTCTGCACGGGCGGGTGCTCATATCTTCTCCGCGGTGGTCATGATCTGTCCGTCGAAGAGGTTGATGACGCGGCTGGCATAACCGGCATCCCGCTGGCTGTGGGTCACCATCACGATGGTGGTGCCCTCGGTGTTCAGCTTCGTCAGCAGCTCCATCACCTCCTGTCCGTTCTTCGAGTCGAGGTTGCCCGTAGGCTCATCGGCGAGGATAATCTTGGGACGGCTGACGACGGCACGCGCAATGGCCACACGCTGCTGCTGGCCGCCGCTGAGCTGTTGAGGATAGTGCTTGGCACGGTGGCTGATGGCCATGCGCTTGAGCATCTCGTCGACACGGCGGCGACGTTCGTCGGCGGGGATGCCGAGATAGGTCAGCGGCAGCTCCACGTTCTCATAGACGTTAAGCTCGTCGATGAGGTTGAACGACTGGAACACGAAGCCGATGTTTCCCTTACGCACACGTGTGCGATCCTTCTCTTTCAGATGTCCCACTTCCTGCCCGTTCAGGTAGTAGTTGCCCGAGGTGGGGTTGTCGAGCAGGCCGACGATGTTTAGCAGGGTTGACTTTCCGCAACCCGACGGTCCCATGATTGCAACGAACTCATTGTCCGCAACCTCAAGGCTTACGTTGTTCAGTGCCAGTGTCTCTACCTCGGTAGCGACAAACTTCTTTGTGATGTTCTCCAGTTTAATCATAGTTCAATCTGTGCTTTTATGTGTTTCGTTTATCTGTTGTCTGTTTGTTCTCTCTCTGTCTTGTCCTCATTCTGTGCGGATGCTGTCCACGGGGTTGGAGTTGGCGGTCTTCCAGCTCTGCAACGTCACGGTGGCGAACGTAATGGCGGCTATCAGCACGAACGAAGCGGCGAACAGCAGTGGCGTTATCTGCGTCTTCACGGCGAACGACTCGAGCCAGCGCGTGCCGATGATGTATCCCGCAGGGGCAGCCACGGCGAAGCATGCCACCAGTATGAACGCGTAGCGACGGCACAGCATCTGCACAATCTGCGTGGTGGTGCTGCCCAGCACCTTGCGTATGCCTATCTCCTTGCGGCGATATTCGCTCTCAAACATCGTCAGGCCGAAGACTCCCACGACACTGATGGCCACCGCCAGCAGGGACAGCAGCAGCACCTGCTTGATGAAGAGCGTGTCGCTCTTATATGCCTGTTCCAGCACGTCGTCCATGAAGCGGACGTTGAAGTCGTGGTTCGGCGTGAACTCCTCCAGCACCCGCTGTATCTCGCCACGCACGGCACGCATGTCCGTTCCGGCAGCCACACGCACGTTGATGCAGTCCAGCGTCTGCCTGTAATAGCTGTTGGCATCGGTGACAAGTATGATGGCAAGCGGCTCGTCGAGGTCTTCCGTGCGGAACGACTTGTAGCGGAAGTTCGCGCAGAAGCCCGTGACCAGCAGGCTGTCTCCTGTGTAGGAGCCTATCTGCTCCACGAACGGGTACTTCGTGTGTGCTGCTTCGTTGAAGATTATGGCGTCATGGTCGGTATTGGTGAATGTGCGTCCCGCGGTGATCGTCAGACCCATCACAGACGGATAGTCGTTGTCGCCCCAGAGCACGTCGTACTCCATGCGCTTCTCGCCTTCGCCACGCGCGAAGCGCATGATGCCATCCATTGAGTTCACCGTCTGATAGGAGAAGCTCGCACCATCGACACCGCTGATGGAGCGGAGCCTGTCCTTCACGGCTGCGCTGCTCTTCACGGTCTCGGGGGTGCCGTCGGCCACGATGAGCTGGTCTTTGTCATAGCCGTAGTCGGACGTGTAGATGTAGCGGCTCTGCAAGAACATTATGCCGATGAACAGCACAAGGATGAAGGAGATGACGAACTGGACAGACACGAGCGCGGTGCGCAGCACCTTGCCACGTGGCGACAGTCCGAACGACCCTTTCAGCACGAGGGCGGGAGGAAACGACGTGACGTAGCGGCTGGGATATGAGCCTGCCAGCAGTCCCACAAGCACGCTCACGCCGAGCAGCGTGGCCGTCAGCCCGATGTTGCTGCCAAGGCCGAGGGTGGCCTGCACCAGTTGCTGCACGCCCATGTCCGCCGCGACCGTCACGAGAAGCAGCGACAGCAGGAACGACAGCAGGCTTATCATGACCGCCTCGGCGAGCAGACCGCCGCGCAGCTGTGTGGCAGTGGCACCGAGCACCTTCTGCGTATTGATGCTGCGCAGCCGCATGGGTGTCTCTGCAAGAAAGAAGTTCATGAAGTTGACGGCGGCGACGAACACAATCAGCAGCGAGAAGCACACAAGCATATAGATTGAGGAGTGCGAGATCTCCCTGCTGCGTGTGCTCGTCATGAAGTGCATGTCGTTGAGCGATGTCAGCTGCACGGTGTTCTCGGCCGACATTTCATCACCATACTTTTTGCCCAAGGCGGTTGCTATGCCTTTCTGAAGCTCGCCGCGCACCTGCTCGAGGTTGCTGTTGTCGTCGAGGCGTATGTAGAGGCTGTAGTTCCAGTTGTTCCACTGATCTGCATCGTCGTTGCAGGTCGTGAACATGGCATCATGGAACGACGAGTTCTCGGGGTAGTCGCGGAACACGCCCGTGACCACCAGCTCCTTGGTCTTGCCGCTGTTGCGCACCTGCTGCAGGTTCTTGTTCAGCGCGTCAACGGTGCCGAAGAAGCGCAGTGCCTGCGACTTGGAGATGAGGACGTTGTTGTCGCTCTCGCCAAGCGATGCGGCCGTGCCGCTAAGCATGTCGGGCTGGAACATGGACACATAGTCTCTGATGCCGTTCACGCTTTTGGTCTTAAACTCGTTCTCCCCGACCCGCAGCGTGATGTCCGGCTCGTTGTCTCTCAGTCCGAAAGCCACGATGTGTGGCGATGTCTTGACGATGTTCTCGCCAAGTGGACGCGGCATGGTGTAGCCGAACGCGCGGTATTCCGGGTCACTGAGGGTGAACGTCACGAGATATATCCTGTCGCTGTCCTTGACCGAACGGTCGTAGCCGTAGTCGTAGTTGACCTGCGCCATGATGACGTAGAACGCGGCGAACGCGACGCTCAGTCCCATGATGTTCAGCACGTTGGCAAGGAAGAACTTGCGCACCGTGTAGATTAGGTTTTTGACGATTGTTCTCATAATTCTTACTCTTAGTTATTGTTGTTCCTGATGTCTGTCATTCCAATACCAGCACTTCGTTGTCCTTGAAGCTCTCGTAGCCCGAGACAATCACGCGCTCGCCCTGTTCCAGTCCTTCAAGGACCTCATAGAACTGCGGGTTCTGTCGTCCGACACGTATGTTGCGGCGGTAGGCATGCTTGCCGTCCTTGTCCACGACGAAGATCCAGTTGCCGCCCGTGATCTGGAAGAACGTGCCCTTGGGGATCAGCACGCCGTCGTTGGACTCTCCTAACTGCAGGTCTATGTAGTAGGTCTGTCCGCTGCGAATGTTGTCAGGCCTGTCGCCCTCAAACACGAGATCCGTGCGGAAGTATCCGTCGCGCACCTCGGGATAGACCTTGCGCACCTTCAGCGTGTAGGTCTGTCCGTTGCGCTCGAAGGTCGCCGGCAGGCCGTTGACAACGCGGTCGATGTAGTGCTCGTCTATCTGTGCCTCAATCTTGTAGTCCGACAGGTCGTTGACCTGTCCCACCATCTGTCCTGCCGTGACGTTCTGCCCTAACGTCACGTCGAGCAGTCCCAGCTCGCCGCTGATGGTGGCACGCACCTCGAGCTTGTCCTTGCGTCCGCGCGTTATCGCCACGTTCTCGCGCATGTTGGCGAGGTTGTCTTCCATCTGGTCCATCTGCACGGTGCGGTAGATGGAGTCCTGCTGCAGCCGCTGCGACACGAGGTCGTGCTTCTTGATGGCAAGCTCATAGTCTTCTTTCGCGGTGAGGTATTCCTCACGGCTGATGAGCTTCTCGTCGTAGAGACGCGAGTACTGGCGGAACGTGCGCAGCTTGCGCTGGGTGTCGATGTCGAGCTGTGCCTTCTCGGTCTCGTTGTTGAGCTTGTCCTGCTGCATGGTGACCTGGGTGTTGCGCAGGAGGTTCTGCTTCTCGGCGACCTCGGACTCGGCGTTGAGTATCTGCAGGTCGAGGTTCGAGTTGCTGAGACGCAGGATGACATCGCCCTTGTTGACGTGGGCACCTTCTTCCACGACCTTCTCCTGCACGATGCCGCCCTCCTCGGCACTGATCTGCACCACCTGAATGGGCTGCACGCGGCCATTCAGGCGGATGTAGTCATTGAACTGTCCGTAGGTGACATTGGCTATGTTGACAGAGCCGGCATCGATGCGCATTGTCGACGCATGACTGCCGAAGATGGCCCATGCCGACAGTACTACAACAACGGCACCCACAACGATGTAGGGTATGTGCTTCTTCTGTATCCCTTTCTTTTTCTCCAACTGTATATCCATAGTGCTTATACTTTATGTGTGATGATTCTTTATTAGTGGTTATCTGTCAATGTTTCCGGTGTCTATGATCTCGCCACCACGGTAGTAGTCCACGAGGCGGCACTTCATGAAGTAGGTCAGACGGCTCTGCAACAGGCTGGCCTGGCTGTCAAGCCATGTGGCGGAGCTGGTCTGCACGTCGAGGCTGGTCATCAGGCCTTCCTCATACTTGCGACGGGTGACACGGTAGGCCAGGGCATCGCTCTCCTCCTTCTTCTCCATCTGTATGCTCTCCCGCAGGTAGCCGTCGCGGTCCTGCACAGCCTGCTGCACCAGCTTGTGCAGCTCCGTGCGCTGCTCGTCGAGCTGTTCGCGGGCAATGCGGTAGCTGTTGCGGGCCTTGCGTATTCCCGTGATGGCATCGAGGCGGCTGAATATCGGGATGCTGAGGTTGAAGCTGAAGTAGGAACCGTGGTTGTTGTTGAACTGGTCGCCGAAGCTGGCGTACTGCTTGTGCAGCTGCTTATAATAGGAGGTGTAGTAGCCTCCGCTGACGCTGAGGCTCGGCAGCACGCTGGCCCATGCCTTGTGCAGCTCCATCTTCAGCACACGGGCGTTGTAGCCCGCCTTCTGCAACGTGGGGTTGTTTCTCTCCGCAGACTGCCACACGTCAGAGGCGTTGACCTGTCCGAGGTCGGCTCCGTCGATGACGCGGCTGTCGAGCAGCGTGGTGTCGAGCAGCAGCGGCTCATCGGCAGGATAGTTCATCTTCTGCTTCAGCTCGAGCATCGCCGTGGCGTAGAGGTTCTCCTGCTTCGTCAGGTTGTAGGCATCGGTGGCCTGCTGCGCTTCCATCTGCGCCACGTCGGCCTCGCCCTTCAGTCCCACCTCCTCCTGTATGCGGGTCTTGTAGAGCGTGGAGTCGCTCTCGGCGAGCTTCTGGCGTGCCATGCGCACCGTGCCGCTGCAGTACAGTGCCTGTATGTATGCCTGGAACGTCTCGAGGGCGGTGTTGTCCTTCTGCTCCTGCAAGGCGGCCTTGCCCATCAGGGCGGCGGCATGGCTGCGGCGCACCTCGTTGACGATGCTTCCGCCGCTGAAGAGGGGCATGCTCGCGGCGAGGTCGTAGTAGTTGTTGAACGTGGTCACGTCGTTGTACGTATTGGTCTCCGGGTCGATGCTACGGCCGAAGTTATACTGTGCGCTGACCGCCCCCTGCACCTTCGGCAGGAAGTTGCCGAAGGCCTTGAGCTTGTCGAGGTTGTTGTTCTTCAGCTCCAGCTCGCTCTGGCGGACGGCGTGGTTGTGGTTGACGGCATACTGCATGCAGCGGTCTACCGTCCACGCGTCCTGTGCCTGCACCGCCGTGACGCACGCCATGACGAGCAGCGTCGCAAGTCCGTGTCTTAGGTTTCTCTGTTTCATACTATTCGTTGTGTTATTTCGTTTTCTTTTTCGTCACGAAACTCCTTGCAAGTGCCGTGCCAAAGTCGTATATCACTGATTGTCAGCATCAAGCACGAATAACGCCCATCGCCGTGTGTCCAAATATTTGACACCTGTGTACAAAATATTGGACACTCTCGTTCACTAACCGTTCACTAACCGTTCACTAATCATTCAAAAATTGGTCACTGATTGCCCAACGAAGCCCCGTTTTTGTTCAAAAATCTTCATTTTTGAACAATTCCGTTCACTAATTCCGTGTTTGCCCCGAGAAGCACCCTAACGATGCCCATTCTTAGGGTCTAAGGATGCCCATTCATAGCACCTAACGATGCCCGTTCAAAGAACCCAAGCTTGCCCATCCTTGGAACGCAACGATGCCCATCGTAACTCCATGCCCCGAAGCGTGTATCAGGATCCCCCACCCTTCCTGCCCCTCCTGCGCCCCTCTCCGAGGCTGGCGCGGTGCCTTTCGACACTCATGACAGCAAAAAAATCTCCCTAAGTATTGTTTAATAAAAATTAAGTACATACATTTGCTGCGAACAACTTGTCCGGTCGCACGGAGATGGTTGTTACGATTTTTGCTGGAAGCGTTATTGGAAATTATTTTCTACATCAAACTTCGCAAATTTGATACCACTGAAAATGATGACAATAGCGCTCATGTCATGTGATATATGCAGTCTCTGCCACGTGCGGTGGCGGGTTATGTGTGTACATCTGGCGTGAGTGGCTGTTGTTTATTCAGTGGTAGGTGATGCGAAGACCTGATGTAGAATAAGCGGAAAATACAGCCCTCACGCTTCTTTTGTTTCATGTCGCGCTAAGAGGGACGGCGTGGCACATGTGCTGGAGGAGACACACCCAAGGCTCCTTGCGGCCGACAAGAGAAAGAATGACAGAAAGGCCAAGCACCCTGACACTCGTCTCGCCGTGGTACGACATGTACGACGGCTCAAAACCCATCACCCCGCCAGGCACCTCATGCCCACGGAAGACGGCGGCATGCTCTCTTTCTTTGCCGACAGTCCCTGTTCCCTTGTGATACGCACGCGCACACCATATTATATATATATGGTATGCGTAGTCCGAGAGAGGGATGGGACTCCGCGGCGCAGTCGTGGACACAGAGGGAAGTCTCCCGAGGAAGACGCTTGCGTCGGTTTTTTTCAAGACAATAACAACAATAAAGACATTCAAAACACAATGAATATGGAAGCATACGAATCTCCCAAGGTGGAAATGATCGAAGTGGAGGTGGAGCAGGGCTTCGCCGGAAGTAGCACGACAGAGGGCTACCAAAACAGGGATTTCTAATCCGTCTCCCCAACAAACAGTGAACTTAAATATAACTCAAAATACAATAAAAACATGAACAATATTGCGAAGAAGACAGCGTACCTGTCGTTGGCAGTACTGGCAATGTGCTTCAGCAACTGCTCCGACGACGACCTGGGTGGCGGCGGTCTTGAGATGAAAGACATGATTACCGTGCAGCTCCCCGGCAGTGGGACGCGAACCTCAATCTCCGACGGCGGTGAGACATCCCAAGTCCTTTGGAGCGAGTGCGATGCCATTGGCATAATTTCGACAAAGAGCGGTGCTGATAACTATCACGTTAGGTCCGTCATTTCTTCTGGTGCTGGAACCTCTGGAGGCACTTTCAATGCAGCTTCTAAGGAGGGATACACACGTGTGGTGGCATACTATCCATATAACGAAAGCGTGACGTATGCGGACGGCAAGCTCTCTCTGACCATGCCGACAAAGTACGAATATGATGCCAAAAACCCCAAAAGCAGCAACAAGGCACCGATGGCGGCACTGTTTGGCAGTAGCAGCAACTCCATCGGCTTCAAGAATGCCGGTGCACTGATCCATGTCACGCTGAAGGATGCCCAAAAGAATCTTACCGCGGTGACGTTGACATCCGCAGGTGAGAGTCCTGCGAAGTTGGCCGGTAAAGCCACGATTTCCTTTGACGCCAACAGCGTTCCGACGCTGAGCATAAATACAAGCAATGAAGCCGACGGTACCTCTATCACCATCACCGTACCAGAAAATACAGCAGCTGGAACGAAAGATTTCTATTTCCCTGTACCGGCTGGCGAATATAGCTCGTTGAAGCTGACAGCCACGATAGACGGGAAAACTTGTGAACTCGAGACCAAGAGCAGTGAGAAGATAGAACGCAGTATGTGCTACAGTGCCACATACGCACTCGACCCAGTCACTGGAGAGATTCCCGCAGAGGTCAAGTCAGCAGAAGAGGCAACTAAGAAATTGGAAGAGGTCAATGCCGTCTCCATCGCCGACATGAATAGTAGCTCTCAAGGTGGCGGTGGCAGCGGTAGCGATGATGCTATGACAATTACTATACCGGCAAAGACTGCGACGGAAACGTCTGAAACAGAGACGGCATCAGACGGCACTACAGTCACAAACACACGCGCGGCATCTCCTGTGACCAGCATATCGTTCAAATCAACCTCGGGCGCAAGTACGGATAAGCCTATCAAGCTCGTGGCAGCTACAAGTACAGAAAGCAGTAAGGCGGTAGCCGAGCAGGTAATCGTCTCCATCCCTGTGGACAACACACAAGAAGGAACGAGCGAAACGAAACCGACCTTCGAGATCGAGTTGCCGACATCGACCGTGACCCTGTCTTCCAATGGCAGCTCGTCATCGTCGTCTGACGGTAGCGCAACATCAACTTACGAGAAAGTGACAGCATCGACGGCGGAGAGCACCTTGATTGTAGATGCCGGCGTAGTCATCAAAGAGCTGATAGTGAAGAAAGGTAATGTCCGTGTCAAGAAAGGTGGTAAGATAGAAAAAATCACTAACAATGTTGAAGGAGGCGGCAACATTACGCTGTATGTAGAAAGTGGAGTAGACAAAACAAAGGATATTCCGAGTAGTCTGAGTAACATCACCGTGGCTGATGCAGACCTGGCAGACCTGAAGAATGCAGCAGCCAAGGGCGGAGTGTACACCATGACCTCAGACATCACCCTCACCGAGCCACTGGTAGTCACAGCCCAGATGGTTCTCGACCTCGACGGACATAGCCTGAAGGCCAGCGAGAGTGGTCTTGAGGATGTATTGGACACCCATGATGCCGTAGTGCTCGTGCGTCGCGGTGCCAAGCTGTTCATCAACGACAGCAGCAACGGCAAGGGTTCCATCAATGCAAATGGTGTTAAGAGCATCTACGCCGCCGTGAAGCTGACAGACTCTAACGACGAGAAAGATGAGACCATAAAGGGTAAGCCGGCCGAGCTGATTGTCAACGGCGGACAGCTGATAGGTGTGCAGACGGAGGTAGACCGCTATGCCGTTTGTGGCCAAGGTACACGTCATGGTACGAATATCACCATCAACGGCGGCACACTCATCGGTTCTACGGGTATCTACCATCCACAGAACGGCACGCTGACAGTCACCGGCGGCAGCATCACTGGCACACAAGAGTCGGGCATCGAGCTGCGCTCCGGCACTCTCAACATCACCGACGGAACCATCATCAGCAAGGGCACGTTCTCTGCCAAGGCAAACGGCAGCGGTACCACAATCAAGGGTGCAGCACTGGCAGTCTCGCAGCATACCACAGACTATGCTATCAACGTGACCATCTCCGGCGGCACGTTCACCGGCCCCTACTCACTCTATGAAGCGGATCTGCAAAACACGACAGGTTCAAAGATCTCCGGCATCTCCGGCGGCACGTTCAACGGAAAGATATACAGCGAAAACTGCACGAACTTCGTCACCGGCGGCACCTTCTCTGACCCCAACGTACTGTCATACCTCGGTGAGAATGCCAAGGTGAATGTCACCTTGCAAGGGGATGTGGATCTCGGAACAAACAATGTGAAGGTCGGGAGTGGCAGAGAGGTGACACTCGATCTGAATGGCAAGACCCTGAAAGCTGCGAACATATACTCAGCCGGTGGCATTACTGTAAACGGTACTCTCACCTTGCAGGATAGCAGCGCGGGTAGTGCAGGTGCTATCGAGGCCACACAAGATTACAAAAAGGATGCGTATGACGGCGGCATTATTTGTGTTAACGGAGAAGATGCCAAGATGACGATGAAGAGCGGTAACATCAAGACTTCACGTGAAAAGCCCGCAAGTTATGGTCAGTTTGGCATTTCGGTTACGTATGGTGGTACTCTCACTATCGAAGGTGGTACGATTGAAGCCGGTTGGTATGCAGTGGCAGGCAACGGCACAGATCTAGAACGGAATTCTGTCATTAACATCACCGGTGGCAATTTGATTTCCACGGCAGACTACGCCATCTACCTGCCGCACTCCTGTACAACCACCATTTCCGGTGGAACCATCAAGGGTGCTTGTGGTGCAATAGGCATGCGTAACGGTACTTTGAACATCAAAGACAACGCCGAGCTGATAGCAGAAGGCACAGGAAGTACAGGCGACTACTGGAAAGACGGTACCGGAGGCACGGGAAATGCCGTAATATGCATCGGTATGGGCAGTCAAAACACCTATGGAACTTGTACTGTAACCATCGAGGGTGGCACATTCACCGCTAAAGGCAATGCGACAAAGCTTGCAAAGCGTGAAACAGGCGCAACGCACACCATCACAGT
Source organism: Faecalibacterium prausnitzii (assembly GCA_963639425.1). Lineage (GTDB taxonomy): Bacteria > Bacteroidota > Bacteroidia > Bacteroidales > Bacteroidaceae > Bacteroides. Next base: position 13,217 of record CAVHVD010000096.1, read on the forward strand.
CAATGATGAGAAAGGCTTGTTATCCGACGCTAAGCAATAAAGTGTGATGTACGTCAGTAGGAGATATGTAGATATTTCCACTCACTGACAGAACCCAAGAATATAGGGGGACCGCCGCAAGGCCGGTCCCCCTATATTTATATTATACCCCCCTCAACCCATGCCGCGATGATGTCCGCTATATGCCGTGATGCTCTTTGCATCAGTCTTGCTTGATGTCAGTTATATGCCGCGATGCCTCGACGTGGCTGGTGCACAGTGCACGCCCGATGTTGTATATCCTTTAGCGTGTGTACCTCTCCGAGGCACACACCATCTCAAAGGTTAGGTGTGAACTTTACGGTGAACTTTCAGTGAACTTATAACGAACTTTCGATATAAAGAATTACCTTTGTATGCATAATTGAATTTGTAAGTCAGAATCAACATGTTAAGTGCTGAAGAGATAAAGAGTTTAGTCCGTGGAGGTGAGGGCTATAATGTGGACTTCAAGCGGAGTGTCCCTTCTAAAGTTCGCGAACTTACGGAGGAAGTATGCAGTTTTCTGAATGCCGCAGGCGGATACTTACTTATCGGCGTAAGCGACAGCAACGAGATTGTCGGTGCAGAGATAGACAATAGCAGACGGTCTGCAATACAAGGTTCGATAGGTGAGATATCGCCCATGTGCCATTGCAATATGTACGATGTGGATGTAGATGACAAAAAGGTATGGGTCATAGAGGTGCCGTCAGGCAAGAACAAACCTTATTTCTTTTCGGGTTGTACCTATCTGCGTGAAGGTGCCAACAGTCAAAAACTGACGAATGTTGAGGAAATCCGCGAAGTGTTCCAACGTCATGAGCGCATATACTTTGATGCCATCCCATTGCCGAAATTCAATCTCGTCGAACATTTGGACAAAGACAACTTCTATGAGTTCAGGCGTGAAACACGTATAGTGTCTGATGTCGACGATTTCCAGGTTCTTGACAGTTTGAGAGTCTTTGATGACAACGATGTGGCGAAAAGTGGGGGCGTGTTATTCTTCGCCGATCATCCGGAGGATGTGTTTTTCCATGCAGTAATACGCTGTGTGTTGTTCAAGGGAACGGACAAGGTGTACATTCTTG
>CAVHVD010000097.1:0-7798 GCA_963639425.1 Faecalibacterium prausnitzii
GTCTCAATGAGGCTGACCCGCGCTCCTTTTTTCCACACTCTCGTTCACTAACTCCGCGTTTGCCGAAGCAAGCACTCCAACGATGGGCAAGCTTAGTACCCAACGATGCCCATCCTTGCACCCTAACGATGGGCAAGCTTGGCACCTAACGATGCCCATCCTTAGACCCTAACGATGGGCATCGTTGAACAGCAACATCGGGCATCGGTTGTGCCCAACGCCAATAGACATTGATTGCTCATGGCGCAGAGCCATAACCGCTCTTGTTGAAAGAAGAATTCCTCTGAATTGCAGTGTGAGCCTTTATTTCTTCAGGCTGTGGTAGTACTGTCGCAGCATCTCGACATCGGCGGCCTTGTCCGTGAACACTTCGAGAAGTTGTGGACGACGGCCTATCGACGGCTCGGTGAAGGCGGTGAGTGCGGCATCAAGCTCCTGCTTGTCGTGGGCTTGTGTGTATCGAAACCCACGGCTCTGCGCCCACGCTGCGGCATCGGCACTGTGTGTCCCTGCCACAAAGCGACGTTCGCGGTCGTCCATCTCCAACTTGGGCAGAGCTTGGAACAGCTCACCGCCGCCGTTGTTGAGCAGCAGTATGCGTATGTTGCTGCCGTAGTTGCTGTTCCACAGTGCCGTGAGGTCGTAGAAGAATCCAAGATCGCCAACGATGAGGAAGTTAAGACGGTCGGACGCGACGGAATAGCCCAGAGCTGTGGACACGCTGCCGTCAATGCCGTTGATGCCACGGTTCGACAGAACCTCAACGTCGTCGGGCAGGCTGAACATCTGTGCGTAGCGCACCGCAGAGCCGTTGCCGAGATGCAGTGAGCATCCGGACGGCAACCTCTCCAAGAGTGCCCCCACGGCATACATCTCCGAATAGCCGAAACTTGGTTGCGGCAGCTTGGCGGCGAGTGTCTCCCACTGGCGCGGATATGCCGGTGGAACGTCCTCTATCAACGTGGCTATGCGTTCCCAAAACTCGAACGGATCCATCTCGATGACCGTGGTCAGTGCGCCGCCATAGAGGTCGGCCACAGCACCGTCGCTCGCCACGTGCCAGTGCTCCGTGGGCTTGTGGTTGCGCAGAAAGTATTTCAGGCGGCGCGAGATGACGTGCCCGCCGAAGGTTATCAGCAGATCGGGACGCATGTTCTCCTGCGTGGCCTTGTCCATGGGATAGAGCAGTTCGTCGATGCGGCGTACAGGTTGCCCCGGTATGGTGCGGTTGCTGAGGTTCTCCGTGAGCCATGCAAACTGCTTGCCGAGAAGACGCGAATACTTCTTGTCGAACAGATAAATCATGTTCATCTGTCCTGCCACCACAAGACGCTTCTTGTACTTGTTGAGCCTGTCTATCAGCGGTTGGAAGTCGTCCTCATATTTGTTGAGACCCTGGTACCGCCTTATGACACGCGGCACAGGCAGTTCGGCGACCGTCTCGTTGAACAGCGGCTCACTCACGGGTACGTTGATGTGTACAGGCCCGCGGCCGTGGTGTGTGGTCTCGAGTATGGCTTCGTTGATGAGGCGATTACAGTGCCACTCGTCTTCATCGGTCTTGACATCGGGCAGGCTGACAGACATCTTCACCAATGAGCCGAAGACGCCATGTTGCGGCATGGTCTGTCCGTCCATCTGTCCTATCCATGCAGCGGGGCGGTCGGCGGAGATGACAATGAGCGGCACCTGCTGGTAGTAGGCTTCGCTGACGGCGGGGAAGATGTTGAGCAATGCACTGCCGGAGGTGCACACGATGGCCACCGGCGTGCCTCCGTGTAGTGACAGCCCCAAGGCAAAGAAGCCTGCGCTGCGCTCGTCGGTCACGGGGTAGCACGTGAAGTCCGGCACTTGCAGCAGTGTCTTCGTGATGGGTATGTTGCGGCTTCCCGGGCTGATGACGATCTTCCTAATGCCATGCGCCCTTAGCAGTGCCGCCAGCTGTAGTATGTTTCTCTTGTCGGTGAACATCCCTCTGCTCTCTATTGTTCGCGGTGAATCACTGAGCCGTTGGCCTGATGCGTGGCCAGCACCAGCACTTCGGCTATCTGCACATGCTTGGGTGCAGAGGCGGCGTAGAACACCACGTCGGCGATGTCGTCGCCAGTGAGTGGCTTGATGCCTTTATATACATTGTCGGCACGCTGCCGGTCGCCGTGGAACCGTGTGACGCTAAAGTGCGTCTCCACCAGCCCCGGCTTTATGTTCGTGACACGCACGGCGGTGTCTGCCACGTCAATGCGCAGGCCGTCGGTGATGGCCTTCACTGCCGCCTTCGTGGCGCAATATACGTTCCCGCCGGCATAGGCTGCATCACCGGCAACACTGCCGATGTTGATGACGTGCCCGCTGTTACGCTGTACCATGCCGGGCACAATCAGGCGTGTCATGGTTAGCAAGCCTTTGATGTTGGTGTCTATCATCGCGTTCCAGTCGTCGGGGTTGCCAAGGTATTCCTTCTCCAGTCCCAAAGCCAGTCCGGCGTTGTTTATCAGCACGTCTATGTTCTTCCATACAGCCGACAGACCACCAATGGCATCTGTCGCCGCCTTGTCGTCGCGAACGTCGAAGCAGAGTGTCACCACTTCCACCTTGTCCTTTGTCTCAAGTTCAGACTTCAGCTCTTGTAGCTTACCGTCGTTGCGGCCTGTTATGATGAGGTTATACTTGCCTTCTGCGAACTTGCGGGCACACGCCTCGCCAATGCCGCTCGTCGCTCCTGTGATCAATGCAATCTTGTTCATTGTCGTTTGAACCTTTATCTCAGTTGTCTGTTATGTGTATGATTGGCTTCTATCTTTATGTCTCCTGTGGCTCACAGCACCGTGATTACCAGACGCAGATAGCGTGTCAGCGGCAGTGCGCCATTGTCTGTGGCTTGCAGCACAAGGTGGATCTCGTCGCCGCTCTTCGCATCCGTCGGAACTGTGAATGTCGTCGTTGCGGACGACGGGATGTCGACATTGCAGTCGGCAACGTAGGTGCAGGCCGGATGCTTCCACCACGTGACTTCGACCTGCTGTCCTTTGTCGGGGTCGCTGACCTTGTACTTCAGCTTCAGCGTCTCTCCGGCATGGGCTGTCATTGCTGTCGGACCACTTATCTGCGGCTCATGGTTGGCATCATCATACTTGGGAGTGACCGACCACAGCATGCGTTCTGCAAAGCTGTACATCACAGGTGGTAGGAAGTCGGGTGTCTTCACCTCCACAACTGTGCGCCTTTGTTGTGTCGAGGTTCCCGCTGTCTGTGAGCCGGAACCTGCACCGAGACTGGTCTGTATCGACGACATATCCGACGACGCAAAGTCCTGCTGTTCCTGACGGCGCGGCTGTTGGTAGCCGGCCCATCCGCCCCAGTTCTGCACATACCCATACAGGCCGTTGTCGATGAGGTTGAGATAACAGAACGTGTCGCCCTCACCAAGGAACGTGCCCTTGGGCTGCAACGGGCACCACACCACGTAGCCTTCTCTTCGCAGCTCATCCAGCCCTTTCTCGGATACGCCGAAGAAGTCGTAGATGTCTCCCTTTGCAAATTGCTTGCCGTCACCCCACACGCGGTAAAGCTCGCCAAGCCTACCCTTTGAGCTTATGTTCTGCCCAATCCATTCGGGACTGTATAGTTGCTTGTGCAGGTCGGTCTTGGCCATCGCCGCCGACATGAAGCTGAGGCTCGGGGCACCGATACCTGTCGGCTGCTGCTTCACGTCGGGCCAGTAGGGACGTATGTAGTCATTGTACAGGTTGTCCTGGTCGCCACTGAGACACAGCACCAACTTCCGGCTGACCTTCTCTTTCAATTCGTCGTAGCCAGGTTGTTGTGAGTAGATGTCCTCAATGCTCTTCAGGGCACGTGCTATGGTCGAACAGCCGCCCCATGCATGGACGAATACAGGTTCCGGCTCGTCGTCGAGCAGCACCCGCTTTATCAGTTCAGATCCCGGAGTGTCCTTTGAGAAGTCGCCGTCGAAGTCGCAGTTACCCCACGCAATCTTTGAACGCAGATACTCGGGGGTAGGGTAGCGGCTGTCGTGCACTTTCAGATTTGGATACGCCTCCTCATAGGCATCCACGATGTCGTCAATGAACTGCTGACCCTCGTCCCAACGATAGTGTGTCATTGGCTTGAAGCCAAGTCCGGGGCGGTCGTACTCGCGTCCGCTGACCCACCACAGTGTGCCCTTGCCGTCGCCACGCCAGTGGAATTGGCTGCTGGTGTATATCAGTCCCTCAACGTCATAGTCGGTCGAGAACAACAGAAAACGTATCATCGAGTTGTTGTCGTCCAGCTCGGGGTCAGTCGTGATTATGACACGTGGCCTATCAAGCGGAGCCTTCACAGCCCAGCCGTCGGCATAATCCAGCCCGTTACCCGTGGTCGACGCTATCTGTGCGTCCGCCGTCGGCACAGCCATCATCGCAACCATGCCGAGCACCGCACCAAGAAGCATTGATTTTCTTCTCATGATAGAATCAGTGTGTCATTCAGTCATCGAATGTCTTGTCGCGCGTAGCGAGCAGATTGCGGTCGCCCAGCGTGTCGTTGACACGTGCCACGTTGATCCAAAACTTGTTGTCGCGCACGCTGTCGATGGGGTACACGGCTTTCTGACGGCTGTAGCTGTGATGCCACTCATCGGCCACAGCCTCATATTCCGGATGCGGAGCATTGACGAGCACGTTGTCTTCCTTTGATGCCGTGCCGTCCTTGACCTCCTGAATCTCTTTCCAAATGCTCTGCATCACCTCAACGAAGTTGTCAAGTTCGGCCAGGCTCTCGCTCTCGGTAGGCTCGATCATCAGCGTGCCATGCACGGGGAATGATAGCGTCGGTGCATGGTAGCCGTAGTCCATCAGGCGTTTCGCGATGTCGCCTTCGGTGATGCCCGTCTCGGCATGCACGGTGCGACACTCCAAAATCATTTCATGGCCGACGAAGCCGTTGGCACCATGATAGACGATGCCATAGGTGTCTTTCAGGCATGCTGCCAAGTAGTTGGCATTCAGAATGGCAATCTTCGTAGCACGTGTCAGCCCTTCAGTGCCCATCATGCGTATGTAGCCGTAGGCGATGGGTAGGATACCGGCACTGCCGAACGGTGCGGCCGACACCTCGTTTGTGCTGTCGCCGAAGAGCGGATATCCCGGCAGGAACGGTACCAAATGTTCGGCCACGCACACGGGACCTACGCCAGGACCGCCGCCGCCGTGGGGCGACGAGAATGTCTTGTGCAGGTTCAGATGGCACACGTCAGCACCTATGGTCCCCGGATTGGTCAGTCCCACCTGTGCATTCATGTTCGCTCCGTCCATATACACCTGTCCGCCGCAGGAATGTATGATGTCGCAGATGCGGCGTATCTCCACTTCGAAGATACCATGTGTGGACGGATATGTAATCATCAGTGCTGCCAAAGAGTCTTTGTTCGCCTCGGCCTTCTGTTGCAGGTCATCGACATTGACGTTGCCGTGGTCATCGCAGGCCACTGTGACAGGCGTAAATCCCGCCTGTACCGCCGATGCGGGATTGGTGCCGTGTGCCGATGCCGGAATGAGTACTATGTTACGGCTTTGCTGTCCGCAGCTGTCCAGATAGGCACGGATAATGCGCAGTCCGGTGTATTCGCCCGCAGCACCGGAGTTGGGTTGCAGTGTTATGCCCTTCAGGCCGGTGATGACCATTAGCTCGTTGCTTAGGTTATCTATCAGCTCTCGGTAACCTTCGGCCTGATCTTCAGGCACCAACGGGTGCAGGTTGGCGAACTCGGGGCGGCTCAACGGTAGCATCTCAGCTGCCGGATTCATCTTCATGGTGCATGAGCCGAGTGGAATCATGCTGTGCGTCAGCGAAATGTCCTTGCGGTCAAGACGTTTTATGTAGCGCATCATCTCCATCTCGGTGTGGTACTTGCAGAACACCTCGTTTGTGAGATACGGCGTTGTGCGCTTCAGCTCCGTGACGATGTTGCTCTGCACCGGCACGTCGTCTATGCTCTGAATGTTTTGGTGCATGGCCGTGGCAAAGATGTGCAGCAGTGTGTTCACATCGGCGATGCCGGTCGTCTCGTCTATGCTCAGACCAACGTTCCCGTTGTCCATATAGTGCAGATTGACGTGATAGTCCAATGCAATGGCTTTGACACTGCTTGCCGTCACTCCATTGGGCATGCGGAACTCCAGCGTGTCGAAGTAGTGCTTGTTCATTTGGCTGTATCCCAAATCCGTGAGACGCTGTTCTATCAGTACAGCAATGCTGTGTATGCGTTCGGCGATGTCGTGTATGCCCTGCTGTCCGTGATATACGGCATAGAACCCTGCCATTGATGCCAGCAGAGCCTGCGAGGTGCAGATGTTTGATGTGGCCTTCTCGCGCTTTATATGCTGCTCGCGTGTCTGTAGTGCCATGCGGAAGCATGTCTTGCCATATTTGTCTTTCGAGAGGCCAATGATGCGCCCCGGCATCTGACGTTTGAACTCATCGCGTGTGGCGAAGTAGGCTGCCGACGGACCGCCATAGAACATCGGTGTGCCCAGTCTCTGCGAGCTGCCGAACACGATGTCGGCTCCCCATTCACCTGGAGGCATCAGCAGTGCCAGGCTCATGATGTCGGCGGCCACAGCCACCTTGCATCCGGCCTCGTGAGCCTTGCCTGTGAAGTCGCGGTAGTCCTCGACGCTACCGTGTGAGTTCGGGTACTGCACGACACAAGCAAATACATCGTCCGTAAACTCTGCCTTGCGGTAGTCCGTCATCTTCAGCTTTATGCCCTGCGGATATGCGCGTGTAGTCATTACGGCCAGTGTCTGCGGGAATATGTTGCGGTCAATCAGCACTGTGTCGGCTCCCGACTTCTGCTGCTGGCGGCTGCGCAGGTTGTACATCATCGTCACGGCCTCGGCTGCAGCTGTAGCCTCGTCGAGGAGTGAGCAGTTGGCAAGCGGCATACCCGTTAGGTCGCAGATGGCTGTCTGGAAGTTCATCAGTGCCTCAAGGCGTCCCTGCGATACCTCCGACTGATATGGTGTATATGACGTGTACCACACGGGGTTCTCGAACACGTTGCGCTGTATCACCGCCGGTGTGACGGTGCCATACCAGCCCATGCCTATGTAGGTGGTATAGAGTTTGTTCTTGGTCGCCAAGGAAGCGATGTGCTCTGCATACTCATATTCTGTCATGGGTGCAGGCAGTTCCAAAGGCTTCTTTAGGCGTATGTCGGCAGGTATGGTCTTGTCTACAAGTTCGTCAAGACTGCCCACACCGATTTTCTTAAGCATTTTCTCTTCGTCGGCCTTCTCCGTAATGCCTATATGGCGGCAGGCCAAAAGATCTGTTTTCATGTCTTTATATTCAGTTTAATATCAGGATTCTGTCAAGAATGTATTCTCTATGTCCGTCATGTCAGGCGGAAGAACGGGTTTTCGGCTTTCTCCACGCCTATGGTCGTGGGTGCTCCGTGCCCGGGGTAGACTATCGTCTCGTTCGGAAGCACGAACAGTCGGCTACAGATGCCGTCAATGAGGCGATCGAAGTTGCCGCCTTCAAGGTCGGCACGCCCTATGCTACCCTGAAACAACACGTCGCCGCTGAACATACAGCGGTCTTTGGCACAGTAGAACACTATGCTACCCGGCGAGTGCCCGGGCACGTGTATGACCTCCAGCTTGGTGTTGCCCACGTTGACGAAGTCGCCGTCGTTGAGATGCACGGCCGGTGGTTCAGGCACCTGCTTCAGGTCGAAGCCGAACATACGGCTTTGCTTCGGAGCCTGCTCCACCCAAAACAGGTCAGCAGC
>CAVHVD010000098.1:0-4778 GCA_963639425.1 Faecalibacterium prausnitzii
TACGCGACTACGATGTTTTCGTGGGCAAGACAATGGAATTCAAGGTTGTGAAGATCAATCAGGAGTTCAGAAACGTCGTCGTTTCCCACAAGGCTCTTATTGAGGCCGAGTTGGAAGCACAGAAGAAAGAAATAATCAGCAAGCTGGAGAAAGGACAGGTATTGGAGGGTACTGTCAAGAACATCACGTCCTACGGCGTGTTTGTTGACCTTGGCGGCGTAGACGGTCTGATTCATATCACAGACCTCAGCTGGGGTCGCGTAAGCGATCCGCACGAGGTTGTAGAGCTTGACCAAAAGATAAATGTCGTGATACTTGACTTTGACGATGAGAAGAAGCGCATCGCCTTAGGCCTGAAGCAGCTCACGCCGCATCCATGGGATGCGCTTGATCCTGATCTGAAGGTCGGTGACCACGTGAAGGGCAAGGTCGTTGTCATGGCCGACTACGGTGCATTCGTTGAGGTTGCTCCGGGTGTAGAGGGTCTGATACACGTGTCCGAAATGTCGTGGAGCCAGCACCTGCGCAGTGCTCAAGACTTCCTGAAGGTGGGCGACGAGGTAGAAGCGGTGATTCTCACGCTGGATCGCGAAGACCGCAAGATGTCGCTCGGCATCAAGCAACTCAAGCCAGATCCATGGGAGAGCATCGACGAGAAGTACCCCGTAGGCTCAAAGCACGTGGCTAAGGTTCGCAACTTCACCAACTTCGGCGTATTTGTTGAGCTTGAGGAAGGCGTAGACGGTCTGATACATATCTCTGACCTGTCGTGGACCAAGAAGGTGAAGCATCCATCGGAGTTCACGCAGATCGGTGCAAACATCGACGTTGTTGTTCTTGAGATTGACAAGGATAACCGCCGCTTGAGCCTTGGCCACAAGCAGCTTGAGGAGAATCCGTGGGACACATTCGAGAGCATCTTTACCGTGGGTTCCGTGCATGAAGGCACCATCATAGAACTGCTTGACAAGGGTGCTGTGGTAAGCCTGCCCTATGGCGTTGAAGGCTTCGTGACACCCAAGCACCTCGTGAAGGAAGACGGCACACAGGCTCAGCTGAACGAGAAGCTGCCGTTCAAGGTCATCGAGTTCAACAAGAATGCAAAGCGCATCATCCTCTCCCACAGCCGTGTATTCGAAGATGCAACGAAGTCTGAGGAGCACAAGGAGAGAAAGGCTCGCAAGGCAGCAGCCAAGAAGGAGGAGACTCCCACTATTCAGAACCAGGCAGCATCAACCACCTTGGGCGACATCGATGCACTGGCGGCACTGAAGGAGAAGATGGAAAACGAGAGCAAGTAAGAGCTGTCGATTTTACATAACGACTGACGAAGATGGAGAGGCGGATACGTCTCTCCATCTTCTTTTTGCACTGTAATGCTCCGTAGGACCGCCCGAACTAATCCGTCAAATGTCGCGAACTCGGAGGTACTTCAACAGAGAAATAGGGGACTTCCGTACCGTTAGTTAGCGGTTCTTTGTTTCAAACCGCGCTGTTTCTGTTCCCAAACTACGCAGTTTTCGTTTCCAAACCGCGCTGTTTCAATCTTAAAACCGTTGGGTATCGTCGCACGAACTTAGAGCTTCCGCATCGGATGGCAGTCGTTTTCGTGGAAACAATAAAGGCACCCGGAAGAGAGTTCCGAGTGCCTTTATATTATGAGGTAAGGTTGCTGATACTGGTCACCTTACTTGCGGTAGCTTGCCAAGTCTGCGGCGTTGAAGTTGCGGATGAAGAGGCTGTGCTTCTCCACTTCTGCCTCAGCAAGGTTGACATACACCCTTGCCGAGTCTGCGAATAGCTCGGGAGCCTTCGAGGCATCCGTCACGAGCAGTGCCGACATGATGCTGACCGCTGCCATCTCATACAGACGGCGTGCCAGGAAGTCGTGCATCTCCTGGTCTGCGGCATCCTTGACGGTGCTCATGGCTGCTTCAAGCTTGTCGGTCATGGCAGCCACGCGGCTCATCAGCGGTTTCATGTCGTCAATGACATCAGCCTGTCCCATCTCTCGCAGGATACTGAGATAGGTGCCGTTTGTGACGTAGCGTATTGCTGCTACGACCTGTAGCTGCGTCGTACCCTCATAGATGGAGGTGATGCGTGCGTCACGGTACAGACGCTGGCAGGCATACTCCATCATGAAGCCCGAACCTCCGTGCACCTGGATGCAGTCGTAGGTATTCTGGTTGGCATACTCCGAGTTCATGCCCTTGCTCAGCGGCGTGAAGGCATCGGCCAGCTTCGAGTATTTCTTGCTTTCCTGACGCTCTTCGGGTGTCAGCTTGCGCGTCTCGGCGATGTCGTCAAGAGCTTTGTAGATGTCGACGAAGCGCGATGTCTGATACAGCAGTGCGCGTCCGGCATCGAGTTTTGCCTTGATTGTGGCCAGCATATCGTAGACGGCAGGCATCCCGATGATTGCCTTGCCGAACTGTCGGCGTTCTTTGGCGTAGGCCAAAGCCTCGCTGTATGCTTTCTGGCTGATGCCGGTGGCTTGCGCCCCGATGCCCAGGCGGGCACCGTTCATCAGCGACATGACGTACTTGATAAGTCCCAGCTTGCGGTCGCCGCACAGCTCGGCCTTGGCATCCTTGTAGACCAGCTCGCATGTCGGCGAGCCGTGTATGCCGAGCTTGTTCTCGATGCGGCGCACGGTGACACCGCCGTCTCTCTTGTCGTAGATGAACATGGACAGTCCGCGACCGTCCTTGGTCCCTTCCTCTGAACGTGCCAGAACGAGGTGTATGTCCGAGTCGCCGTTGGTGATGAAACGTTTCACGCCGTTCAGTCGCCAGCAGTTGTTTGCCTCGTCGAATGTCGCCTTGAGCTGTACACTCTGCAGGTCGGAGCCGGCATCAGGCTCTGTCAGATCCATGGACATCGTTTCCCCTGCGCAGACGCGCGGTATGTATTTCTGTCGCTGTTCCTCACTGCCGAACGCGTAGATAGTCTCGATGCAATCTTGTAACGACCAAACGTTGTCAAAGCCGGCATCGGCCGTCGACACCAGCTCGGCGGCCATGGTGTAGGGGGTTATAGGAAAGTTCAAGCCTCCGTAGCGACGGGGCATGGTCACGCCGTTCAGCCCGGCTTTGGTCATTGCCTCCAGATTCTGCTGCGTGCCTTCTGCATATGTCACGCGTCCGTCGTCGCAGTGTGCACCCTCGGCATCGACGGCTTCGGCATTGGCATCAATGACTTCTGCTGCAATCTGTCCCACAATTTCCAACACCTTGTCATAGGAATCTATGGCATCGGCATAGTCTTGCGGCGCATAATCGAATTTGTCCTTGTCCTCGTACCCGTGCTCCTTGAGGAAGCAGATACGCTCCATTAGCTCGTTCCTCAGATGGAACTGAAGCTCCTTATTGTCTGTATAGAAATTTGCCATGTGTAATTCTCTGTTTATTTACTGTGGGCTTTGTAGTACTTAATCATTTTGGGTATCACCTCTTCCACCTTGCCGTTGATGACGTAGTCCGCGATGGCATTGATGGGAGCGTTGGGATCGCTGTTGATGGAGATGATGATACTGCTGTCCTGCATCCCTGTCAGATGCTGTATCTGTCCGCTGATGCCGCATGCTATGTACAGCTTGGGGCGCACAGTCAAGCCCGTCTGCCCGATCTGGCGGTCGTGGTCGACAAAGCCGGCATCAATGGCAGCACGGCTTGCACCTACTTCTGCATGCAGTTCTTTTGCCAGGTCGAACAGCATGTCGAAGCCTTCCTTGCTGCCCATGCCGTAGCCTCCGGCAATGACGATGGGGGCACTCTTCAGGTGATGCTTTGCTTTCTCCACATGGCGATCAATGATCTTAACCACGAAGTCGGCATCGCTGACATACTTTGCCACGTCGTGCTTTACCACCTGACCTTTATAGTTGACATCGAGCACATCCTTCTTCATCACGCCTTCGCGCACTGTGGCCATTTGCGGACGGTGGTCGGGATTAACAATCGTCGCCACGATGTTTCCGCCAAAAGCCGGACGTATCTGATAGAGCAGGTTCTTGTAGCTGTTGCCGCTCTTGTGGTCTTCATAGTCACCAATCTCCAGCGATGTGCAGTCGGCTGTCAGTCCGCTGGTCAGCGTCGACGACACACGCGGTCCCAGGTCGCGACCTATCACGGTGGCTCCCATCAGGCATATTTGCGGCTTCTCCTCCCTGAACAGATTTGAAAGGATGGCGGCGTGTGGCATTGATGTGTAGGGATACAGACGCTCGTCGTCAAAGATGTGCAGCACGTCAACGCCGTAGGGCATTGCCTGCTTGCTGATGTCGTCAAGATTGTGTCCTGCGGCTATCGCCTCAAGCTGGCATCCCAGCTTGTCGGCCAACTTGCGGCCTTTGGTCAGCAGCTCCAGACTGACATCCGCCACTGTGCGGTCTTCTATCTCCAAGTATACGAATACATTGTTCATAGTGCGTCTTCCTCCTTATCCTATCGTGTGGTTGTCAAGAAGCTCGACCATGAGGTCTTCGATGTCCTTGTCGCTTCCTGTCATTGTCTTGCTCTCTTTGGCAGAGAATGAGATATTCTCCACTGCTTTCACCTTTGTAGGTGAGCCGTTCAGTCCGCATTGCTGTAGGTCGGCATTGACATCGGCTGCCGACCACTCCGTGATGTTCAGGTAGGGATGCCCGTCATACAGCGCAGCGTATGGCAGTGGCGCTCCGTCCTTCGTCATGGCAGCTTTCTCTTGTGCTCCCAACGCACGCTTGTATTTCTGTACCAGCTTGGCGTTGCGCGGACGGCATGGTGCTGCACTGC
>CAVHVD010000099.1:0-10268 GCA_963639425.1 Faecalibacterium prausnitzii
AAGTCCTTTGCTTATTATGCGGCTCCGCCGCAATCCTCGGCAAACTTAGAGGTTGAACGTCCACAGATCTGTGGCTGTACGTCCACGGACGCGCCGTTTTTCGCCGGTATTTTTTTTGGTGGAGATGCCGTTTTTTCTTGGCGAAAAAGAGCGTATCTTTGCCTTTATGAAAAAGATATACGTAATCCTCACAGCTCTGCTGCTGGCGTCAGGCATAACGACGGCCAGTGCCGAAGACAACAAGGACTGGGGCGGCCTGTCGCGCTATGCCCAGTCGGACTCCGTGGTGCGCACACTGCCGCAGGAGGAGTGGCGCGTGGTGTTCATCGGCAACTCCATAACCGACTTCTGGTATGACACTCATCCCGAATTCTTCAAGTCGAACGGCTACATCGGGCGCGGCATATCGGGTCAGACATCCTACCAGTTCATCGTGCGCTTCAGGCAGGACGTCGTGAACCTGCACCCGCTGGCCGTGGTGATAAACACCGCTACGAACGACGTGGCAGAGAACACAGGTCCCTATGACGAAGAGCGCACGATGGACAACATAAAGACAATGGTGGACCTGGCAACGACGGCGCACATCAGGGTCATTCTGACCACAACCCTTCCGGCATCGCACTTCGGATGGAATCCCGCCATCAAGGACGCGAGCGCGAAGATTGCGCGGCTGAACGACCGCATCCGCCAATATGCCGCAGACAATGGCCTCGGCTTTGTGGACTACTACAGCCACATGGTGACCGGCACCGAGCTGTCGCTCAATCCGGACTACTCCAACGACGGTGTGCATCCCACAGCAGCGGGATACGCGGTCATGGAGCCTCTCGTGCAGGCGGTGATCGATGATGTGCTTGCGTCGGCAGAGCCGTAGCCGACAGTGGTGCGGCTATCGGCGTGTCAGCCTGATGCCGTCGGGGGTGATGATGATGAGGTGCCGCTTGTAGAGGTCGCCGACGGCCTTCTTGAAGACCTTTTTGCTCACGCCGAAGGTGTCGTAGATGTCCTGTGACGGGCTTTTGTCGCCAAGGGTGGTGTGTCCGCCGTTGGTGCGCAGGTGCTCCAGGAGCACGTGGGCGAAGTCCTCCACGTTGCCGTAGCCGGGCTTCTGCAAGGCTATGTCTATCTTGCCGTCTGGACGCACTTGCTTGACGTATGCCTTCAGGCGCAGTCCCTGGTGCATAGGGCGGAACACCTCGTCGCGGAAGACCAGCCCGCCGAACGTGTCATCGACAATCACCTTATAGCCCAGGTCGGTGCGCTGCCACACCATGATGTCCACCTCCTGCCACGGCTCATACAGCGGCGCATCCTTGCTCAGGAAGTGCTCTATGCGCGCCGAGGCCACGATGCGGAAGCTCTCGTCGTCCACGTGGGCATGCACCACATATCGCCGTCCGACCTCCATGCGCTGCCTCTGCTCGCGAAAAGGACAGAAGATGTCTTTCATCAGTCCCCAGTCGAGGAACGCCCCATACCGGTTCACCCACGTCACTTCGAGGCAGGCGAAGCCGCCGACCTGCACATACGGCGTCTGTGTCGTGGCGACAAGCCGCTCTTCGTTGTCGAGGTAGATGAACACACGCAGCTCGTCGCCGATGGCATAGTGTTCGGGCACGTAACGCTTGGGCAGGAGGATCTCGCCCTCTTCGCCGCCGTCAAGATAAAGACCGAAGTCCACTTCCTTCACAATCTTCAGCGTGTTGAAACGCCCTAATTCTATTGCCATACAGTGTCGATGTGTGTTTGGTGATGTCGGGGCGCAAAGGTAGCGATATTTTGCAGATTATGCTTACCTTTGACGTTCCAACGCAAGAAAGACAGTATTTTATGGCTAAGGACAAGACGGCATACGTGTGCGATAACTGCGGCTACGACTCCCCACGATGGATGGGGCGTTGCCCCTCGTGTGGAGAGTGGAACACGTTCAAGGAGGTCACCGTGCGCAAGGAGACGGCCGGTCGCAGTGCGGCAGCCGCAGTGCGTGCCGCCGGTGCTTCGCAGCCGCGCCCCGTGCCACTGAGGAGCATAGATGCCGTCAGTGAGCCGCGCTACGATATGCACGATGCCGAGCTGAACCGCGTGCTGGGCGGCGGACTGGTGAAGGGTTCGCTGGTGCTGCTCGGCGGAGAGCCGGGCATCGGCAAGTCCACGCTTGTGATGCAGACCGTGCTGCGTATGCCCGAAAGGAACATCCTCTACGTGTCGGGGGAGGAGAGCGAACGCCAGCTCAAGCTGCGTGCCGACCGCATAGGGCCGCACGACAGCGGTTGCCTGGTCTTGTGTGAGACATCCATAGAGCAGGTGTTCGCCCACATCAGGGACACGCAACCCGACATCGTGATCGTCGACTCTATACAGACCATGCACACCGAGGCCGCCGAGTCGTCGCCGGGCAGCGTGACGCAGGTGCGCGAATGTGCGGCCGCCCTCCTGCGCATGGCCAAGGAGACGCAGACGGCTGTCATACTGATAGGACATATAAATAAGGAGGGAACCATCGCCGGTCCAAAGATTCTGGAGCACATAGTCGACACCGTGTTGCAGTTCGAAGGCGACCAGCACCACATGTACCGTATATTGCGGAGCAGCAAGAACCGCTTCGGCAGTACCGATGAGTTGGGGATCTACGAGATGCGGCAGGAAGGTCTGCGGCAGGTCAGCAACCCGTCGGAGCTGCTGCTGAACCAGTCTCCCGTAGGCATGAGTGGAATTGCCATTGCCTCGGCGGTGGAGGGCGTGCGCCCGCTGTTGATAGAGGTGCAGGCTCTGGTCAGCAGTGCCGTCTACGGCTATCCGCAACGCTCGGCCACGGGCTTCGACTTGCGGCGCATGAACATGCTTCTTGCAGTGCTGGAGAAACGGGTGGGCTTCAAGCTGGCGCAGAAGGACGTGTTCCTCAACATAGCCGGAGGACTGCGCGTCAACGACACGGCGATAGACCTGGCAGTGATCAGTGCCATCCTTTCGAGCAACATGGACATAGCCATCGGCTCCGACGTGTGCATGGCCGGAGAAATAGGGCTGTCGGGCGAGATACGTCCGGTGAACCGCATAGAGCAGCGCATCAACGAGGCGTGCAAGCTCGGCTTCAAGCGGCTCATACTGCCCGGGAACAACATGCAGGGACTTGATGCCACCAGAAGCGGCATCGAACTGGTGCCGGTGATGAAGGTCGAGGAGGCCTTCCGCGCACTGTTCGGATGAAACTAAGCTTATACATACATTATATATATGGTGTACGAATATCAGTTACGGGTTCTGCCGTCGACGGCGGCAGACTCTGACAGCCTGAAACGCTACCTGGCCGAAGAGAAGGGACTGCCCGAACGCGGCATTGACTGCGTGCGTATTCTCAGGCGCAGCATAGACGCGCGCCAGCGCACCGTCTATGTCAATCTGTCCGTCCGTGTCTATGTCGGCGAGAAGCCGGAAGAGACGGAGTATGTGCATACGGACTACGGCAACGTCGCCGACCGCCGTCAGGTCGTGGTCGTGGGAGCAGGACCCGGAGGGCTGTTCGCCGCCTTGAAGCTCATTGAGCTTGGCCTGAAACCGGTGGTCGTGGAGAGGGGCAAGGACGTGCATCAGCGCAAGGTGGACATTGCACGCATAAGCCGTGAGCAGACCGTAGACCCCGAGTCCAACTACAGCTTCGGCGAGGGCGGGGCAGGAGCTTTTTCGGACGGCAAGCTGTTCACCCGCTCCACCAAGCGCGGCTCTGTGGAGAAGATACTGAATGTGTTTTGTCAGCACGGTGCGTCGGAGGCGATACTCGTCGACGCACATCCGCACATCGGCACCGACAGACTGCCGCGCGTCATCGAGAACATGCGCAACACCATACTGCACTGCGGCGGTGAAGTTCACTTCCGGACACGCATGAGTGCCCTGCTCGTGGAGGGTGACCGCGTTGTCGGCATAGAGACCGACGGCGGACAGACGCTGTTCGGCCCCGTGATACTTGCCACCGGACACTCGGCACGCGATGTCTATCGCTGGCTGTGGCAGAACGGCGTGGAGATAGAGGCCAAAGGACTGGCAATGGGTGTGCGGCTGGAGCACCCGTCGCAACTGATAGACCGCATTCAGTATCACAGCCGTGAGGGACGCGGCAAGTGGCTTCCGGCAGCGGAATACAGCTTTACGGCACAGGTCGACGGACGTGGCGTTTACAGCTTCTGCATGTGCCCGGGCGGTTTTGTCGTCCCTGCCGCCAGCGGTCCGCAGCAGATAGTCGTCAACGGCATGAGTCCTGCCAGCCGCGGCTCCAGGTGGAGCAACAGCGGAATGGTGGTCGAGATGAGGCCGGAGGACTGGACGGCCGACCGCAGAGTGTGGGGACAGCTTGCCGACGACGGATATGTGGGGTCGGCACCGTCGGCTCTGCGGGGCATGTACCTTCAGGATGCCCTTGAGAAGCTGTGCTGGCAACAAGGCAACATGAAGCAGACGGCACCGGCGCAGCGCATGGCTGACTTCGTGAACCGCCGTCTGAGTGCAGACCTGCCCGCCAGCTCGTATGCTCCGGGGCTGCTGGCTTCGCCGCTCCACTTCTGGCTGCCGCCGTTCATCGCCACACGCTTGCAGACGGCATTCGGTGCTTTCGGCAAGCGCAGCCACGGGTTCCTGACCAACGATGCCGTGGTCATCGGCGTGGAGACGCGCACGTCGTCGCCGGTGCGCATCGTCCGCGACCGTGACACCCTGCAGCACATACGCCTGAAGGGACTGTTCCCCTGCGGCGAAGGAGCCGGATATGCCGGAGGGATTGTGTCGGCTGGCATCGATGGCGAACGCTGTGCCGAATCGGCGGCGGAGTATGTCAAGACGAACAGCCATGCCTGAGATGCCGCACCCCGAGATAGCCATCATCGACCCGAACACGCTGACGTGTTTAGGGCTGGAGAACCTGCTGCAGGAGATCATTCCGGTGGCGGTGATACGCACGTTCAGCTCTTTTCAGGAACTGGTGGACGACACACCCGACATGTATGCCCACTACTTCGTGGCCACGCAGATATACTTCAGCCACACCACATTCTTCCTGAAGCGCAAGTTCCAGACCATCGTGCTATGCACAGCCGACAATGCACAGCAGCTGAAGGGTGTGCTGACGCTCAATATATGTCAGGATCAGCAGCATCTGGCAAAGGCAATACTGATGCTCCACAGCCACGGACACAAGGACGGACACAGGGGCATGCCGCCGCAGATGCACCGGCACCAGGGGGCGGGCATGACCACAGACGACGGCAGCGGACTGACTGCGCGTGAGGTCGAGGTGCTGTCTATGGTGGCTCGCGGGATGATAAACAAGGAGATTGCCGACCGTCTGAATATAAGCCTGACCACCGTCATCACACACCGCAAGAACATAACCGAGAAGCTCGGCATCAAGACAGTGTCCGGCCTTGCCATCTACGCCGTGATGCACGGCTACATCGAGGCGGACAGCATCTGACCGTCACGCGCAGATGCAGGCACCGCCGGCCGAAAATCCTCATAAATAAGGATTGTACGCATCGGCACAATCCGCTTCCTTTGCAGCGGAAACATTACCAAGAGAGTCATGATTAGGGATTTTGTTGTTGCGCTGGTGCTGTGTGCGTGCTGCGCGGGTGTCCACGCCGAAGATGCAGATGCCACACGGCCATTGGCGGCTGTCAACGATACGGTGCAGAACATCGAAGAGATTGTTGTCATAGGGACACCGAAGGAGAACGTGCGGCTCAGGCAACAGACGCTGTCGTCCAGCTCGTTCTCGGGGGCGGACTTGCGCACGCACGGTGTCACCTCGGTGAAGTCAATATCAGCCCTGGCACCGAACCTCTTCATCCCGTCCTACGGCTCTAAGCTGACCACCTCTGCCTATATACGCGGCATCGGGTCGCGCATAAACACGCCGGCCATAGGACTGTATGTGGACAACATCCCGTACATAAACAAAAGCTCGTTCGACTTCAACTACTCCGACGTGGAGCGCATCGACGTGATGCGGGGACCGCAGGGGACGCTGTACGGGCGCAACACCATGGGCGGACTAATCCGCGTGTTCACCAAGAGCCCGTTTTCCTATCAAGGCACAGACCTGCATCTCGAGGCAGCCACACACGGTCAGTACAAGGCACGGGTGACACATTACCACCGCCTGACGGACAAGTTCGCGTTCTCCGGCGGCCTCTTCTACGAGCACGGCGACGGCTTCTTTCGGAACGCTGCACGGGGCAACAGCCGTGCCGACCGCAGCAACGACTACGGCACACGCCTGCGTGCCGTGTGGCTCCCTGGCAGCAACACCAAGCTGGACTTCACCGCTAACTATGAGTACCTGACGCAGGGAGCGTATCCATACCAGTACCTCGGTGTCACCGACGGTGAGGAGACACGCGCCGACAAGATTGGGCTGGTGTCCTACAACCGCGACGGGCACTACCGCCGCCATTTGTTCAACGCCGGACTGAACATCGAACACCAGGCCACCGGCTTCACTTTCAGCAGCGTCAGCGGTTTTCAGCTTCTGAAGGACAAGATGGACATGGATCAGGACTACACGGAGATGGACATCTTCACCCTGCAACAGCGACAGCGGAGCAACACGCTGACGCAGGAGTTTGCCTTCAAGTCACGGCCAGACCGTCGGTGGGAGTGGACGACGGGCATCAGCGGCTTCTACCAGTGGCTCGACACCCGTGCTCCCGTGACGTTCTATGAGGACGGCATCAAGAGCCTCATTGAGGACAATGTGAACGCCGTGTTCCGACGGCTACAGGTCTCGAACCCGCGTATGCCGGAGATGAGTCTCGATGTCACGGACAGCAGCTTTGCCATACGCGGTGCCTTCAGCACGCCCACGGCCAATGCCGCTGTGTACCATCAGTCCACATTCCGCGACCTGCTGGTGCACGGACTGTCGCTGACGGTGGGTGCACGCGTGGAGTATGAGAGGGTGTGGATTGACTATAACTCCGGCACCGCCCTGGTGTTCGACTTCAATATCCCCTCGCTGGAGCGTGTGCCGACGATGCAGCCCGTGTTGCAACGACTGAAGAACATCGATGTCAGCTCCGCCCTCCTTGGCAATCTGCGCCATGACAACTGGGAGCTTCTGCCAAGGGTGGCACTGAAGTATGACCTCGACAGGCAGAACAATGTCTATGCCAGCGTGTCGAAAGGCTACCGGTCGGGCGGCTACAACATACAGATGTTCTCGGACCTCATTGAGAGTTCGCTCTCCTCGGCGATGATGAGTGCCGTGGACAAGAAGAGCGGAGGCATGATGTCGCAGATGGCGGGCGATGCCTTGTCGGGCATGACCGGCTTCACGCCCGATGTAGACGGCACGGTGGCCTACCGCCCGGAACGCTCGTGGAACTACGAGCTTGGCGGACACTTCACGCTGGCCGACGGAGCCTTGCAGACCGATATGGCGGTGTTCCTGATGAGCACTACCGACCAGCAGATCTCGCGCTTCTCTGCCAACGGCTTCGGACGCGTCACCGTCAATGCCGGCAGGAGCCGCAGCTATGGTGCCGAGTTGTCCGTGCGCTGGAAGCCCACGAGCCGCCTCGCCCTGAACGTCAACTACGGCTACACCCACGCCACGTTCCGCGACTACCGCGTGAGCGAGACGACGGACTACAGCGGCAATATGGTGCCGTTCGTGCCGCGCCACACGCTGAATGTCAACGGGCTTTACACCCTCAAGATGCGCAGTGGCGCATGGCTCGATGCCGTGAACCTCAATGCCGGATACACGGGTGTCGGGCGCATCTACTGGACGGAGGACAACGCCGCCAGCCAGGCGTTCTACGGCCTTGCCGACGGCAGCGTGGAGCTTGTGCGTGGAGGTTCCGTGCTCGGCGTGTGGGTCAGGAACGCGTTCGACAGGAGCTATGCGGCGTTCTACTTCGAGAGCCTCGGGCGCAAGTTCCGTCAGCAGGGCACCCCCCTCCAGGTGGGCATGAGCCTCGACCTCAAGTTCTGACGCACCGTGTTGCGCGGGCGCAGCTCTCCGTCCGTGCTGTGTTTTTCTCCTGATTTTTCGGCCTGAACGGCCTGTTCTTGGAAGAAGAACATTATATTCGCGTCGACGATGCGGCCTGACCGCCCGCGGCACGACGTGTCGCCGTCGGCAGAAACGCCATCGGCACCGTCGGCTGAAACACACAAAAACACACACGATATGACCCGAGAATTCCGCACAACAGCCCCCAGCGACTACCCCGTCTGCGTGCACGCACAGTGCCCCAAGGCAGACGACTGCCTCCACCGCATGGCCTACGACATGCTGCTGACCAGGACCGACTACATGCGTCTCATCAACCCCGACCACTGCACCGCCGCCGACGGCTGCCCGTACTACCGGTGCGGCACGCCGGTGCGCTACGCCCGTGGCTTCGCCGGCTTCCAGTCACACATGTATCCGCAGCAGTACGACAGCTTCAAGGCCTCCCTCATCCGCCGCTTCGGCCGCTCGTCCTACTACAGCCGACGTAGTGGTGAGGTGGCCATGACCCCCGAGGAGCAGGCCGCCGTGCTGCAGGCACTCAAGAGGGTGGGGGTGACCGAGAAACTGACGTTCGACAGCTATGAGGATGCCGTCAACTGGGACGACTGACCCGCTGCACGAGGCCATGCCGTCACGGCCACCTGCCACGTACACTACGCTTAATACACACATCTCGTCCGCATGATACCACCGTATTGTGCGGACGGTTTCTTTATGCCGTGCGCGTAACACTCCAGTCCTGTTCGCTTCAGACCACAGTTCCGTCCGCATAATACACACGTCTTGTCAGCATTGGACTCTCGTCTCGTCCGCGATAGACTTCAGTCCAATCAGCGGTGGACTCACGTCCTGTCCGCATGATACTCTCATCCCGTCCTCGATAGACTTCAGTCCGCTCCGCAGTGGACGACAGTCCAGTGCGCTGTGGACTCGAGTTTTGTGCGCGCTGGACTGCAGTCCAGCGCGCTGTGGACTGCAGTCCGGCAATGTCTGGACAACTTGCCGGACTGGGGAAACAGGGGTAAAACAGATGATGATGATTGTTTTATACGAAGAGAACGTAGTCGATTGCTGCGCACGCCACGTAGAACGCCAGCTCGCACAGCAGGAACAAGGCTCCGCAGCAGTCGCCCGTATAGCCGCTTATCCTGCGCCGCATCAGCCGCGTCAGGAGCAGGAACACCACGGCGGGTGCCGCCAGTGCCGGCAGGAACGGCCGCGGCAGGAACAGCACGGCGGGGAGCAGCCCTGCGGCCGCGGACAGCAGCCACTCGCCGCGCGTCATGCGGTCATAGACGGTCTTGTTCTTCGCCTCCTCGGCCTTGCGGGCGTAGGGCAGCAGGTTGATGATGTTCGCCGCACACGCCTTGCTCCAGCAGTCGGCAGCGATGACCGTGCCGCACATCATACGTGCGTCGATGCACGCGCCCGCCTCCACCAACGTGAGGAAGTACAGCACCAGCCCTACCACGCCGTATGTGCCGATGTGCGAATCCTTCATAATCTCCAGCACGCGCTGTCGCGTCGTGCCGCCGCCCATGCCGTCGCAGAAGTCTGCCAGCCCGTCCTCGTGCAGGCAGCCCGTGACGAGCAGACGTGCCACGATGGCCGCTGTCCATGCCATCACCGTCGGCAGGAACAGGCCGCACAGCCAGAACACGGCGGCCATGATGCCCCCCGTGAGCCATCCCGCGAGTGGCCACAGTGGCACCACGCGCTTGAAGCAGTCGGCAGGAACCGCCGCGATGCGCCAGAAGGGGAGGCGCGTGAAGAAGATCAGTGCTGCGAGGATGCGTGTCATGGGTCTCTGCATGTTAGAAGTATTTTGTCACCGCTGCCTGGCCGAAGCTCTCCATCTCGTTGATCATGAGCACCGCAGACCTCACTATCGGATAGGCACATATCGCGCCCGTCCCCTCGCCAAGCCGCAGCCCGAGGCTCAGCAGCGGCTCGGCACTCATAGCGTCGAGCAGCAGCCGGTGGCCCGACTCATCGCCGCAGTGGCAGAAGACGGCATAGTCCCGTACCGCGGGATAGAGCCGCTCCGCGGCCAGCATACACGCCGTCATGATGAACCCGTCCACGAGGATAAGCACGTGGTCCTCTGCCGCCTGCAGCATGGCACCCACGGCCATCAGCATCTCGAAGCCGCCGAACCACCGCAGGATGTCCTCCGTCGAGCCGTCGCCGCGGTAGTTGTCGTCGGCGGCTTTCAGCACGCTGTACTTGTGCCTGATGCCGTCGCTGTCCAGGC
>CAVHVD010000100.1:0-19419 GCA_963639425.1 Faecalibacterium prausnitzii
CATTGGAATGAAAGAGCTTTTTCACATGAGACAAACGGAGGGATCAGTCATTTCATGACCACCCATTTACCCCCCCCGTTTCTTGGTGGAGCCATAGTGATAGCCATAGCCGTAACCGTAGTGATAGCCATAACGATAGCCGTACTTGTAGCCATAGCCACCACCGCCCTCGGTTCCGTTCAGTATCATCGACATGTTCTTATATTTCTTCTCCACATAGAGCTTCTCCAGTTCGGCAAGCATGCTCCGCTCCAGCAGTCCGGCACGCACCACGAAGATGGTGCGGTCTGCCTGTTCCCCGAATATCCTGGTATCTGCCACAATCTCTATTGGTGGGCAGTCTATCAGCACGAAGTCATAATGCCCACGCGCGAAGTCTATCACCTGCTTCAGCCGTTCATCTGCCAGCAGCTCGGTGGGGTTGGGAGGATTCGTGCCGACAGGAATGACATCCAGCAGTTCATGCTTCGTGTCGGTGACGATTATATCGCTGAGGTTGTCCACCTTGCCGCCCAAGTAGTCGCTGAGACCCTTGTCAGGAGAGCCTATATAGGACGAGGCAGAGCCGTGGCGCAGGTCACCGTCGATGACCAGTACCTTCTTCCCCTTGATGGCAAGGCTCACGGCGATGTTAATGGTCAGGAACGACTTGCCACTGGCAGGATTGAACGATGTCATGATAATGACGTTGGATGTCCTGTCCTTGCCGGTCATGAACTCCAGGTTGGTACGCAGGACGCGGAATGCCTCGTTGATGATGTCGCGGCTACCCTCCTTGACGACGACGGTCTTGACATCATGGGATTTCCTGCCGAGCAGACCTTTCTTCTTCCTCACGAACAGCGGGATCTCGCCAATGAACGGCACGGTGACATTATCCAGGTCCTTGCGCCCCCTGACCTTGGTGTTCATGTTCTCGCGCATGAAGATGATGCCCACCGGAATGAGCATGCCCAAGGCAAAGGCCACCATGAGGATGTTCTTCCTCACAGGAGCAGTGGGTGCCATGCTGCCGCTCGGCATGGTGATGATGCGAGTGTTATAGGCTGTGAATGCCTGTGATAGCTCATTCTCCTCGCGCTTCTGCAACAGGAAGAGATATAGTGACTCTTTCACCTTCTGCTGACGTTCCACCGAGAGCAGGTACTTGGCCTGCTGTGGGTTGGAGGCTATCTGCGAGGTGGCCTGTCCGCTGATCCCCCGCAAGCTGTTTATCTGTGCGTTCAGTGCCACCAGCTGATTGTCGATGGAGGAGAGCAGCACGCCACGCATGGCGGATAGGGAGGCATCCATCTCCACCACCAATGGGTTCTTCTCGCTGCTATGCGATACAAGGCTATTGCGCTCCAGCAGTTTGGTGTTATACTCACCAATCTGCGACGAGAGGTTGGCATCGTTGATGCCTGAGTTGGCAGGCAGCAACTGGGTGCTGCTGCCGTTGGTCAGGTAGTTGCGTATATAGCGTGCCATGTAGACCTGATTGTTCAGCTCACGGATGGAGGCTTCCGCCTCGCTCGCCTGTGCCATATACATGCTGGCGGCAGCCTGCACATCGGGTAGCAGGTGCTCGCTCTTGTAGGACGATATGTCATCGTCCACGCTGCCAAGCTCACCCTCAATCACGCCGAGACGGTCGTCGATGAACCTCGATGTGCTGATGGTGACACGGTTCTTATCGCTGATCCAGTTCTCGTTATAGACGGCAATGAGGGTGTTCAGAATATCTTCCGCCCGCTGGGTGGAGACATCGTTGAACGACAGGGTTATGATGTTCGACTTCTCGTCGTCCTGCGAGACGGTGAGGCCGGCGGCATAGGCTTCGACGGCAGAGCCGAATGGCAGGTGCGACACATACAGCACGGTCTCCGCACCATCGGTATAGTAGGATGTCGGGGAGACGACAATCTTGCCTATGCCACTCTGAATGGTGTCGTTCAGGCTCCCCGTCAGATCCGCCATGTTGATGCTCTCTCCGCCACGCATGACATCAGACAGGGTGACCTTGCCGCCTGCTGACAGCTGCAAGGTGAACGTGGCAGACGCATCTTCCGGCAGTCCGCTGATGCTGACGGTGACAGGGAGCTGCCGTCCGTAGACCGTCTTACTGATGAAACGTCCGGGAACTTTATAGTCCATGTCAAGATGCAGCCGTGAGACCACCTCACGCATCAGGTCGGGCGATCGCAACGTTCCCATCTCATCGTTTATGTTAGAGTTGGTCGTGAACAGACCAAGGTCGGCGAACGTCCCTGCATCGCCGGATGCCGATGACCCCTTTGAGTCATCCTTGATGAGTATGGAGGCGGAACGGGTGTAGACCGACGGCGTGATGAGAAGATACCAGACAGCGATGCCGAGGCATACCGCCAATGAGATCACGAACCAATGCCACTTGGCGAGGCAGAGGTAAAGCAGATCCTGTATGCGCATGAAGTCCTGCGCATTCTGAGCCGGAGTGTTTCTTTGTATGGTAGCCATTATATCTTATCTTGCAATGAGTACTATGATGGAAGTAACAAATGATGCCAGCGAGAGCCAGAACGAGGTGCTGCGCACGGTATTGCCGTTGACGGTGGACTGACGTGCCTTGGTGCCGTTCGGTTCGACATACACCACGTCGTTCTGCTGCATGTAGTAGACCGGCGAAGAATAGAGATGGTCGGCGGAACAGAGGTTGACACCGTAGACACGCTGCACGCCATCCTCGTTGCGCAGCACCAGCACCTTCTCGCGCTTGCCATAGACGGTCAGGTCACCTGCCTGACTCAAGACATCGAGGATGGTGAGATGGTCTTTGTCGATGTTATAGCGGCCGGGGCTGTTCACCTCGCCAAGGACATTCACGCTGAGGTTCATGAACTCCACCGTCACCACAGGATCCTTGATGAGGTCGTGCGACTGTAGCTCCTTCTTGATATAGACGGCAACGCCTTCGCGCGTCATCCCCTCCACATGGAGTGCGCCAAGCACGGGGAAGTCGATGTTGCCGTTGGAGTCGACAGTATAGCCGGAGACCTCACGGCTATTGCTGGAGGAGGTCGAGGAGCTGGAGGTCGATGTCTGTCCTATCTGCTGAGTGATAATGGGGAGGTTGAACATGCTGGTCAGCCTCGCATCCTGACTGCTCACGAGGATGGACAGCTTGTCCTTGGGCTGAATCCTTATCTCCGTCGGTGCGGTGAGTGCCAGCTCGCTCTCTCCAGGATGCAGATCCTGGAAGTAGACGACTCGTTTCGATGTGGAGCATGAGCCTAAGAGCAGGACAGATGCCGCCACGATGATACTTTTGCAAAATTTCATTTTGTATGTATGATAAAACTATAGTTCCTTTTCTACATGCCGTATCCGTTGTGTCAGCCATATATTCGTCGCTGTATATATAAGGACATCGATGAACAGAAGTGATGTCACGCTGACGTAAACCGACAGCATGATGTTGAACAGCGTGAAGAGTACTGACACGGACACGATGGTAACCATCGCTGCACGTTGCGGCATGCCGATGGCAAGCAGCTTGTGGTGGATATGGTTCTTATCGGGCAGGAAGGGGTTCTTGCCATTGCGCACACGGTGCATATAGACCCGCACCACGTCGAAGCAGGGGACGATGAGCGGCGAATAGGCCAGCACGAACACGTTAGGTCCATCGTCCGCGGCATCTTCGGAGAAGCACCGGCATACCTTCAGGCTGAAGATGCAGAGCATCATGCCGACTGTCATGCTGCCGGTGTCACCCATGAATATCTTCCTGCCACGCTTGACATCGCCGAACACATTATAATAGAAGAACGGCAAAAGCACGCCGAGGATGGCGAAGGCAAGCATGGCACAGAGGTATTCGTGTGCCATGAACAGTATCACTCCATAGAAGAGCATCGCCACACCACATAGTCCGGAGGCAAGTCCGTCGATGCCATCGATGAGGTTGATGGCGTTGATGATGAATACCACGGCAAACACCGTGAGCGGCCATCCTATCAGCTCGGGGATGTTATGTACGAAGAATAAGCCATGCAGATCGTCTATCCACAGGCCACCGGCGATAATCATCACGCCACAGGCTATCTGCGCCACGAACTTGGCACGGTAGCGGATGCCTATCAGGTCATCGGCTATGCCGACAAGATAGAGCACCATGATGGAGCAGAAGCCGAAGGCCAACGGAAGACTCTCCGAGGCTACCTCCTCCAGCATATCACCACAGCCCATAAGCTGACACACGCCGAGCAGCGATGCCATCGAGAAGACCACGACAGGATTGAATGCCAAGCCACCCAGACAGGGGATTGCCGCATGATGGATCTTGCGCTCGTCGGGGACATCAAACAGCTTCCTGCGGAATGAGATCAGGAGGATACGCGGAATGATCACCCCTGCGAGGATTGCGCAGACGACGAACACAAGGGCAGAATTGACCGCCCAGAACAGTGTCGGAGTGGAGAGTGATGCAACGAGGGTCATAGGCATTGAGCTTATATCAGTTGTATGTATTCGGGACTGACCTCCACACCCGCAGCAAGAAATCCTTTCAACTCGACAAACAGACGCTTGACCTTGGAGCCGCGCATGGATATGAGGTTCCCCTCATACCCGTTGAGCAGACCGCCTGTGATGCGTATCCGGCGACCAAGCATGGCAGCGGTGACCTCTTCAGGCAGGTAATACCTCGGGGACTCCGTAGCATTTACGGCACAGATGAAACGCTCCATGTCGGCATCGGCGACTGTCATTGGCTTACGCCAAGAGCCACGCAACCAGCGATACTGAAGAGTTGGTGTCGTCTCCACGACGGCATCAAGGCTCGTCTGTGCCTCATGCACGAAGAGAAGATCCTGCATGAACGGCACCTCCTCACGGATGCGCACACCACGGCGTGTCAGTACGCGCCACTTCATAGGGACAAAGACCTCAATCTCCAGTCCCCTCAGCAGCTTGTAGGCAGGCAGTTTGGCGTTCGCCCTTTTCAGGTCGCGCATCACATACCAGTGCTTCTCTTCCACGTTCCCACGGAGTGTCATCATTTCGCTTCAAGACAATTCTCCCAATCCTGCAAGATTGTAGATGTCTCTACGTATCAAGCAGTTATGGCGTTTCATCACAAAAGTCCGGGATTTCTCCCCGCCCCTATTCCATCGACTTGTTCTCATCAGGAACCAATGTCTGTTTGCCCTTCTCTCCGTAAGAGAAGTACACATACGCAAAGTTTGATGCAACAGGCTAAGAAACAGGACATGACAAACATTCAAGAGCATTGAAAGCTTGATATTATGTTAAGCAGTACCGCACAAAATGTGCGGAAATCTTGAAAATCACGCCCGATTGTTACCTTCGTATCAATAAATTGCGTACTTTGCACCCACGATGTACTTCTCTTACGGAGAGATTTGCACTATCATCCCAACAATCGCCATTTCTACGGTGAAAGCCGGTCGCAGTCTCCGCATTTGCGTTACATCTCTTTCCAAGAGAAGTACTCACTCTGAAAGGATTTGTTTTCTATGGATTTGTAATTCTGCAAGTGATTTTTCGTACAACGCCGACTTGATACAGCTCAACTTTCAGGCACATTATAAGGACTTGTCAGATTTTTTTGTCGTTATATTGAGGTTTTTAGAAATATTTTTCTCTCCTTTGCATCGAAGTGTACTTCTCTTGGAAAGAGATGTCTGACTTACCCAATAGCCGAAGACACACTTACCATCCATTTCCCGATATGCCATTGCTATTGCAGGTTCTATGTTCATCAGTATTTTATTGCGCCGGATGACACCGAAAATGTCCGTAATCGGCGGAATAAGCACATCTTATTTTGCCGACGATAGATATTTTATTACCTTTACGGCAGAATTAAACAGAAAACGTATCCTGATATGAGCACAATCATTGGCAGAAAACGAGAGAAAGAAGAACTGGAAAGGCTTTACAGAAGCGGTCGTCCGGAGTTCGTGGCCGTATATGGCAGACGGCGTGTAGGAAAAACATATCTCATCAAACAAGTGTTTAAAAGCCGCATTACCTTTCAACATACAGGTGTGTCGCCCGCAGATCTATGCGGAGCGAAGAACCGCATGAAGATGCAGATTGAGAGTTTTTACTATTCTCTGCTGAATCAAGGACTGGAGGGCTTCAACATGCCAAAATCGTGGATGGAGGCATTCTTTCAGCTGGAACAATTGCTTATCAAGCTTGATGATGGCAGCCGGCAAGTGGTGTTTATCGACGAACTGCCCTGGATGGACACTCCACGTTCCGGTTTCCTTCCGGCTTTTGAGAACTTTTGGAATAACTGGTGTTCCAGTCGGGACAACATGATGCTTATCGTCTGCGGAAGTGCAACATCGTGGATTCTCGGTAACTTATCACGTAGCAAGGGAGGGCTTTACGGACGGCTGACCGACGAGATGAAGCTCATGCCATTCACGCTGAAAGAATGTGAAGATTATTTTGTTGGTGAGGGTATTGAGCTGTCACGTTATGACATCGTGCAGAGCCACATGATATTTGGCGGCATTCCCTATTACCTCAGTTATTTCCAAAAGGGTATTAGTTTTGAAGGAAATGCGGACAGGATACTTTTTGGACATAATCCACGTTTGAAGGATGAATTCAACCGCCTATTCAATGCTATATTCGGAAATCCCGAGGACTGCAAGAAGATCGTGCGGTTACTTGCTACAAGACATAACGGTTTCACCCGCGAGGAAATAGCCAAGGCTACAGGACTTCCTCTTGGCGGTGGTCTATCTGAGACTTTGGCAGCTTTAGCTGAGAGCGATTTCATACTTCGTTACGTACCATACGGTAGACAGGGATACACAGAATGTTACAAACTTATGGACAATTTCTGTCTGTTCTGGTTGAAATATGTGGAACCGAATGTTTCCAATGTAGATTTCATGACCGACAATGTCACATCAGACATCATGCGGTCGTGGCGTGGTGTGGCATTCGAAGAAGTCTGTTGGCAACATATCACGCAAATTAAACGGGCACTGGAAATCGGTGGTGTCAAGTCGTCGCTATCCGCTTGGGCAGTTCAGGGTGATGATGAAAAATGTGGTACACAGATTGACTTACTTATCATCAGGGCGGATAATGTGGTCAACCTTTGTGAAATGAAATTCGCCAGTGGAGAATACTCTATCACAAAGGAAGAAGATGACAAACTGAGAAACCGCATTGAAGCATTAAAGAAAACCCTAAACGCCAAGCAGACTGTCCATCTCACCTTGGTCACAACGTATGGTGTGGCTTACGGCAAACATACCGGCATCGTGCAAAAGCAAATAGTCATGGACGACTTGTTTGCCGATAAATAGCCGAGCTGTTACAAGAAAGCCATAATATACCTCGATTTATAGCGACTGCAGTATCAGGCTGTTGGCTTTGTCAACCACAGAGGTGTCGAGAGAGGCAAGGTAGATACGTGTCGTGTTCTCCGAGTCATGTCCCATGGCCTCGCTAATGGTTGCTATCGGGATGTTCTTGCTCCTGGCAATGCTCGCCCAGCCATGACGTGCGACGTAGGAGGTCAGCGGCATGGGCAGTCCAAGCAGGCGACCTATCTTCTTCAGGTTGCGGTTCACGCGGTGTGCTTCGCTGATGTATTGGCTGCGCTCATCATTGCCGGCATCCTTGATGATAGGCATCAGGTAGGGGCCGCCCGATGTGTCGTGCTTGTCTATAAGCTCCTGCATGGGCTTCTCCCATTTGATGAAGAGCTGCTGGCCGGTCTTGTGCCGCCGGTAAGATAGGATGCCGTTCTGCAAGTCTTTCTTCTTCAGATAGGCTATGTCGACGAACGACATGCCACGAGTGTAGAACGAGAACAGGAAGATGTCCCGCGCATAGTCCATGGCGGGATGCTGGGACAGGTCGAGACTGCGTATCTGCCTGATGACCTCTATCGGCACGGCACGCTTGACGGTCTTGTCGATGCCGGTATAGACATGCTTGAACGGGGAACACTGCACCGTCAGCTCCTTGTCCACAGCACGATTGTAGATGGCTCGCAGGTTGCGCATATAGAAAGATATGGTGTTCGGGCAGACACCGGCTTCTGCGAGGTAAGCCGCGTAGGCAGACATCAGGTCGGAGTCCATCTCATCAAGTGGCACATCCAGCCCCTTGCGGAACCGCATGAAGCTGCTCACCGCCGTCGCGTAGGTCTCGGAGAGACGGCGCTTGCCAATCCTCCGCAGGTGCTCCATAGTCTCCCTGGCAAAGGAGACAAGGTAAAAGTCACCGGTAGACGAGACGAAAGCCTCCACCACGTCGTCTGCCGTGTATGGCCGTCCTCTCGCTTCCAACCGTGCAATCACAGCATCAAGCCTCTTCCGTTCGCTATTCATGGCGTTGTGCAACGACAGGAGGTGGCTACGCCTCTCACGGGTTGCCTCCTGCGGCATGATGACTGTCTGCCTGCGCACATCCCATTCCGCATGGAAGAGTCTGTGACCTGTGCGTATCTGCCTGACAATACGGTTGTGAATCACTTGAAAGTAGAGCGTGCCTTCCTTGCCGCTGACAGAGGAAGCCCTGAATTTGATTTTGCATGTTGCCATAGAGTTCCGGTTTTTAGGATTAAAGTTGAAAGATGCGTAGAAGCTATCTCACCAAAGGTGAACTTTAATCCGCAACCGTGTATCTCCAGGCGAAAATCCTAAGACGAGCGGGGTATTCTGTCAGTAAATTAGGAACACGAGGAACATGCCTTGGGCAGCATGGATGACGGCACGGGAGCCCGACGCTACGTTCAGCGTGCCTTGCCACCACTTGTGGAAGTCATAGATAGGATAGTCCAGTCCTTCGCTCCGAAGTCCCGTGGCACTGATGTTGAAGATTGAGAGCTCCTGCCCCTTGTATGTCTTGAACTCACAGTCTCCACAGCAGGCCACGAATACGCCGTGGTCGGTCAGCATCCGCACGTCAGCACCCTCCTGTGCATAGTCTGCCAGCAGGCTGATGTTGCCTATCGTATGGTCTTCGCGCTTGCCGGTGGCTCCGAGGATGGCTATTCGGCTAAGTCCCATCGAGCGGACATAACTCATGGCCTTGGTTTGGTCATTCGTCTCCTGCTCACTGATGCTGTGTACTATGGATGCGTGCCGCCGTCTGAAGTCTGCCGATAAAGAGTCACAGTCGCCCACGATGGCAGATGGCAGGCGGCCTGTCCGCAACACATATTCCTCGGCAGCTCCATCACAGCAGACCACCACAGGCGTACTGCGAAGCATGTCGAGCGGCTGCCGTGCCTGCGGATAACTGCCTGCCGCCAGCACCACGGCCTCGGGCTTCCACTCCCCTGAAAAGATGTCTATTGTCCTCATGTCTATGCTTCTGCCCCATCGTTACTGTCAAGTATCTGCTGTTCCCTCATCAAGCGCATCCACTTGAAGTATCCCATCACCGCAATCACCGTGTACAGAGCATACAGTCCCGCCTTGAACGGTATGCCCTTACTTATATATAGGTATGTGCTCACGGCATCTACCACTAACCAAAAACACCATTGTTCGACATATTTGCGCGACAATGCCCACAGCCCTACGAAGCTCAGTGCGTTGGTGAAGGAATCACACAGCGGTATGGTACTGTCCGTAAAGGTCACCAATATATAATAGGTAACAGCCCACAGCACAAGGAACACAACTGCGGTAGGTGCTATCAGCCTCCGGCGGAAATGCGTTATCGGCATCTGCTCCACCTCACCCTGTCTTTCCTTTCTGCCGAATGTCCAAACCAAATAGCCATAGACAGCGGCGACAACGTAGTACACCGACATGCCGGCATCGCCATACAAGCCATGTTGCCAATATAGCCACACGTCCAAAGCAGGCATGATGATGCCCACAACCCACAGCGCGATGTTGGCCCTGTATTCCAGCCACAGGTAGCACAGGCCCAACACCGTGGTCACGATGTCGAGCCAATGCTCCGCCATGAAGATCTCTAAGTCTGCCGACATATACCTATTATATATATGTTGTGCGTATCAGAAAGCCAGCGACACGTGGGCAAGGAAGTTGGTGCCTGCCTGTGCCGCATAACCGGCATAGTTATAGCGCACGCGACGGTGGTTGTCGTCATAGTAGAACCCGCTGCCGGCATATCCGTTGTTCTCATATTTCTCGTTGAAGAGGTTATAGACCGTGCACCCCACGGTGATGCTCTTCATACCCTTCACCTTGAAGGTGTATGCCAGGTCAAGGTTGCTCGTCAGGTAAGCATCCAGTGTGCAGTCTTCCTGCCGTGCGTTGCTCATGTACTGCTTGCTGACATACTGGCTCTGCAACGCAGCCGTAAAGCCCTTCCACGTGTAGCCGAAGCGGTTATTCAGGATAAAGTCCGGCGAGAAGGATATGGGAGTATCGCCATGTTCGATCACCCATGCATCGGCTGTGTTGTCCTCGTTCTCATAGAGTGTCTCCGTGAAGTTCTTTATGCGGTTACGGCTGATGGTGGCACTCGCGTCCCAGCTGAATCCTCCGAACCTCACCCCTGCCTGCATCTCCAACCCAAGACGGTAGCTGCTCGGCACATTGGCTGCCAGCAGCTCGCCTATTTCATTTGCCTCGCCCGTGAGGATGAGCTGGTCTTTGTAGTACATGTAATATAGATTCGCACCTAATGTCAGCCAGCTGCCGACATAGCTGTATCCCAACTCATAGTCTGTCAGTCGTTCCGCCTTCGGATGCACGTTGAACTTGCCATCGGTGAAGTTGTTGCGTGTCGGCTCCTTGTGTGCCACGCTGACCGATGCAAACAAGCGGTTGTGCTTGTCCGGTTGCCATGACAGCCCTGCCTTGGGATTGAAGAAGCCGTAGTCTTCATGTACATCCAGACTCTGCATACCACCGTTGCCGAACCAATCGTAGTTGTCGTTCCTGCCACGGATTTTATAGTCTATGTAGCGATATTGCAGGTCTACGTATGCGTTAAGCTCACCGGCGATGTTATAGTCGGCCTTCAGGTAGATGTTGCCGTCGTTCTTCGTGCCCGTGTTGCGGTAATAGTCATCGGTAGGGTCTATGTTGCCGATGTAGTTCTTCACCCATATAACCTTGCCAAAGTGCTGTCCGTCATAGCGGTTAAAGCCTCCTCCCAGCGTGGCATTCAGGCGGCTGTCCTTGTATGTCAGCGAGAACACGCCTCCGCCAAACCAGTTGTCCATGGCTTTCTTGCGCACCAGGTCGCTCTTCTTGACAAGCTCCCCACTCGCGTCACGATATGGTTCCAGTCCATATTCGGACAGCGTGCGTTTGGTCTTGTATTCCTGATAGTAGCCGTCGCCCTTGGTATAGTGCAGCCCTGCGTTCAGCTTCCACGCATTGCTGAAGCCGTGGTTCAGCAGCAGCTGATAGTGGCGTTGCGTGTAGTTATCGGTCTGGTCGTCGTAGAAGTGCATTGCGCCGGCGGCATCGGTGTACATATATCCGCAGGAGTTATAGCGTCGTCCATATTCTGCTATTTCCTCCTTTGTCGAATAGTTCCATGCGTGGTATGTCCTTTCCTTGCCGCCGAAGGTGATGAGCCGGATGCTTGTGCCTCCGTCGTAGTATGCACCCTGCGCGTAATATGACTTGAGGTTCGTGCTTGCACGGTCTATGTACCCGTCACTATGGATGCTACTCAGACGGATGTCGAAAGCCCAGTGGCCGTCAATAAGCCCCGTGCCTGCTTTTAGCGTCTCCTTGTGCGTATTGAATGAGCCGTATGACCCGTTGAACTCGGCATAGTGCGTGGCGTTCAACTCACCGGTCCGCATGTTCACACTTGCACCAAATGCGCCGGAGCCGTTTGTCGACGTGCCAGCACCGCGCTGTATCTGCACATCTCTCACCGAGGATGCGAAGTCCGGCATATTGACCCAGAACACAGAGTGGCTCTCGGCATCGTTCAAGGGGATGCCGTTGGCAGTGACATTTATCCGCGTGGCATCCGTACCGCGCACGCGCATCGACGTATAGCCTATTCCCGTCCCTGCATCACTCGTGGTGATCACCGACGGTGTCGTACTCAGCAGGTACGGGATGTCCTGTCCGAAATTCACTTGTTTCAGCTGTTCGCGCGACACATCCGTAAACGCTATGGGCGTGGTCTTCGTTGCCCGTGTAGCCATAATCTCCACCTCCTGCAAGCCAATCTCCCGCAGGCTGTCGTTTTGCTGTGTCTGCGCACAGACACTCATCGCGGTCATTGACATCACGACCGCCATCATTGCATGTCTCTCCATTGCAACAATACCTTTTTAGTTAAACAGAAAAGAGGGATCTTTTCTTCACATTCCCTACGTCGGCACTACCCGCATCAGGTTAATGGGTATGATCTCAGCCCGTTGTATTAAGGCACCCCTCAGACTTCCACTCGAAAGTCTGCGCAAAAGTATTCCTTTTCGTCGAACGGTGCAAATTATTCCGTTCCTGTCTTTACACTCCATCACTTTTGCGCGGATATGAACCAAGATATGTGTATCGAATAATTGATGTCGTGTCAGACGATGTCATAAGTCGTCTCACATCGAACGGTGTGAGTGCTCACATCGAACGAGATGAATGTTCACAACGAACGGTGTGAATGCTCACATCGAACGATGTGAGAGGACATCAATGGACTTGCGACAACATTCATAAGGTCTTGGAACAACATTACAGCCATCTGCTACTCAAATATGTCCACGGCAAGCCATTGCAATTCTAAGGATAACGGCTACCTTTGTTACGGCCATTAGGAAGACGGATGGCCGATTTGGATCATCCCTAAACAGCTTATAACAGAAGAATATGGACATCTCAACAGAACTGGAAAACATCACATCCCTATCAAGTCAGGCCGATGTTCAAGCCATGATGATCTCCGCCATCGGCTGGTGTGCTGAGACAGGATGGAACATCCTGGTAGCGGTACTCATCTATTTCGTCGGCCGTTTCCTCATCAGGTTTATAATGAAACTCCTGCGGACGTTCATGGAGCGGCGCAATGTCGATGCCGGTGTGCGCACGTTCCTTGCCAGTACCGTAAGCATCACGCTGACCATACTTCTCGCCATAGCCATCATCGGGCGGCTTGGCATTGAGACCACCTCGTTTGCAGCCTTGCTTGCTTCTGTCGGTGTTGCCGTAGGTATGTCCATGAGCGGCAATCTACAAAACCTCGCCGGTGGGCTGATCATTCTGTTGCTCCGTCCTTACAAGGTCGGTGATTATATCGACTGCTCCGGCGGTAGCGGCACCGTAACGGCCATTCAGATATTCCACACAGTGCTGCGCACCACAGACAACAAGCTCGTCTATGTGCCCAACGGTTCGCTCAGCGGTGGTACCATAACCAACTACAACAGTCTTGACACCCGCCGCATCGATTGGATTGTCGGCGTGGAGTATGGCGAAGACTACGAACACGTCAAGAGTGTCATTCTCGACATCATCGCACGCGACAGCCGCATCCTTACATCTCCGGCACCCTACGTGGCTCTTAACGCTCTCGACAGCAGCAGTGTCAACATCCTCATACGTGTATGGGTCAAGGGTTCCGACTATTGGGATGTCAACTACGACATGAACGCCGCAGTCTATGCCGAATTCAACAAGCAGGGCATCGGCTTCCCGTTCCCGCAGCTCACGGTGCATCAGGCGACCGACTGAAAAAGACGTACTCCGAATGTCTCAGGAGTACAGCCTTTGGCAGATATTGTTCAGCCAGCCCCACCGCAGGTGAAACCAGCGGCGTGTGCCTATCTGCGTTCCGCCGAAGCGCAACACGAACTCACGGTAGCCATGCTTGCGGAACGGCAGTCCCACGTCCATGAACTCCAGCTCCTCATATCCGCGCTCCTTGGCATCGGTAAGAGCTTTCCATACACATAGTATGCCGGGATACTGACGGAGATAGGTTCTGTTCATCGCTCCGCTGAACCACACGTATGCCTTGCGGGCACCGGAATAAAGGCACACGCATCCGCCAATGACCTTACCGTGGAATGTGGTGATGAATATCTTGCTGCGATTGCCGGCAGACATGTGTTGCATAATCTGGCGGAAGAAGTCAACATTCGGGAAGTGGCGTTGCAGCTTGTGACGGTAGTTCTCTTTCAGCATCAGGGCAAAGGCTCTGACATCTTCTTCGCTCGTGGCTTCGGCCACTTGCGCTCCGTTCCTAAGCCCTCGGCGTAGCTGACGCAGGCGGGACTTGCTCATTACGTCTTCAATGTTGCCGACAGCTGCCAGGTCATTGCGCACGCTCATCCAGTTGACGGCAAAGTACCCATTCTGCTTGAATACGCCGAAGCCATCAAGCGCACGGTTGAGGTTGCGGAACTCCATGACTGCCGCTCCAAGACGGTGAA
Organism: Faecalibacterium prausnitzii; assembly: GCA_963639425.1. Lineage (GTDB taxonomy): Bacteria > Bacteroidota > Bacteroidia > Bacteroidales > Bacteroidaceae > Bacteroides. The sequence continues at coordinate 14,345 of CAVHVD010000100.1, forward strand.
CATAGCGTGTGACCTCACGCAACATGGCACTGAATATCTCTGCACGTCGTTCCGGCAGGCAGAAATACTCACCCGTGCCGAAAGCTTCGCCACGGCGTAAGGCAAACAACGGCGATATGCGCCATATCTTCTGCACCACAGCAAGCAGTTTGCCAAGCACCACGCCGTCGTCGGAGGCAACCACGAGCACGGGATTAAACCCTGACGTAGAGGCATAGATATGAAACAGCGTCGTGCTGTGAAACACGTCACTGCCTGGCAAGTCGGACGGGATGTTACTCCCGCGGTAGTATGATGTCAGCTTCAGTGCCATGTCCCTCAAGTGCTTCGACGAAGCCGGTTTTACGGTCAGAACGTGCCGAGCACACGCTCAAGCCTGTCGATGAAGCTGTCTACATGCTGGCGCGTGATGGTCAGCGGCGGCAGGATGCGTAGGATATTTGTCGACGCACTTCCTGTGAAGCAATGTTCCTGGAAGATGAGTTTCTGACGGACTTCTTTCTGCAAAATGTCGAGCACAACGCCTATCATGAGTCCACGACCACGCAGTTCCACGATATGCGGCTGACGTTTCTGTAGCTGCACAAGCTGCTGCATGAAGTAGTCACCAATCTCAAGGGCATTGTCGATGAGATGCTGTCCTTCAAACACGTCAAGCACAGCCAATGCAGCGGCACACGCCATATGGTTGCCACCGAAGGTGGTGCCGAGCTGTCCGTAGACAGGCTTGATGAACGGTGCTATCAGCACTGCCCCCATCGGAAATCCGTTGCCGATGCCTTTTGCCACGGTGATGATGTCCGGACGGATGCCCAGCCACTGATGGGCAAAGAACTTGCCGCTGCGACCATAGCCGCACTGGATCTCGTCGCAGATAAGCAACGCCCCATGCTTGCGGCATGCAGCTGCCAGCCCCTGTGCGAACTCAGGCGTGGCGACATGACAACCGCCGACACCCTGGATGCACTCGAGGATGCAGGCCGTGACATCGCCCTTTGCCAACTCGCGTTCCCATGCGGCGAGGTCATTGTATGGCAGGAACGTGGCATTGCCATTGTCGTTGATGGGAGCAATAATCTTCGGGTTGTTCGTGACCTCCACAGCCAACGATGTGCGGCCATGGAATGAACGTTCAGCAGTGAGCACACGCTTGCGTCCATTGTAGAACGAAGCCAACTTCAAAGCATTCTCGTTGGCTTCGGCTCCACTGTTGATGAGGAACAGCGAATAGTCGTCATAGCCGGAGATACGTCCGAGCCTCATGGCCAGTTGCTGCTGCAACGTGTTGATGACCGAATTGGAATAGAACCCGAGCGTGGCAGCCTGACGAGACAGAGCCTCTACATAGTGCGGATGGCAGTGACCGATGGAAACAACAGCATGGCCACCATAGAAGTCAAGATACTCCGTGCCCTTGTCGTCCCAGACGGAGCAATCGCGTCCTTTGACTATATTGACATCGAACAGCGGATATACATCAAATAAATTCATTTCTTTTCAGTTTAAGTTCTAAGTCCGTTCACCGTCAGAAGGCAGAGGGCTTCAGCTTGAGACCCACCGTTTCCTCGAGGTTGAACATAAGGTTCATGTTGTGGACAGCCGTCCCGCTGGCTCCCTTAAGCAGATTGTCGATGCAGGAGACGATGAGCAGACGGCTGCCGTGCTTCTCTAAGTGCACAAGGCACTTATTAGTATTGACGACCTGCTTGAGGTCTATCGGGCGGTCTACGACATGCGTGAATGAGTCCTCGGCATAGTATTCGCGATAGATGCGGTAAAGCTCCTCCTCGCTGACGGCAGTACGCACCACGATGGTCGCAAAGATGCCACGGGCAAAGTCACCGCGATATGGGATGAACGCAACATCGGAGTCGAAGCTCTGCTGTAGCTGTCTCAGTGACTGTACTATCTCCGGCACGTGCTGATGCTCGAAAGGCTTGTAGATACTGATGTTGTCGGTTCGCCAGCTGAAGTGGCTGGTGTCTTTCGGTTTCACACCGGCACCCGTGCTGCCTGTAATGGCATTGACATTGATGTCGCCGCTCAACAACAGGTTCTTGGCCAACGGCAGCAGTCCGAGCTGTATGGCAGTGGCGAAGCAACCGGGGTTGGCCACATGCTGTGCGCTACAGATGGCACGGCGGTTCAGTTCAGGCAAACCATAGATGAAATCATGAGATGGAGACTTGAGACGATAGTCCATCGAGAGGTCGATGATCTTCAGCCCGTCGGGAACCTGATGGCTGTCAAGGAACTTCTTGGTATCACCGTGGGCAGTGCAGAAAAAGAGCACGTCGATGCTCTCAAGCGGCAACTGATCGGTGAAGACCAGCTCCGTCTCACCACAGAGACCTTCATGCACATCGGTTATGCGGTGTCCCGCATTGCTGGTGCTGTTGATGAACACAATCTCAGCATCGGGATGGTTGACGAGCAAGCGTATCAGTTCACCGGCTGTATATCCGGCACCTCCTATAATTCCTACTTTTATCATTCTTGAAGCAAGTTATCCGTTTTTATCACCGTAAGGGACGATGAGCCACAGAATGAGGTAGACAAGTACACCCGCAAAGGCTGTGAACACCGTCAGCAGGGCATATACCACCCTGAGCAACGTGGCATCAAGTCCGAAATAATCGGCCACTCCGGCGCAAACACCGGCTATCATCTTCTGGCTACGCGAACGTCTTAGTTTCTTTTCCATGGAAATCTGTCCCTCCTTATTATATATTAAAGCTCGTCGTCGAACTTATGTACGGCATAGTATGCACGCAGTGCTGTGGACGAGACCTTGATAAATCCCTTGGCATCCTCGGCTGTCCATCCTTTCTGCATCTCGCCATATTCTCCAAACTTGTTCTTGACCAAATCGTCGGGACTATCGACACCGACGGTAGTGAATCCATAGGGACGCAGTTCGAGAATGGCAGTTCCGTTGACATTGCGCTGCGACGACGTGAGCATTGCTTCTATGTCGCGCATCACCGGCTCCAGATACTGGCTCTCATGCAGGAACATCCCGTACCAGTTGGCAACCTGATCCTTCCAGTACTGCTGCCACTTGCTGAGGGTGTACTTCTCAAGGAAACGGTGTGCGCCGATGATGAGCATGGGAGCAGCAGCTTCAAAGCCCACGCGCCCCTTTATGCCGATGATGGTGTCGCCGACGTGCATGTCACGACCGATGGCATAGGCTGCGCCGATCTCCTCGACCTTCTGTATGGCTTTCACAGGGTCGTCGTAGGTCTCGCCATTGATGGCTTTCAGCTCACCTTTCTCGAATGTCAGGTGCAGCTGTTCTGTACCCTCTTTCGTGCAATGCTTCAAGTACGCACTCTCCGGCAGTCCCTGTGTGGAGTCAAGAATCTCGCCGCCGCAGATTGATGTACCCCAAAGACCAACGTTGTATGAGTATTTCAGCTTCGCGAAGTCTGCGGCGAAGCCGTGGCTGTTCAGATAGTCAATCTCGTCCTTACGGCTCAAGGCCTTGTCGCGCGTCAGCGTGATGATTTCTTTTCCGGGAGCCATCACGAGGAACGTCATGTCAAAGCGCACCTGGTCATTGCCTGCACCTGTGGAGCCATGAGCTATTGCGTCGGCACCTATCTCATTGGCATAGCGTGCTATGGCAAGAGCCTGAAAGATGCGCTCGGAGCTTACCGAGATGGGGTAAGTGCCATTGCGCAGCACGTTGCCGAAGACCATGTATTTGAGGCTCTTCTCGTAGTATTCCTTTGTGACATCAAGCGTGACGTACTTCACTGCACCTAACTTGTAGGCGTTCTCTTCATTGCGTTGCAGCTGCTCGGCACTGAAGCCGCCCGTGTTCGCACTGGCGGCATAGACTTCATAGCCCATCTCCTTTGCCAAGTACATCACCGTGTATGACGTGTCAAGACCGCCACTGAATGCCACTACAACTTTCTTCTTCTGTTCCATAATATATGTGTATTCCTCCTGATGCTAATGTTTCTTTTTGTTGTTGCCGTCGTTGGCTGCACTGTCCTCTTCTTCATGATCGGCAGGGTCGTAGAGCATTGCCGTGCAGATGCAGAATTTCCTGTTCTTGGTCATTAGAATGGGATGGTTGATACATCCCTCACAACCCTTCCAAAAGGCATCGTCGTCGGTGAGTTCATTGAATGTCACAGGCACGTACCCCAGCTCCGTGTTCATCTTCATCACGGCAGCTCCGCTGGTGAGGCTGAAGATCTTGGCCCACGGCCATCGCAGGCGTGCCAGCTTGAACGTACATTCCTTGATTCGCTTGGCAACTCCAAGTCCTCTATATTCGGGTGAGACTATCAAGCCCGATGTTGCAACAAACTGCTTGTTGCCCCAACTCTCGATATACGAAAAACCCGCAAAGTCATCGCCACACAAGGCAATGACAGCCTTGCCTTCTTTCATCTTCGTTGCTATGTACTCGTGAGTACGTTCGGCTATGCCCGTACCACGGACTTTGGCAGCTTCCCTGATGGTGTCGAGTATCTTGTCCACATACACCTCATGGGAAGCGTCTGCAACCATAACATCAATGTGTTTGGTCTCCATCTATTAAACAAATAGTCCTCTGTTTATTGTAACGTTTCATTTCATGCCAGGCACTACTCCTGACAGGTATTTCACAAGTTCTTTACGGTTAAACCCCTCACGCATCACCATTATGATGGTGTCGTCGCCGGCAATGGTTCCGATAATTCCTTCACAGGGACGGTTGTCGATGTCGTAGGCCATGCTGCTGGCATAGCCCGGGCGGGTATGTATCACGGCGATGTTGCCCGAGAAGTCGAGCGACAGGAAGCCGCTGGCACTGAGCATCTCACTGGGAGGCAAGTTCGAGTACCTGCGATACATTATGTCGTTCGGAAGGACATAGATGTACTTCCCGTCAGAGTTTGCAGCCTTGGCTACCTTGAGCTGCTTGAGGTCGCGCGACAGCGTGGCCTGCGTAATGCTGTAGCCTTCCTTGTCCAAGGCCTTCAACAGTTCGTCTTGCGAACCCATCTCCTGACTGGAGATAATCATCTTGATGGTGTCTAACCTGCTTATCTTTCTCTTCATACTGCGTATAA
>CAVHVD010000101.1:0-17793 GCA_963639425.1 Faecalibacterium prausnitzii
GCGTGCTCCTGGCATACCCGTGGCCGGGCAACATACGTCAGTTGAAGAACGTAGCGGAACAGATATCGGTCATTGAGACCGAACGCACCATCACTGCCGACATGCTGAAGAAATATCTGCCGGAACAGGGCAACACATTGCGTCTGCCTGCACTGATGGGAGCAAGGAAAGACTTCGAGACCGAGCGCGACATATTGTATCAGGTACTATTCGACATGCGTAAGGATGTGAATGACCTGAAGAAGCTCGTGAATGGCATCATGAGCGAGCAACGACAAGGCTCCGGCGAGATGTCGGCACACGGCGACACGCAGCCATACTTCACGCAGGCTACGCCCGTTGCCGACAACACCTCTGCACGGATACATGGCGAAGCGGTGATACCAATCATTCAGAAGCCTGCGGGCGGAAAGCAGCCGTCGTCGTTCAGTCACAACAACGATAACATTCAGGACACGGAAGCCTATGTTGAGGAGACGCTGTCGCTCGACGAGGTGGAGAGAGACCTCATCCGCAAGGCTCTGGAGAAGCATCGTGGCAAGCGCAAGGCTGCTGCCAAGGACTTGAACATCTCCGAACGCACACTCTACAGAAAGATACAGAAGTATGGTCTTGAATAGGAAACTGTGCCACGTCCTGTTGGCTTTGGCTGCATTGCCGCTGCTCACGTCGTGCAAAATATCGCTCGGTCTGGCACCAATATCGTCGATAGACTATAACAAGGTGCACACCGTGCAAATAAACGACTTCCCTAATCATGCGGAATATGTCTACGGCCCGCTGGCCACGACACTCAACGACCGCCTGAAGGATATGTTCATCCAGCAGACAAGGCTTGAGGTCGTCGACAGCGACGGTGACCTTGTAATCGACGGTGAGATAACGGGCTATAACCAGTACAACGAAGCCATCGATGCCAGCGGATACTCGTCGAAGGTGAGGCTGACACTGACAATCCAGGTATCCTACACCAACAACACCGACCATAAGGATGACTTCGAGAACCAGACGTTCTCGGCTTTCCAGACATATGATTCGGGGCAGTTGCTCACGGCTGTGCAGGATCAGCTAATCGAGGTCATGGTGAAAGACATCACCGAACAGATATATAATGCTACGGTTGCCAACTGGTGACCTCTTGGCCGCTGACGACACCATATATAATAAGGAGAAGAACATCGGAGCACATGACGAGCCTTGTCGACATAATGCAATGGATTGAGCATCCCGAAATGCTCAACAGTTCCACGCTGCATGAGTTGCGCACACTGGTACTGCGCTATCCCTATTTCCAGTCGGCACGTCTGCTCTATCTCTACAACCTGTACCTGATGCACGATGCCGCTTTCGGCACGGAGCTACGCCGTTCGGCACTGTTCATAGCCGATGCCAAGGTGCTGTTCTATCTCATTGAGGGCGATGCCTACCGGCTGAAGGCAGAAAGCCGTAGCGCGACAGAGGACGCGAAGACGGCACCGGCATCTGTCGGTGAAGACGAAGGCGACCGCACGCTGACGCTGATAGACTCGTTCCTGTCGAAGCAACCCGACGAGCAGTTCCTGACGAGCGAGCTTGACTACACCACAGACTATGCCTCCTATCTGCTGAATGTGCCTGCCGAGCCGTCGGCAGAGGAAGAGCCGGTGATGACACCACTCGGTGACCTTCAGACGCAGAAGCAGAGTGATGAGGCGGATGTGGAGGGCATGCCCGACAGCGACGAAGATGGCGACGAAGCCGACGGCTGTTTCACGGAGACCCTTGCCAAGATATACATCAAGCAGCGACGCTACGATAAGGCACTCGAAATTATTAGAAAGCTTAGTTTGAAATATCCAAAAAAAAATATTTACTTTGCAGACCAAATCAGGTTCCTCGAACGGCTGATGGAAAACGAAAGAACAAAACAATTATAGGAGATGTATTTACTGATAATTATTGTGATGCTGCTAACGTCAATCCTGATGTGCGGCATAGTACTGATTCAGAATTCAAAAGGCGGCGGCTTGGCATCCGGATTCTCGTCGTCAAACCAGATTATGGGTGTCCGCAAGACCACGGATTTTCTTGAGAAAGCCACGTGGACGCTGGCAGCAGTGATGGTTGTATGCAGCATCGTTTCTGCTTACACTCTGCCGTCGACGAACACCAGCAGTCAGGATGCCATCATGGAGCAGGCTCAGAGAGAAGCCAACACCAATCCGTACAATGTGCCCGTAGGCACCAATGCTCCGGCATCCACGGAGACACCGGCTTCCACCGGCACAACGACGACTACACCGCAGGGCGACGGACAGTAAGACCTGCACCGCAGCCACGGACGAGGTTGACGGATCGTGAAATCTGACAATCGCATATCACACAGGCAGGCCGCATCGTTACGATGTGGCCTGCTTTCATAAGGAACAATACCATACACACATGACAGAAAAACTACAAAAGACTTTGCGTGACTCGGCAGGGGCACGCTGGACGGCACTTGTGATAGTGTCCGTCACCATGATGTTCGGCTATTTCTTTACGGATGTCATGTCACCGCTCGAACCGCTGCTGACGGCTGTTGCCGGAATGGACGGCGGTCAGGGAATGGGATGGACATCGTCCGAATACGGCTTCTTCTCCGGAGCCTACGGACTGCTCAATGTCTACCTGCTGCTGCTCTTCTTTGGGGGGATCATACTCGACAAGTTCGGCATCCGCTTCACCGGACTGCTCAGCACGGCTCTGATGTTTGCCGGTGCGCTCATCAAGTGGTGGGCTGTCAGCAACACCTTCGAGGGAACGGTGTGGGTTCCGTTCGGCGGCGACGTACAGGTGCAGGTGGCATACGCCGCCCTCGGCTTCTCCATCTTCGGCGTAGGCTGTGAGATTGCTGGCATCACCGTGTCGAAGGTCATAGTGAAGTGGTTCACCGGACACGAGCTGGCACTGGCACTGGGATTGCAGGTCGCCCTGGCGCGTGTGGGCACCGCCGTTGCCCTCGGAGCATCACTGCCGCTGGCGAAAGCTCTCGGCAGCGTGGCCGCACCCGTAGGAATAGGGGCGGCATGTCTGTGTATCGGACTGGTCAGCTTTATCGTCTATAATGTCATGGATCGCAAGCTCGATAGCGAGGCGGCGGCAGAGGGGGAGAAGGAAGAAGGCTTCAAGTTTGCCGACTTGAAGATCCTCTTCGGCAGCCGCGGCTTTTGGATGATCACCCTGCTGTGCCTCATGTTCTACGCCGGAGTCAATCCGTTCCTCAAGTTCGCCACGAAGCTGATGGTGTCCAAGTACGGTGTCGATGCCGGCATAGCCGGCTTCATTCCGGCCATGCTCCCGTTCGGCACGATTTTCCTCACGCCGCTCTTCGGACGCATCTACGACAAGTACGGCCACGGAGCCACACTGATGCTCCTCGGTTCCGTGCTGCTCGCTGTGGTGCACGTCGTCTTCGCGCTGCCTGTCACCAACTGGGTGCTGGCCGTTGTCATGATGCTCATCCTCGGCGTTGCCTACGGACTTGTGCCGTCTGCCATGTGGCCATCGGTGCCAAAGATTATCCCGATGAAGCTCCTCGGCACAGCCTACGCACTCATCTTCTACATCCAGAACATAGGACTGGCCATGGTGCCCATGTGGATCGGACACGTCAACGAGCAGAACACTGCCGCCGACGGTGTGATAGACTACACGGAGTCGATGACCATCTTCGCAGGCTTCGGTGTCATCGCCATCGTCCTCTCGCTCTGCCTCATCGTGATGGACCGCAAGAGCCACTACGGACTGCAGAAGCCGAACATGAACTGAACTGCACATGCTCATACATTTGCCAGTGGCAAAGACCGCGGTGCAGATAGGGTGCGTGCTTGAAAGATACCCCTGAAAGTCAGACCAAAACTTTCAGGGGCATCTTTGTGTCTGAAACTGACAGACAGACCCATCATGAATGACTGCAATCACACCGCGCTCTACGAGAAACAATGATGCGCATCACTTGAGACATTTACGCGCATAATTAGAGGCATTCATACGTATGATTTGAGACAATGATACGCAGTATCTCAAGACTTGTCTGTGATGTTGAGGGTGGGGGGAGCTCACACGTCCTGGTCGTCGTTGTGCTCCATGCCACGGTATTGTGGCGGCATACCTGCCTCGATGGCACGATAGGCAAGCTCCATGGTGCGGCGTATGTGCTCGGGGCTTTTGCCCTCATAGGGGATGGGGTCATGGATGGTCATGCGGAGGCGGTGCCAATGGATGAGCTTCCCCGTGCGTGGCAGGATGCGGAAAGGGCCGTCTATGGTGACGGGGACAACGGCAAGCCCCAGGTCGTCTGCCATCTGGAAGGCTCCGCGCTTGAAGTAACCCATGTGTCCGGTGAATGTGCGTGCCCCCTCGGGGAAGACGAATAGCGACACGCCGTCGTGCAGCACAGCCTTGGCTTTCGTTATGGTCTCATAGACCTTGCTTGGGCCGCTACGGTCGACGAACACGTGACCCGACACTTCGCACGCTCTGCCTATCAGCGGCAGCTTGCGCAGGCTTTTCTTCATCATCCACTTGAAGTTGCGGTTGAGGTAGCCGTAGACCAGCGGTATGTCGAAGACGCTCTGGTGGTTGGCTACGAAGACGTATGACGTGTGGCGGCAGATCTTCTCACGCCCCTCCACCTTGACCGGCAACAGGAGTATGAGGCACGTGAACCGCGACCACAGATGTGCAGGCCAGTAGCCCCAGAAGTGTGCACCGAAGAACGGTACGCCGACAAGCGTGAACGCCGTGGCAACGACCGTCGCCACGACAAATAGCGGCAATGCGACACATACAATATATATGGTGTAGAGTATCAGCATGAGTTCCTCTCGGGGCATCGTGTGGGCAAAGATACGGAATAGGCCGAACCCTGTAACCGAAGATTGCTTAATTTTGCAGCCGTAACGACACAAAAGGAGAAGATTCATAAAAGCTATGACAAGGTTGATGAGACGCGAATACAGGCTGCCATTCATATTGGTGACATCACTGTTCTTCCTGTGGGGATTTGCACGGGCAATAATGGATGTGCTGAACAAGCACTTTCAGGCGGAGATGGACATATCAATATCGCAGTCGACGCTGGTGCAGGGAGCTTTCTTCCTGGGCTATTTCCTGTGTGCCATTCCTGCCGGACTGTTCCTGAACCGTCATGGCTACAGGCGTGGAATGGTGTTCGGACTCCTGTTGTTCGGTGTTGGCGCATTGGCTTTCGGCTTGCTCTCCATGGGGTTCGACGGTAGCGGTAGCCTGCGCCTGTTCTATGTCTTCCTCGTTGCATTGTTTGCGATGGCGTGCGGACTGGTGTTTCTTGAGACGGCTGCCAATCCATACATGGCACGCCTTGGCGATGCCGCCACGGCAGCAAGCCGTCTCAACCTGGCACAGAGCGTCAATGGGTTGGGCAATATCTGCGGACCGTGGATTGGCGGAGCCATTCTCTTCTCCGGCACTGCCGGTGCCAATATATCAGGGCCGTACATCTTCCTGGCAGTGATGGTCTGCGTGTTTGCCCTTGCTTTCACGCGTGTGCGTCTGCCGGAGATTGTCGATGATGATGACATCTCCACGGCTACGCAGGGCGAAGATGCCGGATGCAGCCTGTTGCGCAATGGAATGTTCGTGTTTGGATTTGTGGCCTTGCTGTTCTATGAGATAGCAGAGATAGCCATAAACAGCCTGTTCATCAACTACGCAGAGCGTGTCAGCCTGATTGACAACATGACTGCGAGCCGCCTGCTGTCGTTCGGCTTCTTCCTCTTCATGTGCGCACGTTTCGCCGGAGGCTGGGTCATGAGCCGCATTGAGGCGCAGAAGGTTCTGCTGTTTTGTGCTGTGGGAACGGTGATAGCCAACGTCATGGTGCTCTTGGAACTCGGGATGCTGTCGATGGTAGCCTTGATTCTGAACTATGCGCTTGAGGCAATAATGTTTCCGACAATATTCTCCTTGGCTCTGCGTGGACTGGGACGGCAGACCAAGCGTGCCTCGTCGTACCTCATGATGTCCACCATCGGCGGAGCCATCGGCACAATGATTATGGGCGTGCTTGCCGACAGGGTGACGCTGTCGTTTGCTTTCATCGTTCCTGTTGTGGGCTATGCCGTCGTGCTGGCCTATTCGTGGAGAGTGAACACCGTTATCTCCGGCCATGCTCCGAAGCGGAACGGCAGTCCAACATAGCCAAAGCCGGTGTTGATGTAGAGGCTCTGCTGCCCCTCCTTATACATTCCTGCATATTCCCTGTACACCCATTGGCTGGGCGAGAAGCCGAAGAGCATGAACTGCGCAGCATGCGTGTGCCCCGAGAGTGTCAGGTCAATGTCCGTGTCTGGCAGAACCTCACGACGCCAGTGTGTAGGGTCGTGGCTCATCAGAATCCTGAACATCCCATCTGTGCCATTCATGGCCTGCGGCAGGTCGGATAGCTGTGGAAATGGCGTATTGCCGTCGTTCTCGACACCTATCAATGCAATGCTGTCACCGCGATGATGCAGGATGACATGCTCATTGCGCAGCAGATGCCAGCCCAGCTTGCTCTCCCTGCGGCATAGCTCCTCAAGGTTGCGCTCCGCGCCATCGGGTGTGCCCCAGCGATAATAGGTGCCATAGTCGTGATTGCCAAGAATGGAATAAACGCCGTCAGGCGCAGAGAGACGGTTCAGCATGTCCATGAACGGCTCCAGCTCGTCGGCTCGTGAGTTGACCAAATCGCCGGTGAAGAGAATGATGTCTGTACGCTGTTCGTTGACACGCTCCACCAGTCGCTCAATGGTCTCGGGCTTATCTCTGAAACTGCCGGTGTGCAGGTCTGATATTTGCACAATGCGATAGCCGTCGAAGGCCTTGGGCAGATGTGCGGATGTGTAGTTCACCTGCTTCACCACGATGTGTTGCGTGCCGAAGAAACTGCCGTAGAAGACCATGCCGAACAGCACGATTGCAAGCAGACAGCCGATGGCGTTGAACAGCTGTCGCGGAATGGGCTTCACGATGGCATGCACAGCCATCCCGACAAGCGAGAACAGGGAGAATGTCAGCTTCGGCAGACCTGTCAGCAGGGTCAGTATTCCCAATACGGAAACCAGTGATTGACGGTCTGAAAGCCCGTTATCCGTGCCCACGTACATGGAGTAGACGAACAGCGCAATGATGACAACCGACGGCATCCACCACAGGTCACGCAGCAGAAGGCTCCTGACCTTGCGGCGCAGATGTGCGAAGTAGATGTAGACATCCGGCAGCAAAAGACATATCACAAGTATCACGGCAAATCGTTGCATCATTGTTTTCGGCTCCTATCTTATTGGTTTTCGTTGTCTAACTCGGCGGTTTTCGTTGTCTAACTCAGTGCTTTCTGCTGTCCAATTCTGTGCTTTTGCATTGCTTACTCAGAGGTTTGCAGTCAAGAATCTGCGCATTTCCGTAATGGGAAGTCCTCGTCGGGAAGCGTAGTCTGCCAACTGATCCTCGCCAATCTTGCCGATGCTGAAGTAGCGTGCCTGCGGATGTGCCAGCATCAGTCCGCTCACCGAGGCATGTGGACTCATGGCTCCGTTCTCCGTTAGCGTTATTCCTATCTGCTTCATGCTTATAAGACGGTCTATCAAGAAGTTCACAGACTGATCCGGCAGTGACGGATAGCCCACGGCAGGACGTATGCCCTGGAAGCGTTCCTGCAACATATCTGGTATGCTTAGGTCCTCAAACGGCGCGTAGCCCCATGCTTTCTGCCTCACGTAAAGGTGCATCTTCTCGACGGCAGCCTCAACCAAACGGTCTGCCAAGGTCTGTGCCAGCAGCTTGCGGTACGGGTCTTCCTCCTTTCCATCACCGTTTCCCTGTCTTGTGGCAGCAGTCTCATCGACTGTTGCTGCGAATACGCCCACGGTGTCATGACTGTTGTCCGGCGACATAGGCTTGACAAAGTCGCTAAGGCACAGCGTGTGCCCGTCGTTCCCAGGCACTTGCTGGCGCAGTAGCGGGAACACAATGCCACCCATCATGATGTTGTCTCCATCGGAATAGGCATCAAGCAGACGGAAAGAGCAGCGTGCCTTCACCCGAAGATCCATATCGGCAAGCAACTTATTGGCATCTTTCAGTAGCCTGATGGCTTCGAGTGCCTTGGGCTGCTCCTCTATGGTGAACCGGCTTCTCCACGTGCTGAGGCACGACACGCACTGATGGACATTGGCAACCGCCGCATATTTCGGTTGGAAGCCCCAGGCGTGGAAGAAGTACAGCCAGTTTATGTAGGCTGCAACGTCGCGTACGTCGTATGTAATGGTGCCGTTTGTTGTCTTCATGTCATCCTTGCAGCTGTCACATTCAGCAGAGCCGCAGCTCCTCGCCGCGCATGGTGTCGTCGATGCTGCCGTTGGCATAGACCGTGTGTCCGTTCACGAATGTCCTCTCAACCTGCCAGTCGAACCGCTGTCCTGTCAGCGGACTCCATCCGCACTTGCTCAGTATCATGTCTTCTGTCAGTATCCACGGATTGTGGCGCACCAGCGTCAAATCCGCCTTGTAGCCTTCGCGCAGGAAGCCACGCCTGTCAATGCGGTAGAGCAGGGCAGGGTTGTGGCACATCTTCTGCACGATGTTCTCCACTGTTGTCATGCCCTCTTCTGCCTGTTGCATCATGCACGGCAGGGAGAACTGCACCATCGGCATGCCCGAGGCAGCCTTGATGGCTCCACCTTGCTTCTCACTCAGCAGATGCGGTGCGTGGTCTGTGGCAATGGTGTCGAGCTTATTCGTGCAGATGGCTGCACGCAATGCCCTGCGGTCTGCCTCTGTCTTCACGGCGGGATTGCACTTTATCAGTGTGCCAAGGCGTTCGTAGTCTTTGTCGCAGAACATCAGATGGGCTATGCACACCTCACCTGTTATCTTCTTACCCGCGGTCAGCGGCGTGTCTTGTAGCAGCTCCAGCTCGCGTGCCGTGGTGATATGTGCGATGTGCAGACGTGTTCCGTACTTCTGCGCAAGGTCTACGGCGGTCTCCGACGAGCGGAAGCAGGCTTCCTCCGAACGTATCAACGGATGCAGCACCAACGGCAGGTCGCCGTCAGTGGCAGCGTATCTCGACATGTTGGCGGATATGATGCTTTGGTCCTCACAGTGGGTCACGATGAGCATGTCGGTCGACGAGAATATCTGTCTCAGGCTTTCGGCCTTGTCCACCAGCATATTGCCGGTGCTTGAACCCATGAACAGCTTGACTCCGCACACGCGGTGAGGGTCGAGAGCAGACAGCAGCGCATGATTGTCGTTGGTGGCACCGAAGTAGCACGAGTAGTTGACAAGGCTGTCCTCGGCATAGTGCTGCATCTTCTCCTCCCATGCTTTCGGTGTTGTGGTCTGCGGATTGGTATTCGGCATGTCCATGACGGTGGTCACTCCACCGGCTGCTGCTGCACGGCTCTCGCTGTTCACGTCTGCCTTGTGCGTCAGCCCAGGGTCGCGGAAGTGCACGTGTTCGTCAATCACTCCCGGCAGCAGATAGGCTCCGCGGGCATCTATCTCATCGTCATAGTGCATGGCATCGAGATGCGACTCCTCGATGTCAGAGCCTGTGTGTCGCAGCACTCTCTCAATAGTGTCGCCGCACACGATGAGTGAGCCTCTGAAAGTCTCGCCCTCGTTCACCATGACGGCATTGCGTATTATGGTGGTCTTCTTGCTCATTGTCATTGTTGTTGCCTGTCTTTCTGTGGGTATCGGTGCATCATGCTGTCCCACTTCAGCCAAATCACTCCGAACACGGCTTCCCCGAAGATGCTGCTATTCATCTTCGACGTGCCAAGTCTGCGGTTGATGAATATCACCGGCACCTCCTCCACGTTGAAGCCGCCTTTATAGGCTTTGAACTTCATCTCTATCTGGAAAGCATAGCCTTTGAAACGTATCCTGTCAAGGTCAATGGTCTCAAGCACCTGCCGACGGTAGCAGACGAAGCCGGCCGTGGTGTCGTGTATGGGCAGTCCGGTGATGGCTTTCACGTATTTTGATGCGAAGTAGCTCATCAGCACACGCCCCATGGGCCAGTTCACGACGTTCACTCCCGACACATAGCGTGAGCCTATCGCCACATCTGCTTCGCCATTGGCACAGACATCATATAGACGCGGCAGGTCTGAAGGGTTATGGCTGAAGTCGGCATCCATCTCGAAGATGTAGTCATAGCCACGCTGCAACGCCCATCTGAAACCGGCGATATAGGCAGTGCCTAACCCCAACTTGCCGCCGCGTTCAATGATGGACAGGCGTTCACCGAACTCCGTCTGCAAGTGCTTCACTATGGCAGCAGTGCCGTCGGGTGAGCCGTCGTCGATCACAAGTATGTGGAATGTGTGCTCCAGTCCGAAGACGGTGCGGATGATGTTCTCTATGTTCTCCCGCTCGTTGTACGTTGGGATTATCACGATGCTGTCGCTGCTTGCCTGCATATATGCTTGCCTGTGTATTGATGAGTGTCTGCACTCGTTAAGTCGGTAACAAAATTAGCTATTTTGCCCAAGCTGAAGCTGGCGTTAAGCCGTTTTTAGTACTTTTGCAGCGTTTTTAACGGCAGAAGCGCGTGACTATACTAGAATTGCAACAGCGGCTGTTGCAGCATCCTAATGTGGCTGCAATGTACCGCCTCATGGACGATCTGTCTGTTCGTAGCATTTCCTGTCGGGGACTTATAGGCTCCTCGGCACCGGTGTTTTTTTCCTCGCTCCATAGGCATGGCTCCGCGCCCTGTGTGTTTGTGCTTGCCGACATGGAGGAGGCAGGGTATTTCTATCACGACCTGACACAGATTCTCGGTGATGAGAATGTGTTGTTCTTCCCTTCGTCATTCCGCCGTGCCGTGAAATACGGACAGAAAGATGCCGCCAACGTCATCCTGCGTGCGCAGACGCTGAGCCGCTTGGAGAAGCAGCAAGCAGGGCGAATCTTCATTGTGACTTGTCCCGATGCCTTGGCAGAAAAGGTCGTCAGCAAGAAAGAGCTGAGCAGCAACACGCTGACGCTCAACGTTGGTGAGGAGGTGGACATGAACTTCGTCACCGATATGTTGCGTAGCTACGGATTCAAATATACCGACTATGTCTATGAACCCGGGCAGTTTGCCGAGCGCGGAAGTATCATCGACGTGTTTTCCTATTCGTCGGAATATCCCTTCCGCATTGACTTCTTCGGCGACGAGGTGTCGAGCATCAGACCTTTTGAGGTGGAGAGCCAAATATCGTTCGATAAGAAAGAGAGCATAACCATCTTTCCCGACCTTGACAAAGACCTGTCGCAAGGCGACGGAAGCGGCATGGTGCCTTTCACCGACTTCCTGCCGACGGACACGATAATCTTTGCCAAGGATTTCATGTGGCTGACGGAGCGCATACATCAGATTCATGATGAGGCATTGTCGCCGCAGGCTGTCATTGCACGCAAGGCGGAAGAGGAGGGATTGGACGACGGTAACGAGGTGGTATCGCTCGACGGCAAGCTGATTGATGGTACTGAGTTCGCGGCAGCGACAGCTGACTTCCGTCGTGTGGACTTCGGCACGCATCCCTGTGATACGCCACAAGCCACACTGACATTCAACATCAGTCCGCAGCCGTTGTTTCACAAGAACTTCGACTTGTTGACGGACAGCTTCAAGGACTACATCAGCCGCGGGTACACATTATATATATGTAGCGACAGCATGAAGCAGACAGACCGTCTGCGTGCCATCTTCGACGACCGTGGTGATGTCGGCATAACATTCACTCCTGTGGAGCATACGGTGCATGAGGGATATAGCGACGATGACTTGAAGGTCTGTGTCTTCACCGACCATCAGATCTTCGACCGCTTCCATAAGTACAGCCTCAAGAGTGATTGTGTGCGCGGGGGTAAGATGGCTCTCAGCCTAAAGGAACTCAGCGAGTTCCAGCCAGGAGACTATGTGGTGCATATAGACCACGGCATAGGACGCTTTGCTGGACTGGTGCGCATACCCGCAGGAAACACGACACAGGAGGTGATGAAGATTGTCTATCAGAACGACGACGTGGTCTTCGTGTCCATACACTCCCTGCACAAAGTGTCGAAATATAAAGGACGTGACAGTGAGGCTCCGCATCTTAACCGTCTCGGCACGGGAGCATGGGAGAAGCTGAAGGAACGCACAAAGAAGAAGATAAAGGACATTGCACGCGACCTCATAAGACTGTATGCCGCGCGTCGTCAGGAGAAGGGCTTCAGCTTTGGTGCCGACAGCTTCTTGCAGAAAGAGCTTGAAGCCTCGTTCCTCTACGAAGATACGCCGGATCAGAGCCGTGCCACTGCCGACGTGAAGGCAGACATGGAGAGCGAACGCCCCATGGATCGCCTGGTGTGTGGTGACGTGGGCTTCGGCAAGACGGAAGTCGCCATACGTGCAGCCTTCAAGGCTGTGGCCGACAACAAGCAGGTGGCGGTGCTGGTACCCACGACGGTCCTGGCATATCAACACTATCACACGTTCAGTGAGCGGCTCAAGGACATGCCTTGCCGTGTGGACTACCTGACGCGTGCACGCTCGGCGGCAGATGTCAAGAAGATAATCAGCGACCTCTCTGACGGTAGCATCAACATCCTTATAGGTACGCACCGCATATTGGGCAAGGATGTGAAGTTCCACGATTTGGGCTTGCTGATTGTCGATGAGGAGCAGAAGTTCGGTGTCAGCACCAAGGAGAAGCTGCGACAGCTGAAGGTGAATGTCGACACACTCACGCTGTCGGCAACACCCATCCCACGTACATTGCAGTTCTCGCTAATGGGAGCACGTGACTTGTCTGTCATCCAGACACCGCCGCCTAACCGCTATCCCATACAGACCGAGCTACATGTCTTCAACGAGGAGGTGATTGTCGATGCTGTGAACTTCGAGATGAGCCGCAACGGACAGGTGTTCTTCGTCAACAACCGCATAGCGAACCTGCTGGAGCTGAAAGCCATGATACAGCGTCATATACCCGATTGCCGTGTCTGCATAGGTCACGGACAGATGGCTCCCGAAGAACTCGAGAGGGTGATAATGAGCTTTGTCAACTACGACTACGACGTGCTGCTCTCCACCACGATAGTAGAGAACGGCATAGACATACCCAATGCCAACACCATAATAATAAACAATGCGCAGAACTTCGGCCTGAGTGACCTGCACCAGATGCGTGGGCGCGTGGGACGTAGTAATAAAAAGGCATTTTGCTATCTGCTGTCACCGCCGTTGTCGGCACTCACGGCAGAAGCCCGCCGTCGTCTACAGGCCATAGAGAACTATGCAGGTCTCGGCAGCGGCATACACATCGCAATGCAGGACCTTGACATCCGGGGAGCGGGAAATATGCTTGGTGCCGAACAGAGCGGCTTCATTGCCGATATGGGATATGATGCCTACCAGAAGATACTGTCGGAAGCTGTGCGCGAGCTAAAGACCGACGAGTTCAGTCAGGTCTATGCCAATGCCGACGCACAGCGCGGCAATTCCGGAGACGGTGACATTGCCTATGTTGACGAGTGCCAGGTGGAGAGCGACCTCGAACTGTTGCTCCCTGCCACCTATGTCACTGGCAGCAGTGAGCGCATGCTTCTCTATCGTGAACTTGACAACCTGACTACCGACGAAGAAGTGGAGCAATATCGTGCACGGCTCGAAGATCGCTTTGGCCCTGTGCCTCCTGAGACAGATGAGCTACTGCACGTCGTCCCCCTGCGGCGCATAGCTGCACGTCTTGGCGCAGAGAAGGTGTTTCTCAAGGGTGGCAAGATGACGTTGTTCCTCGTCTCCAATCCCGACAGCCCTTACTATCAAGGCCCCATGTTCGGACATCTGATAGACTACATGATGAAGAACACCCGCCGTTGTGAACTACGCGAGAAGCCAGGAGACCATCGTCGCAGCATGTCTGTCTCCAATGTGCCTACAGTCAGAGAAGCCCTTGCCGTAGTCACCGACATTTGGCAAGGCAAATAAAAAAACTCCAGATGCACTTGCACAGCCGAAAAGTTTAGTCTACATTTGCACCGCATTTCGGTGGAAGTGCGGGACTGGAAGTTTGGGTGAGTGGCTGAAACCAGCAGTTTGCTAAACTGCCGTACGTAATTACGCGTACCGGGGGTTCGAATCCCCCAGCTTCCGCACTGTAGATTATAGGGACTGCCTTTTATGGCAGTCCTTTTTTATGCACATATCTCAGGTGTAGATTGTCTTCGGAACCGTAATCCTGTGTTTGTGTATTGTATCTGTGTTCATCGCTGTGACAGTAGGTACTTCATGGATAATATTATATGGATATTGTCATGAAGCAGACTTATGTCCTCTCACATCGTTCGATGTGAGCATTCATCACGTTCGATATGAACACTCACAACGTTCGATATGAACATTCATCACGTTCGATGTGAGACGACTTATGATGTTATCTGACACGACTTCTATTAACCTACATAAGCTCCCTTCACAATATACGTAACCCCTAACGTTTGCCGGTGGAGAACTCAGCGAAAGCTTATTGTGCCGGTTCATCCTCATCGTTGGTGGGGTGGGGGAGTTTTGACTTGCGCTTGACATTCTCCTTGGCTCCGTACTTCAGCAGCTTGTTGGCAGAGGTGGCGATGCTTATGCCTGTTGGTGCGGTGATTGCACGTAGTGTGTCGAAAGCCTTTTGGGTCTTGCCGAGCTGGTCGTCGGCGGCCTGGAAACGCTCATAGAACATCTGGACACGGTTTATAAGTTCGTCGGCAGCGGTCATGATCTTGTCCTGATTCTCTGCCTGACGCACCTGCCGCCATGTCATCTCGAGGACACGCAGCATCATGTAGAGTGTCTGCGAGCCGGAGATGATGACCCCTTGGTCGTAAGCCTCTTTCCATAGCGTAGGGTCATTGACGAGAGCCAGCTGTACGGCACTTTCGGAGTAGATGTACATCACCACAAAGTCGAGCTTGTTGCTGCCGCTACGGAGATAGCTGCTGTAGTTCTTGTGCGCCAGCTCCTTGACGTGCTGTCTCACGGATGCTATGTGCCTCCGCAGGTCTTGCTCCTGCCTGATGGCATCATCGTTGTCGTTGAAGTAGTCTTCGAATGCCTTGAGCGACATCTTTGAGTCGATGACGACATCACGGTTGTCGGGGAAGTGAAGGACGACATCGGGTATCATCCTGTTGCCGCTCTCTCCGAAGAGTGTATTCCCTTGCTCATCGCGCAGCGTGACTTGCTCTTCGAACTGCACGCCTTCTTCCAGTCCCATGTTCTCAAGCAGTGTGCGCAGGCGCAGTTCGCCGAAGTCTCCTTGTACCTTGTTCTCGGATGTCAGTGCCTGTGCCAGGCGGTCGGCACTCTGTCCGACCTCGTGAGCCTGTCTGAGGTTTTCCTTTATGCTTTGGTCGAGCCGCTCCATGCTTATGGCCTGTTCGCGTCCACTTTTGTCGACGGCTTCGCGCATCTGCTTGAGGTTCTCCTGAAGTGGGTTGAGGATGGTGGCAAGCTGTTCACGGTTCTTTGCGGAGAGCTCCTCGCTGCGTCTCTTGAGTATCTGCTCTGAGGCGGAGTTTATCTGCTCGCGTATCAGTTGGCTCTGTCTATCCTGCTGCTCCTGCTGTCTGTCGTGAAGCTCTTTCTGTTGCTGGCGGAAGTCTGCCAGCTGGCGGTTATAGCGTTCTTCTATCTCTTGCCGTTGCTTCTCGGCGTCGGCTTTGGCCTGTGACAACAGGCCGGCATATTCTTCCTTGGCTTCTGACAGTTTGCGTTCTGCCTCGGCCTTATACTCTTCTTTCTGTAGTTGCAGGGCTTCAGCCTGTGCTTTCAGCGTGTCACGTGCTGAAATCAGGCTGGTACGCTCTTTTATGGAGCGGACATTCATGAGGAGATAGCCGACTGTAAAGCCAACGAGCAATCCGGCAATGGCGATGATGATGCTTGTCATGGTTTGCGTCAATAAGGGTTCCTAATATTCGCAAAGATAGAGCAAAATGGGATGCAGAAGCCGAACTTGCCATGGTTATTGTGCAGAAATACAGGTGTCGTTGCTCTTTTTGCACGGTCTCTCACTGTGGTTATGAAAAAAAACTTAATTTTGTATCGTGGAGGGTTGTCTCCGGTTTGGAGATGACTGGACGTTTGGTTTTTATAATCTTGGGTGTGGCTTGCAAACCGCACTACAAAAAGAATAAGATTATGGACATTATGTATTGCGTATGGGCAAGGCTATCGCAGCCGTCATGTGCGGCTGTAGCCAACGACATAAAGTAGGAAGGAGCTTATGAAACCGGATGGTACGGGTTTCTTTTCTACAGCCGACGGGAAGTTTGCTTCCCTTGATGGCAACCGTGTTACTGGGTCAAAGAATGAGTTTGGCTCTGAGGGGAGGGAGTGTACCTGCACCACGTGGTCCTATCTCTTTCGGCACCGTAGCACGGTGAAGAACATGGAAGGGTGTCTGGAGAAAGACGGCAAGACCTATTTCGTGCACAAGACCATGCGCTACTTTCGTAATGATGGTAGACGGAGTGTGCAGAGCCGTGAGGTACCAACCGTGAGTGGACTTGTCTTCATCAAAGGTGATCCCTGTGACATACAGTCCTATCTTAACGAACACTTTCCCGACACCTATCTCTGCAAGGACTGCAGTACGGGTAAGGTGGCAAGGATACCGGACTCGCAGATGCAGCCTTTCATGCGCATCACGGATATATCGCCGGAGCGCATCCGCTTCCTGCTCCACCCGTATCACTACTATGCCCGCAATCGCATTCTGCTGCGTATCACCACCGGTGAGCTGGCAGGACTTGAGGGCTATATTATCCGCATTGACCGTGACCGCCGTCTCGTGATGAATGTAGGTGGGCTTAGCGTCGCCATCAGCGGTGTCCATGCCGAGCGTTTCGAAGAAGTGGAGCAGAGCGGTACCTCCGTCACCGGCGACAACCTCTTCTACCAGCGCAACCTACAGGAACGTCAGGTGCTCATAGACCGCTATTTTCATCCGGTGGAAACTGACCATGATGTGGCGGCACAGGCAGAGAACATCGACTATCTGCTTAGGTATGTGTCGGCAGAGCTGGCAAAAGGCCGCATGAAGACCGGCGAGGCATGGAGCACTTGTGCTTTCATCATCGAAGAGATAGGTTACTACTATGCCCCTCTCGTGGAGAAGTTCAGGGAACGTCTCAACCCCATCATGGCGGCAGGCAGCAGGATACTTGCAGAGATGGAGACAACAATTACCGGCACAATATCCGATGCCATTGACAGGAACAGATACGAGGCAGACCTCCAACGCATCATGTCGCAGTACGGGTATCTCTTTCTTTTCCCGCAGAATCAAGAACATGACAAAGGACAAGTTGAATGACTTGCTGGCTCATAGGTGGCAACTTGCAAGTATTTAATATAAATCAGTTGGCAAATGCTTTCCTGTTAATCGGGAAGCGACATAAAAGATATGCAAGCAATTATTTTAGCAGCAGGCATGGGTAAGCGTTTGGGAGACCTAACCAAGAACAATACCAAATGTATGGTGCAGGTGAACGGAGTTCGCCTGATAGATCGTTTTATCTCTCAATTATCCAAGTTTCAGCTGAACAGACTGGTCATAGTTGTTGGCTACGAGGGGCAGAAACTGATTGACTACATAGGTCATCGTTATGACGACGTTCTAAAGATAGAGTTTATACGCAATCCCATTTACGACAAAACCAATAACATTTACTCCTTGGCATTGGCAAAGGATGCTCTGTGCGAGGATGACA
>CAVHVD010000102.1:0-4397 GCA_963639425.1 Faecalibacterium prausnitzii
TTAGAGTCCAAGCTTGCCCATCGTTAGACCCTAAGAATGGGCATCGTTAGGGTGCCAACAAGGGCAAACGCGGAATTAGTGAACGGAAGTGTGGAAAAGTGAACGGTTTTTGAACAAAAACACGGCTTCAATGGGCAATCAGTGGCCAATTTTTGAACGGTTAGTAAACGGATAGTAAACGCTTTTGAGTGAACGGACAACTTTTGGGGCGGGGTCTGCCGCTCTGTGTGTGATTTGCACTACCTTTGCCATTTGTTAAACAGTGATTACTATGCAGAAGAAACCCCTTTTGGGACTGACGCTACAAGAGCTGAAAGATGTGGCGGGCAGTCTCGGTATGCCGGGATATGCCGCCAAGCAAATGGCAGAGTGGCTCTATGGCAAGCACGTCCGGAGCATTGACGACATGACGAACATCGCACTGCGCTATCGCGAGCTGCTGAAGCAGGACTACGAGGTGGGTGCGGAGGCTCCCGTCGACGTGATGCGCAGCAAGGACGGAACGGCCAAGTATCTGTATCGCACGCCCGAGGGACATTATGTGGAGACGGTGTTCATCCCCGATGACGACCGTGGCACCGTGTGCGTGTCGTCGCAGGTGGGGTGCCGCATGAACTGCAAGTTCTGCATGACCGGCAAGCAGGGGTTCAGCGCAAATCTGACAGCCGGACAGATCCTGAACCAGATACACTCGCTGCCGGAGTTCGACCGGCTGACCAACGTGGTGATGATGGGCATGGGCGAGCCGCTCGACAATACGGACAATGTTCTGCGTGCCTTGGAGGTCATGACGGCTCCGTGGGGCTATGCCTGGAGCCCGAAGCGCGTCACGCTCTCGTCGGTGGGCGTGCTCAAGGGGCTGGGACGCTTCCTCAACGAGAGCGACTGCCATCTGGCCATAAGCCTGCACTCGCCAGTGCCGTCGCAGCGTCGTGAGCTGATGCCCGCCGAGGGTGCATTCCCGATAACGGAGGTCATCGACCTGCTGAGGAACTACGACTTCTCCAAGCAGCGCAGGCTGTCGTTCGAGTACATCGTGTTTCGTGGCGTGAACGACTCTCTGGTGTATGCCAAGGAGCTTGTCCGTCTGCTGCGCGGACTGGATTGCCGCGTGAACCTGCTGAGGTTCCATGCCATCCCGGGCGTGGAGCTTGAAGGTGCAGACATGGACACCATCGTGCGTTTTCGCGACTACCTGACACACCACGGGGTGTTCGCAACCATACGTGCATCGCGTGGCGAAGACATCTTCGCAGCCTGCGGAATGTTGTCCACGGCCAAGCAGGAACACGGTGCGGCGGATGCAGACAAATAGCGTTTATATAAATATTAACTATACGGACGTGACAAAACGGCAGTCCATGTCGCCGATTATTTCTACCTTTGCATTGAGACAAGGCTGTCTGCGTGCAGACGGTGACGTTTAAGAAGGGTATAGCTTCGGGAGGAAACAGACAATGAAGAAAATGCTATTCGTGATAGTTGCGGTGCTTTGTACAGCCGTACTCGTCTGCTGCGGCGGCAGCAGCGACGGCGACAACTCAAACACAAGTACGGGCCGCAAACGCTCAATAATGAATATATTCACGCCGACATCGAGCGGACGAGCCTATGAGTTGCTCGTTGTCATCGACGACGGACTGTGGGAACGCCCTGCCGGACGCGCCCTGTTCAACGTGCTCGATACCGATGTTCCGGGACTGCCGCAGTCCGAACGCTCGTTTCGCATCATGAACACCGTGCCCGATGGCTTCAACTCCACGCTGAAGATGCTGCGTAACATCATACGTGTGGACATCGACCCACAGAGATACACGCAGCCCAAGTTCCGTGCGGAGAGTGATACATATTCTTTCCCGCAGAACATTCTCACCATACAGGCTCCCGACGAGGATTCGATGGAGGCGTATGTGACGAAGAACGGACAGGCCATAATAGACTACTTCACGCATGCGGAGATGAACCGCCAGATCATGATACTCGAAAGCCGTCACAACGACAACATATCGAAGGCGTGCGAGGAGATGTTCGGGTGCGACGTGTGGCTCCCGGGTGAGTTGCAGTCATACAAGAGGGGCAAAGACTTCTTTTGGGCGGGGACGAACGCGGCTACCGCCGACCGCAACTTCGTGATCTACTCATATCCATACACCGACAGTCGCACTTTCACCAAGGAGTTCTTCGTGCATAAGCGCGATTCCGTCATGGCGATAAACATACCCGGCGCACGCGAAGGCTCGCACATGACCACCGACAGTCTGCTGACCAACTGCAAGGCATATATGCTGAACGGTACTTACGTGTTCGAGGCACGCGGACTGTGGAAGATAACCAAGGACATGATGGGTGGGCCGTATGTGTCGCAGGCACGTGTGGACACCGTGAACCAAAAGGTCATCGTGGAGGAGATATTCGTCTACTCGCCCGACCGCGCGAAGCGTAACCTTGTGCGCCAGATGGAGGCTTCGCTCTACACCATCAAGCTGCCGGGGCAGAATGGAAATGCCGAGGCAGAGACCACGATACCTGTCGATGCGAACGTGGAGAAGGTCGGGGAATGAAACGACAACAGACAAGACTATACATTACACATATAGAAAATGGAAAAGATAAAGATAGGAATTACTCAAGGAGACATAAACGGAACGGGGAGCATGGAGGTGCTGAAGGCTTTCTCCAACCCGACGATGTTCGAACTGTGCACGCCGGTGCTCTACGGCTCATCCAAGGCCGTCGGGTTCTACCGCAAGCAGCTGGATCTACAAGTGCCGACAAGCGATGTGCCTGCGGCTGAAGATGCTGTCGATGACAAGCTGAATGTCGTCGATTGCGGCGACGAAGATACGAAGGCCGATCCCTCCGTGCCATCGACAGATGCTGCCAAGTTGGCATGGACGGCGATAGAGCAGGCTGTGAGGGAGTACACGGACGGGCAGACCGATGCCGTGGTGACGCTGCCGGTGAACTATGACATGATGAAACAGGCAGGAACGGAGTTCATAGGCAACCTCGACTATATGGAGAAGGTCACGTCGATGCAGGGACACGGGCTGCAGATGCTCGTGGGTGAAGACTTGCGCATGGCGATAGCATTGCCGGGCATCCCGATGAAGAATGTGCCTGCCGCGCTGACCGCAGAAATTGTGGGCGAGAGACTCAGGACACTGGACAAGACGCTGAAGATTGACTTCTGCATCGATGCCCCACGCATTGCGGTGATGGCGTTGAACACGGGAGCCGAGGGACAGGCTGCACCAGGGACGGAGGAGAAGGAAGCTATCACTCCGGCCATAGAAAAGGCTGTCGCCGATGACATAGTGTGCTACGGCCCGTACACAGCCGACTGGCTCGCCGAGGACGGTAACTTCGCGCACTTCGATGCCATACTGACGATATACTACGACCAGGCCATAGGGCTCTTCAAGGCACTGACACAAGACGAGGGCGTGGCGTTCTGCGCCGGGCTGCCGATAGTATGCACCACTCCGGCTCATGGTGTGGGGTATGACAAGATGAGTGATGCCGACGAGGTGTCGGAACAGGCGTTCTGCCATGCCGTCTATCTGGCCACGGACATACAGCGCAACCGCATACGCTACAGTCAGGCTTCGGCCAACAAACTGCGCAAGCAGTACAACGAGCGTCGTGACGACAGTGACAAGCTGAAGCAGCTGTCGGTTCCTGACGACGACGACATTCTGTAGACATATTCACAGTGTGTGGGGGAGGACAACACGACATCATGACAAAATCAGAGATACAGCAGGTGAAGCTCAGGTTCGGCATTATCGGCAACGACGAGAACCTGTTGCACGCCATAGACATTGCCATGCAGGTGGCACCGACGGACTTGTCGGTGCTCATCACCGGCGAGAGTGGTGTGGGCAAGGAGAGCTTCCCGCAGATAATCCACCAGTACAGCCGTCGCAAGCATGGGAAGTATATCGCCGTGAACTGCGGTGCCATTCCCGAGGGAACGATAGACTCCGAGCTGTTCGGACATGAGAAGGGTGCGTTCACAGGAGCCATCGGTGACCGCAAGGGATATTTCGGTGAGGCCGACGGCGGCACCATCTTCCTCGATGAGGTGGGGGAGTTGCCGATGGCCACACAGGCACGTCTGTTGCGTGTGCTTGAGAGCGGAGAGTTCATAAAGGTAGGCTCGTCGAAGGTGGAGAAGACCAATGTGCGCATCGTGGCTGCTACCAATGTCAACCTGTCTCAGGCCATCGCCGACGGACGCTTCCGCGAAGACTTGTTCTATCGTCTTAGCACCGTGCCAATCAAGATACCGCCACTGCGCGAGCGTGGCAACGATGCCTCGCTGCTCTTTCGCAAGTTCGCATCCGACTTCGCAGAGAAGTACCGCATGCCGGCAGTGCAGCTCACTGATGAGG